>SSMV01000114.1 GCA_004799435.1 Bradyrhizobium sp.
GGTGCATCCGAAGGCGTTCAAGGTGAATTTCTTGTCGAATTTACCGGAGGCAAGGTCGGGACTGCTGAAAGTAAACGCCTCGGGAGTTCCAGCTTCAGCCGCCGTTGCCCAACCGCCCAAAAGAGCGAGCGTCAAGCAGCCGGCGGACGCGATCAAACGGAAAGCGTTTCTTCCGTCTGTGACTCTTCGTTCCTCGGCCTTTGCCTTCATATCGAAGAGGATGGGGAGAGACATGGTCATGGCGGCTCCAAGTTTCGAATGATTTCGAGAGATCGAAGGTCTTCCTAGACCGCGCCTAGGACACCTAATGTCCGCTCGATATTTTGAAAATACAATTTACCGCAATTGAAAGTGCCAAAATTGCAAGTTGCGCGCCGCACTTGTAGGATCGCCGCGGCGGCGCTCTCGCGAGCGGCGTCATCGAGGAGAACGTAAGACATGAACTGGGACGACTTGCGTTTCGCGCTTACGGTTGCGGACTCTGGGTCGCTCGCCAGCGCGGCGCGGGATCTTCGCTGGTCCGTGTCAACCGCGATGCGGCGTCTCGATCAGATCGAGCTAGAACTAAACACGCGCCTCTTTGATCGGCGGCGCAACGGCTACATTCCGACCGAGGCGGGCGAACTTCTGCTCGATGAGGCCCGAACCTTCGCGCCGCGTATCGACGAGATCGAGCGCAGGCTTCAAGGACGCGACCTCAGTCTGAAGGGAACCATTCGGTTCACCACGACGGTCACCGCCGTGCCTTATCTCTTGGCGAATACATTGGCGCGCTTCAGCGCTCTGCACCCCGATATCGTCGTCAAACTCTCCGAGAGCAGTGAGTTGCTGGAAATCGGCGGCCGACAAGCCGACGTCGCCCTGCGCTTCGTCAACGAGCCTCCGGAGCATTGGGTCGGACGCGAGATCGGCGCCGTCAGATACCGCGCCTATTCGGCGGCAGGCGACGGCAAGCGTCGGAAACGAGCAGACATCGCCGACCTGTTCGCGGGGCATTCCTGGATCGACTTCAGCAGCTCCGAAAATCGTTGTTCGCGGTGGGTGCGACGGAACGTTCCTGGCGAGAACATCAAGTTCCGAGTCGATACTTTTTCCAGCATGCTGTCTTTGCTTCGCGCCGGCGCGGGCGTCGGTCTCCTGCCGACATATGTAGGTGACGGGGACGCGGGGCTTGTTCCCATGTCCGCGAGCATCGATGAGCTGACGAACAAAGCCTGGCTGCTGACGCATCCGGAGCTTCGACGCACCGCACGTGTCCAGGCCTTCATCGCGGTCGTCGCAAAAGATACGTCTCGGCTCCTCGCACGGTCGTCGAGCGCCGCGCCTCGCAGTGATGAACGCGACGGCCTCCCTTCTCCCCGCAAGCGGGGAGAGGGGAAATTCCCCTCACCCATCCTCTCCCCGTGAACGGGGAGAGGGGAAAGGCGCCGTCGTCGCGATGATGCTCAAAGGAAACGCCGGTCAGCCGGCTCGCGATCGAAGCGATCGTGAAGGCCGTCGACATATTGGATCGGCGCCGCCGCCAATTCCTCCCGGTCGATCTCACTGAGCAAGGGCACCTGAACCGCGTAGAAAACGCCGCCCATGGCTTCCATGTTGCCGCGCCCAGGCGTGCGAATGCCGCATATTTTGCAGAAATGAAATTCGATCGTCGGCCCGGGCCTCCCCGGCGGCGTCCACTGATAGTTCGCCTGGGACTCGGCGCCGGAGGTCAGGCGATAGCGGCTGCCCGGAACGAGAGCGAGCCAGGAGCGAGCTTTGGCGCAGCTCGAACAGTTACACTTTACGGTTCCCTGGGCGATGTCGATTTCGGCTTCAAAGCGAACGGCGCCGCAGTGGCAGCCGCCCGAGTGAATTTTCAGCGTCATGTTGGAGCCTTCACTGTGATCGCCGAAAGGGTCTCGACGAGAGTTGCGCTCCTATTACGTTCGCCGAACGCGGCGAGATACGCGCGACGTGTTTCTCATCGCCCAATGGGCTCGCGGGAGAGGCGCCGGCTTAGGCGCCCTCAACGACGACAGAGACCGCCGCCTCGAGAACCCAGGAACTTTTGATGTAGTCCGTGACGCCGACAATCTGCTTGCCGGACACCGCAAGGCGGATTGCCGAGAAGGGCGTTAAGCCGTCGGCGTCGTCGCGCAAGATCAGGACGACCGACTCGCCGTCGACGCTGCCAAGCGCCATTCGCCAGGGGATTATGGGACGCTCGTATTCGACGAAATAGGGCGAGTCGGCAAGGCGGCCGGCGAAACAGTCGGCCACTCGCAAACGCGCGTCCGCGCTGGCCAGTTCACGCACGCCATCCCAGTCGCGTCTGTTGAACCGCTCGACATAGAGGCGAAGCAATTCCAAAGTCTCTTTGCTTGTCACAGACCTGCTGTCGGCCGCCTTGGGCAGAGTTGTCAGCTTGGCGCGGCCGCGATTGAGGGCGGCCTTGACACCCCCGACCGTGGAATCGACGAGATCGGCGATCTCGTCGAGCGAATAATCAAAGACGTCCTTGAGCAGGACGCAGGCTCGTTCTTTGGGCGGCAGATTCAGGACCAGCCGCTCGACGGCGCGGTCGATCTCCCGGCCTGGCGTTTCGACTGGCATGACCATTTCGGGGCCCAGGGCGGCGGCTTCGGCCGCCTCACGAACCTGGCGGCGACGAAGGAAGTCGATGCAGCGATTATGAACGATCCGAAACAGCCAGGGTTTGAGCGTCTTGCTGTCGTCAAAACTGTCGAGCTTGCGATAGGCCTCGAACACCGCTTCCTGCATCACGTCTTCGCCGTCGAGCGCGGAGCCGGTCATTCGCGCGCAGTATCGATGCAATCTGGGGCGCAGATGCGCGATGGTTTCGAGAAATGCGAGATGCCTCGCCTCGAAAAGGCCGGTGGCGTCGAGTTGCGACTGGAGGCCAGTTTGGATCTGCATGTCGGATAGATACGCAGACGAAGGCCCCCAGGATACGCTCCGGGGTCAAGAATTTGAGACCGTATTCCATTGAGGCGCCGCTGCCGGCCTCGGCGCCCCGCCCAAAAACTGTGCGAGGCGCGCAAAACAGGCGCGCCAGGGATCAGCGCGGTCACAGCCAAGCCCCTGCAGAATCGAGACGATCGCACTCTGGCGAATGGCACGGGCTTTGCAAATTTTTGAGCGGGTCTTTTTGCGCCAGTCATGGCGGAAGGCGACTTTCGTCCGACAGGGAGCCCGACATGTTCGCCAAGACGCTCGACGATTTCGCCGCCATCGCCGCCGCCAAGGCCACCTATAGTCGCGACAAGCCGATCGCTTTCTTCGTCTCGTCGATGATGGCGGGCGCCTATGTCGGCATCGGCATCATTCTCATCTTCACGCTTGGCCAGCAGATCGAGCCGGCGCTGCGCAGCCTCGTTATGGGCTCGTGTTTCGGCATCGCGCTGACCCTGGTGATCTTCGCTGGCTCCGATCTCTTCACCGGCCATACGATGTTCATGACCATCGGTCTGGCGCGCGGAACCATCGACGGCGTCTCGCTGATCCGCGCCTGGGTTCTGTGCTGGGTCGGCAATTTCGTCGGCGCGGCGCTGCTCTCGGTCATCTTCTGGCTTGGCGGCGGCGGTCAGATCCTGAAAGACGGCGCCGATCTCATCTTCAACGCCTCGGCCGCCAAAATGAGCGCCTCGGCCGTCGCGCTGGTGGCGCGCGGCGCGCTGTGCAACTGGCTCGTCTGCCTGGCGCTATGGACCAGCCAGCGAGCGACGAGCGACACGGCGAAATGCATCCTGATCTGGTGGTGCCTGTTCGCCTTCATCGCCGCCGGCTTCGAGCACTCGATCGCCAATATGACGGTGTTCTCGATTGCATTGCTCGGCAATCATCCGGCCAGCGTCACCTATGGCGGCATGGTCTATAATCTTCTCTGGGTGACGATCGGCAATGTGATCGGCGGCGCGATATTCGTCGCCGGCGGCTATCTCGCCGCCAGCCCGAGCGGGGAGCGCAAGCTTCTCACCGAGGCGCCGGCGGAATAGGGTTCACGCCGTTTCGCCGGGACGCTTCGACAGGATGCGCGGCAAAAGCGCCATCGCCTATCGAGAGATCGCGCTGCGATCGCGACGGAATGCCGCGCAAGTTATTCGACAGTCGGTCGTAAGTTAATTTTCCATAAACGAATTGTCGATAATTCTATCCGTCTCAACGGTCGCAAATCCGCGTCCTTTGCGTTCTTGCGTTGCGTTCTGTCATGACGACAAAACTCATTTTTGCTTCGGAGCTTGGCCCCGTTTGGGGTCACGACTGCGGCCGCGCGGTCGTTCGCGCTGACGCGGCGCTGCGGCGATGAGCGCATCGAGCGCGCCCCCCCACCGGCCAGTCGAGGCCAATCCGCGCGCCGACGAACCGGGACGCGACGCCGTCGGCGATCGGGCGCCGATCGCGTCGGCGGGATTCGCCCAAATGGACGCCGGCCAGCGTCTTTCCTACCTGCGCGGTCTGCTCGCCGAGGCCGGCGCCGTAAACACGCCCGCCGTCGAGGATTGGCGGCGGCGCAACGCGCCCGGCGCGCCCAGCGCCGAACCGACGCCGATCTCCATATTGCCGGCGCCTGCCGCGCCAGCCAAGACCAAGCCGAAGTCGGCGGCGCCGCGGCGCATCGTCAAGACGCTGCTCGGCCTCGCGCTCGTCGTCGCCGTCGGCTACGCGCCAGTGCAGCGCATGGCGCAGACTACGAGCGTCGAGGCGATCGTCAACGCGCGCGTCATTACGTTGCGCGCGCCGATCGACGGCGAGGTGCAAGCCGGCCCGATTGTGCGCGGATCGGGCGCCGCGCTTGCGGCGGGCGACGTGCTGTTTCGCGTCGTCGATCCGCGCGCCGATCGCAACCGGGTCGACGATCTGTCGCGCCAACTCGGGCAGGCGCGCGACGAGCGGCCGCGGCTGGCGGCGCGGCTTGAGAGCGCGCGCACCTTGCTCGCCGATCTGAGCGAACAGACGCGCGCTTTCGGCGCCGCACGCATTCACCAACTCGAAGCGCGCCGCGACGCGCTAACCGCCGACGCCGCCGTGGCTCACGCGCGGGCGCTCGATGCGACCGCGACGCTCGAACGCGCCAACCGGCTGTTGGCCGACGGCGCCGGGACGCCAGTGCAGGCGAACCTCGCCAAGCGCGACGCCGACATCGCGGCGCAGAACGAAATCTCCGCCCAGGGCCTCATCGTCGTCAATGACGTCGAACTGGCCTCCGCCCGCCGCGGCGTATTCGTCAGCGACAGCTACAATGATCGCCCGACCTCGGCCCAGCGCGCGGACGATCTGGGCCAGCAGATCGGCGATTTCGAGCAAGCGCTGAATGAAAGCGACCGCCGCGTCGCCCGCCTGTCGCAGGATCTCGACGACGAGCAGGCGCGCTATGCGCAGCTCGCGTCGGCGGCAATTGTCGCGCCGGCCAAAGGCAGCGTCTGGGAGGTGCTGACGGCGCCGGGCGAGCAAGTGCGGCGCGGCCAGGAGCTGGTGCGCGTCCTCGACTGCGGCGGTGCGCTGGTCACGGCGACCGTCAGTGAAAGCGTCTACAATCGCCTGCACATGGGCTCGCCGGCGCGATTCCAGCCACGCGACGGCAGCGAAGACCTCGCCGGAACGGTGATCGGCCTTACCGGCTCTTCGACGACGCCGGCCAATTTCGCCATTCTGCCGGCGGCGCTGGCTCGTGGCGCCTATCACGTCACTGTGTCGGTTCCCGGGCTCGCCAATGCTCAGACTTGCGATGTCGGCCGCACCGGCCAGGTGATCTTCGACGCCGCTCACGCCGACCTCATCGACGCCCTGCGGCCGGGGCTCTGGTGAACCCTTTGTTCGCCAGCGCCGTCGCGTGCTGCTGGCCAGCGGCGCTCGTCGCCGGCGCCGGGGTGGCGATCCTGCCGTGGCTCAAGCGCGACGACACATGGGCCCGCGCCGCCGTCGTGGCGCTCGTGCTGGCGCTGATGTGGCGCTACTTGTTGTGGCGCTGGTTGGCGACCCTACCGCCATTCGGCTTCACCCTCGACACGCTGGTCGCGATCGTCTTCATTTTCGTCGAGACGGCGGCTCTGATCGGCGGGACGATCTCATTCTTCTTCCTGTCGCGCCTGCGCGACCGTTCCGCCGAGGTTGAGGCCAATCTCGGCTGGCTGACCTCGCGGCCGATTCCTCCGCTGATCGATGTGTTGATCTGCACCTACAACGAGGAAGAGGCGATCCTCGAGCAGACCATCGTCGGGGCGCTCGCGATGGACTACCCCAATTATCGGTTGTGGACGCTCGACGACGGACGGCGACCGTGGCTTAAGGCGCTGTGCGAGCGGCTCGGCTGCCGCTACGTCACCCGCACCGACAACGCCCACGCCAAGGCCGGCAACATCAACAACGGGCTGCGGCGCCTCGCCGAGCTCGACGAGCCGCCCGAGTTCGTCTCGATCCTCGACGCCGACTTCGTGCCGACGCCAAACTTCCTCACGCGGGCGATGACGCTCTTCCACGCCGACGACGTCGGCGTGGTGCAGACGCCGCAGCATTTCGCCAATCCCGACCCGATGCAGCGCAACTTGTCGGTGGCGCGGGTGTGGCCGGACGAGCAGCGCTATTTTTTCGATGTTCTCATGGCGTCGAAAGACGCCTGGGGCGCCGCGTTTTGCTGCGGCACGTCGTCGATCATCCGCTTCGCGCCCCTGATGCGGATTGGCGGTTTCCCGACCGATTCGGTGACCGAAGACTATCTTGTGACGCTGCGGCTGAAGCAGATCGGCTTCCGTACCGTTTATCTCAACGAGCGCCTGTCGCTTGGTCTCGCGCCCGAGGGCTTGCGTGAATATATCGGCCAGCGCAGCCGCTGGTGCCTTGGCTTCATGCAGATCTGCGTCGGCCCGAGCGGTCCGCTACGCCCTAACAACGGCCTGCGTCTCGTCGATCGGCTGATCCTCATCGAGACTTTCCTGCATTGGTCGGCCAACCATTGCTACCGTCTGGTCGGTCTTGCGCTGCCGGTCACCTATTTCCTGTTCGGGGTGGCGGCGGTGCGCGCCGGAGTCTCAGATACGCTCTATCACTTCCTGCCGTTCTTCATCGCCCAGACGCTGGCAGTGGCCTGGTTGTCGGGCGCGAAGTCGCTGCCGATCATGGGCGATCTCGGCCTCCTGCTCGCGGCAACCAGCATCATCAAGGCGGTGTGGCAGGGGCTGACCAAACCACAGGGCCAGAAGTTCGTCGTCACCGCCAAGGGCGGCGATCGCAGCAGGGGCTTTGTCCAGCTGCGGGTGCTCACACCATTCATGATCCTGCTTGCGCTGACGATCGTCGGGGTTTGCCGTGCCTTCATCCTCGACCCGCCGTCCGATCTGCATGGCGCGGCGTCGCTGCCATTGTTCTGGAGCTGGTACAACATCTTCATTCTGACGCTGGCGAGCGTCGTCTGCATCGAGCAGCCACGCTTCCGCCGTTCGGAACGATTCGACGGGCGCGGCGCTGTCGCGCGGCTCGTCGTCGGCGATCGCATTCAATTCTACCTGATCGAGGACATCTCGACCGGCGGCGTGCGGCTGCGGGGCATAGCGCCGGCGTCGGCGGGAACGCCGTTGACCCTCCTACTCGATGGCAGGAAACTGCCGGCCTCGGTCGTGCGCGCCGGCGCGACCGACTTCGCCGTCGCCGTCGAAGACACGTTCGAAGCGCGGGCGGCGATGATCCGCTCCGTCTATTCAGGGCGCTACGATCCTGGCGTCGCCGAAGTCAAACCGACGCGGGTCGTCCTCAGCCTGGCGCGGCGTCTCTTCGACTAATCCGCCGCTCGGTCGCCACTACTCAAAAGCAATCAAGCGCGCACAAACGAAAACCCCGGGCGCAAGGCCCGGGGTTTGATGTCGCCAGTTGGAAGCTTCGACGCGATCAGAAGGCGAGGCGAACGCCGCTGGTGAAGGAGACGTTCTCGGTGTGGATGTAGCCGGACGCCATGCCGCCGGCGACCTGCGAGATCATCACGCCGCTATAGATGTCGACCCGCTTGACCGGACGCCAGTCGAGCATTCCCGAGACGGCGTCGGTGTGGCCAGCGCAGTCGCTGTTTACGGTGCCCTTGCCGATCGCGCCGGTGGTCGTCACGACATTCTTGCCGCCAGTCTGGGTGGAGAACGCGGCGCAGGCCGTGGTGCCGTTTTTCGCGGCGTTCGGGTTGATGTCGTAGTTGTTCTGCCACTCGTGATAATACCCGACGGCGGCGTCGAGATTGCTCAGGACGCCATATTTCGCGCCAAGCCAAACCACCTGCAGATCTTCAGTTTTGCCGGTTCCATGGCCGAAGGCGTCCGCCTGCACGACGCCAGGATAATTCGTCCAGCTGTCATTGAAGTTGTAGGTGTTGCCGACGTAATTCGCGTAATTGCTCGGGCTCGACAGCCGAGCGTTTTCATAGCCGCTGTAGAGGGTCAGCTTGTCCACCTTGTATTTGGCGCCGATGACGCCCGCGTTGACGTCGGCGAGCGTGGCTTTGAGGTCATTTGGCGCGCCCACCGGGGGCGGGCCAAAGGCGCCAAGCTTCACCGCGTCCTTGTCATAGGCGTAGACCGCGTCCACGGAGAAGCCGTTCCAATCGCCGCCAATATCGACCTGATAAGCCGCCTGGGCGCCGTTGCCTTCCGCCCAACCGCCGACTTGTCCGATCGCCGCCGCGCGGAAGCCGTTATAATTGATCAAGTACTTGAACGACGTGTTTTCGCGGGCGGTTTCGGTCTCGCCGGTGCCCTGTTCGACCGTGCCGGAGGTGCCGATCAGCGAGAACGCGTAGGCGCCGCCAAACGGATCGTAAGCGCCCGACAGGTCATTCGTCAGGGCGTATTGGCGACCGAAGGTCAGCGTTCCGAAGGTCGAATTGCTCAAGCCGACATAGGCGCGGGCGTTGTCAATCCCGCCGGCGCGGCTCGAATCGCCGTTGGCGCTGATCAGGTCCTGCTGAGAGCTCTTGTAGAAATTGTTGTCCTCCAACGACGCAGGCCCGTTGGAGAAGTGGAACGAATAGGGGTCGAAGCCGAAGTCGACGTCGCCGACGACGTACCAGTTCGGGGCGACCTGCTCCTTGATCTTGATTCCGACATTGGACTGGCTGAGGCCGTTAGGGACCGCCTGCCACCTGGCGTTGTTGCTGTCCTTGGAAATCAGTTCCTGAATGCCGTTGCTGAAGTCGCGATTGAATGGCGTCGCGGCGCTGTTGTAGCCGCCGCCAACGTCGATTTGGCCGTAAATCGTAATGCCATAAGCCGACAGCGGGCAGTCCGAAGCCGTCGAATCGAGCCAGCTCATAAAGGTGGCGTAGCAATTGGGTTTCTCGGCCGCAGGCGGCGTCTTCTTGGTCGGCAGATCGGCCGCTTGCGCCGCGCCGAGCGCAGCCAGCAGCGCCACGATGGAAATTTCGAGCGATTTCATCAAAGCCCCCGTTTGAAAATTTCGGCGTGAAATCGCCGGCCGTTTTGTTCTCCGCCCCGCCGCGCCGTCCGGCCGCTGGAAGCGGGCAGGCGACAGACGGAATTCCTATCGGGCTACTCTTTCACGCGCACATGAAAGTGATGCGACTTTGCCCCAGTTGTTTTGGCGCTTTAGACCGCTTCTCCGATGGATAAGCGATTCGCGGACCGTCGCATATGATTTCCACCGCCTTGGGGGGTCGATAAGGACGCCTCGTCCAGCGGATCTTCGTGCGTGATTTCGTGAAGAACCCCCTTTTCCAGACTGGTTATTGCGGGGGTCGATAACGGTTTCATGACAGCGGCGGCGGGGAGCATGAACTTGAGTTTCCAAATCCAATTCTTCGACTCAGCGTTGCCAAATGGCCACAGTTCAACAATTCACAGCAGTTGTCAGTTCTTGCCTGGGGCGAAGCCGGAATAGCAGGGGCGCGGCGCTCCGAGACCGCGGGCGCGCAGGCCCGCGCCAACTGGGGGTCGGCCTCAGCGAGCCGCGGGCGGCATGGCGCTGTCGCGCACCGCGAGCTTATAGTCGAGCAGGATGTCGGCCGGCCGTCGGCCCGGCGCCTCCACCCATCGCGCCAGAGTCTCAAGCGCCTTGCGGCCCATCTCGCGGCGCGGCTGATAGACCGTGGTCAGCGCCGGATCGCAAATCTGCCCCATCTCGATGTCGTCGAAGCCGACGACAGACAGATCGTGGGGCACACGCAGCCCCTGCGCCTTCGCCTCCATGATCGCGCCGATGGCGATCTCGTCATTGGCGGTGAAGATCGCCGTCGGCCGCGCGCGCAGGCCGAGCAGGCGGCCCGTCGCGGCCCGTCCGGCGCGGATCGAGAATTCGCCGGGCTGGATCGCCTCCGGCCATTCGTCCAGACCATGCGCTTCGACCGCCTTGCGATAGCCGGCGCGCCGCTCGGCGGTCAGCACATTTTCGGCCGGGCCGCTGATATGGGCGATGCGCGTATGGCCAAGCCGCGCCAGATGACTGACGGCGTCGAAGGCGGCCGCGACATTGTCGATGCCGACGAAGGGCGCGTCGACCCCGCCGATGCGCTCGCTGACGACAACGATCGGATAATCGGCGGCGCGCCGCGCCGGATGGAAGGGAAGAAAGCCGTTGAGCAGAATGATCCCGTCGGCGCGCTGGCCTTCCAAGAGCCGCCAGTAGTTCTCGGCGATCGCGCGATCGACGCCGGTGTCGCCGATCAGCACCGACATGTCGTGGCTGCGCGCCTGTTCTTCGATTCCCTGCAGCAGCACTGAAAAAAATGGATTGGCGATGTCGGGCAGCAACACGACGACGAGGCCGCTGGTCTTGCTGCGCAACCCGCGCGCATTGATGTTGACTGCGT
>SSMV01000115.1 GCA_004799435.1 Bradyrhizobium sp.
CATCAGATGGACGAGCGCGACCGACATGCCGCGCCGCTTGAGACCCCAGGCGGCTTCGAGCCCGAGTAGGCCGCCGCCGATGACCACCGCGCGCTTATGTATGCGCGCCGCCGCCAGCATCTTGTCGACATCGGCAATGTCGCGGAAGGCGCAGACGCCGGGCAGCGTCAGTCCCCGGATTGGCGGCGCCAGCGGCTTCGATCCGGTGGCGATCAGCAACCGGTCGTAAGGGACGACCATGCCGCTGGCCGAGGTCACGGTCTTGGCGGCGCGATCGATCTTCATCACCGGATCGCCGGCGATCAGCGTTATGCCGTTTTCCTCGTACCATTCGCGCGAGTTGATGACGATCTCGTCGACCGTCTTGTCGCCGGCGAGTACGCTCGAGAGCATGATGCGGTTGTAGTTCACATGCGGCTCGGCGCCGAAGACGGTGACGCGATATCTGTGACCGCCGGGCAGTTTCAGCGCCTCCTCGACCGTGCGCATGCCGGCCATGCCATTGCCGATCACCACCAGATTGAGACGCGGGTCTGACATCATGTTCATGGCGGGCGTCCCTCAGATGCGGGCCAAAGCGAGGCCGTCGCGCTCGCGCCGCCAGCGCAGGCGCACCGAGACGATGCCGAGCCAGGCGGTCAGAGCGAGCGCGGCGAACATGACGAAGCCGGGCGTGTAGCTGCCGGTGAATTGCTTGGCGTAGCCGAGGCTGGCGGCGAGATAGAAACCGCCGACGCCGCCGGTCATGCCGACGAGCCCGGTCATCAGCCCGACGTCGCGGCCGAAACGCTGCGGCACAAGCTGAAAGACGGCGCCATTGCCCATGCCGAGCGTCGCCATGCCCAAGACCAGCGAGGCCAAAGCGAGTGGCGCGGGCAGCAGCCCCTGACTCACCGCCAGGAAAACGATGGCGACCGCGGCGTAAACGACGGACAGCGCCAGCGTGCCGCCGACCCGGTCGGCGAGCGCGCCGCCGAAGGGCCGAGCGAAGGAGCCGGCGAAGACGCAGCCGGCGGTGTAATAGCCCGCCATGATCGGGCTCAGATGATATTGATCGTGGAAATAGATCGGCAAAAAGGATGACAGGCCGACGAAGCCGCCGAAGCTGACGCCATAGAAGAACATCAGCCACCAGCTATCGGAGCGGTTGAGCAGGCGAGCGTAGTCGGAGAGCGTTCTCGTCGGCGGGCAATTGGGGCTGTTCCTGGCGATGAGCGCGAAAATGAGGAACACCGCGATCAACGGCAGCGCCGCCAGTCCGAGCACATCGCGCCAGCCGAGCGCAACCGCCAGCGTCGGCGCGAGAAGCGAGGCGAAGACGGTGCCGGAATTTCCGGCCCCCGCCAGCCCGAGCGCGACGCCCTGATGTTCGGGCGGATACCAGAAGGACACCATTGGCAGGGCGATGGCGAAACTGGCGCCCGCCACGCCCAGCACGACGCCGAGCGCGAGAATCTTTTCATAGCTGTCGACGCCAAAGGCCCAGGCGGTCAGCAGTCCGGCGATCACCACAAGCTGCATAACGAGACCGACGAGGCGCGGCCTCCATTGACCGACCAGAATGCCGTTGACGAAACGCAAGCCCGCGCCCGCCAGCACCGGCGTCGCCACCATCAGGCCCTTCTGACCGGCGTCGAGATGGAGATCCTGGGCGATGAAGACCGCCAGCGGACCGAGCAGCACCCAGACCGCGAAGCTGACGTCGAAATAGAGAAAGCAGGAGATGAGCGTCGGGAGATGCCCGGCCTTCAAAAAGGTTTTGGTCATTGGCGTGGCTCGCTTTCAGCGCCAGAGGCGCCGCCGGACGGATCCGGAACGCGGGCCGCCATTGGTCCGCGAGTGAAGCTCGGAGTTTCAGGCCACGCCCCGCCATTGAAGCGCGCCTCACCGCCGCCTCAGCGGCCGGTGCATCCCTCTACGCAAGCGCCGTGCCAGTTTTGCTGCAGCGCAATGCGCTTGAAAACATTCGCAGTTTTTGCAAATAGACTCGGACTTTCCGAGGGTTCGATGCTCAACCGGCGGTCGGACGGTCTACTTCTTGTGCATTGCACACAGAGATGGCAGACTTTCAGACCTCGCATACATGCATAGGTCTGAGGCAAATCTCAGGGTCCTGCCCGCGTCGCGGGCGCTCGAAAGCCGCGAGAATTGGTCGCGCGCGATTTGACTCCGCACGATGATACGGATGGCGCAAAGTCAGTGGCGCTCAGCCAATTTGAGAAGAAGAACCCGCGCCGATGACCAACCCCGCCCGCACCGCCACGCTCTACCGCATGGTCATGCCGACACATGTCTGCCCCTACGGCCTGAAGGCGAAAGACCTGCTGCGACGCCAGGGCTACGCAGTCGAGGACAAGTGGCTGACCTCGCGCGAGGCGACCGAGGCCTTCAAACTCGAGCGGGACGTGAAAACCACGCCGCAGGTCTTCATCGATGGCCAGCGCATCGGCGGCTACGACGACCTGCGCCGCTTTTTCGGCAAAGCCATCGCCGATCCGAAGGCGACGGGCTACCTGCCGGTCATCGCGCTCTTCAGCATGACGGCGCTCATGGCGCTGGCGGCGAGCCAGGCCGCCTATGGCGCGCCCTTTACGATCCGCGCCGGCGAATGGTTCATCGGCTTCAGCATGGCCGTGCTGGCGCTGATGAAACTGCAGAACATCGAAAGTTTCGCGACGATGTTCCTCAATTACGATCTGCTGGCGCGGCGATGGGTGCCCTATTCCTATGTCTATCCATTCGCCGAAGGGCTCGCCGGCGTGCTGATGATCGCCCATGCGCTGAATTGGCTCAGCATTCCCATCGCGCTGTTCATCGGTTCGGTCGGCGCCGTCTCGGTGTTCAAGGCTGTCTATATCGACAAGCGCGAATTGAAATGCGCCTGCGTCGGCGGCGCGTCCAATGTTCCGCTCGGTCTCATATCGCTGACCGAGAATCTGATGATGATCGCGATGGCGCTCTGGATGCTGGCGACGATGAGCGGCTTCGCTGGAGCAGGCATGGTGCGCTAGCCGGCGGCCGACTGGACTGAGATCCCCACCCGCCCCCTGCCCTTCACGACAGCGCAGTCCTTCTCCGTGGCGGCGCTCGCTTCGCCTTTCGTCCCCGCAACGCGCAAGCCGGCGGGCAGGCGCAGCGTCCATCGCGTCGCCTCCGAACTCGGGATCGCTTCGATCGTCGCGCCGCGGCGCTTCAGCCGCAGCGAGAAACCGGCTTCGCCCTTGGCGTCGGGGGCAAAGGCGCTAACGTCGGCGTTTTCGTCAAGCCCATAGGTGGCGAAGACGACGCCGTCGCCATAATCATAGTCGGGCCGATCGTCGCGGCCGCCCCAAGCGATCAGCGAATTGGCGCGGGCATAGACCGGCAGGCTGAAGACATCATGCGTCTCGCGCCGCCAGCGTCCGCCCTCGACCGTCTCGCCGCTCAGAATATGCGTCCAGCGCCCGTCGGGCAGATAGAAGCTGACCTCGCCTTCCTCGCTGAACACCGGCGCGACCAATAGCGATGAGCCAAGCATATATTGACGGTCGAGCGCCTCGCAGGCCGGGTCGTCGGGAAATTCGAGCAGCATGGCGCGCATCATCGGCAGGCCGCGCGAGCGCGCCTCCGCCGCCACGCCATAGAGATAAGGCATCAGCCGGCATTTGAGCTTGGTGAAGAAGCGCAGCACGTCGACCGCTTCCTCGTCATAGACCCATGGCACGCGATAAGACGTGAAGCCGTGCAGGCGGCTGTGGCTCGAAAACAGGCCGAAGGCGCACCAGCGCTTATAGACATGGGCCGGCGCGGTGTTCTGAAAGCCGCCGATGTCATGGCTCCAAAAGCCGAAGCCCGAGAGCCCGAGCGACAGACCGCCGCGCAGGCTTTCGGCCATCGATTCATAGGTCGCGACATTGTCGCCGCCCCAATGCACTGGAAAGCGCTGGCCGCCGACGGTCGCCGAACGGGCGAAGACCACGGCGTCGTCTTCGCCGCGCACCTTCTTCAGCGTCTCGAAGACCAGCCGGTTATAGAGGAACGTGTAATAATTGTGCATCCGCTCGGGGTCGGAGCCGTCGTGATAGACGACGTCGGTCGGAATGCGCTCGCCGAAATCGGTTTTGAAACAATCGACGCCCTGCGCCATCAGCCGCTCGAGATGGCCGGCGTACCAGGCGCAGGCGTCGGGGTTGGTAAAGTCGACGAAAGCCATCCCCGACTGCCAATGTTCCCATTGCCACACGGCGCCGTCGGGGCGGCGCAGCAGATAACCCTTTGCCATGCCCTCGTCGAAGAGGCGCGAGCGCTGCGCGATATAGGGATTGATCCACACGCAGATGCACAGGCCCTTGGCTTTGAGGCGCTTGAGCATGCCTTCGGGATCGGGAAAGACCTCGGGGTCCCATTCGAAATCGCACCAGTGCTGGGCGCGCATCCAGAAACAATCGAAGTGAAAGACATGCAGCGGCAGATCGCGCTCGCGCATGCCGTCGATGAAACTGTTGACGGTCTTCTCGTCATATTCGGTGGTGAAGGAGGTCGTCAGCCACAGGCCGAAGGACCATTGCGGCGGCAGCGCCGGCCGGCCGGTGAGTCGCGTGTAGCGATCGAGCACGTCCTTGGGCGTCGGCCCGTCGATGACCAGATAATCGAGCGTCTCGCCTTCGACGGAAAAGCCGACTTTCGAAACGATCTCCGAGCCGACTTCGAATGAGACCCGTTCGGGCTGGTTGACCAGCACGCCCCAGCCGCGATTGGTC
>SSMV01000116.1 GCA_004799435.1 Bradyrhizobium sp.
CGGCGGCGCCGAGCGTCACCGCGGCGCCGACGTCAGGAACCTCGCGCCCTTTGATCTCGACGATGATCGATCCCTGATCGCCGGAGCGCAGATAGGCGTTGGAGGTCTCGCCAAGCCGCTCGATCAATTCGATGGTCGCCTCGAGACGAAAGCGGCCGACGGCGCTGATTGACAAATGTTCCGGCCGCACCCCGACGGTCAGTTTCGCGCCGACGCCGGGGGCGAAATGCGGCGCGTCAACCGCGAAGGCGGGCAGGTTCGGCCCGCTCAGCGTCGCGCCAGTCGCATCCTTGCGCTCGACTGTCGCGGCGAAGAAATTCATGGCAGGCGAGCCGATGAAGCCGGCGACGAAGCGATTGGCGGGCGTGTAATAGAGATCGAGCGGCTTGCCGACCTGGGCGATCACGCCCTGGCTCATCACGACGATACGGTCGGCGAGCGTCATGGCTTCGGTCTGATCATGCGTGACGTAGACCATCGTCGCCTTGAGCAATTTATGCAGCTTGGCGATCTCGACCCGGGTCGAAACACGCAGCGCCGCGTCGAGATTGGAGAGCGGCTCGTCGAACAGAAATACGTCGGGCTCGCGCACGATCGCGCGGCCGATGGCGACGCGCTGGCGCTGGCCGCCCGAGAGTTCGCGCGGCTGACGCGCCAACAGGGGCTCGAGCTTGAGCATGCGCGCCGCGTCGCTCACCCGGCGATCCATCTCCGCTTGCGCGACGCCGGCGAATTTCAGGCCGAAAGTCATGTTCTTGCGCACGTTCATATGCGGATAGAGCGCGTAGGACTGGAACACCATGGCGATCTTGCGCTCGGCCGGGGCGAGCGCATTGACCAGCCGGTCGCCGATATAGATGTCGCCCGAGGTCGGCGCGTCGAGCCCGGCGATCATGCGCAGCAGCGTCGATTTTCCGCAGCCCGACGGCCCGACCAAGACGACGAATTCGCCATCGTTGACGGACAGCGCGATGTCGCTGAGGACGCGCGTCTCGCCGTAGTTCTTGGCGAGATTCTCGATACGCAGATTGGCCATGGACGAGAACCCTATTTCACCGCGCCGGCGGTGAGCCCGCTGATGAGTTGTCGCGAGAAAATGACATAGATAGCGATGACCGGCAGGATCGCCAGCGACAGCGCGGCAAGCACCGCGTTCCAGTCGGTGATGTACTGACCGAGAAACTGCTGCACGCCGAATGTGATCGTGTGGGTGGAATCGCTCGAGGTCAGGATCAGCGGGAACCAGAGATCGTTCCAGATCGGCACCACGGTGAAGACCGCAACGGTGGCGATGGCCGGGCGCAGCAGCGGCGCGATCACCTCGAAGAAAATGCGCGTTTCGGGCACGCCGTCGCAACGCGCGGCGTCGCGCAGGTCCTTGGGGATTTGCTGAATGAATTCGCTGAGGATGAAAATCGACATCGGCAGGCCTTGCGCGACATAGACGAGGATCAGCGCAATCAGCGTGTCGTTGAGACCGGCCGAACGCATCATCGTCAGAATCGCGACCGATCCCAGCCGGATCGGCACCATGACGCCGATCGCAAGGAACAACGCCAGCGGCGTCGAGCCGCGAAATTGATATTCGGTCAGCGCCCAGGCGGCCATGGCGCCGAACAGCAGCACGAGGAACATGCTGACGAGCGTCACGACGATCGAATTGGAGAAATAGAGCCCGACATGCGAGGCGCTCAGCACCTTGGCGTAGCCGACCAGCGAGAAGGTCTGACCGCTCGGTGGCGCCAGCGGCGCGCCGAAGATCGCGTTGCGCGCTTTGAACGAGTTCATCACCACCAGCAGGATCGGCCCGAGCGCGATCGCGCTATAGGCGATCAGGATCGCATGCACGCCGAAGGTCTGGACGCGTTGGCGCGGCATCGCGGGCCCGTTCAGAACGCGTAGCGGTTCATCCGCCGCTGCAGGAGGAGCAGATAGGCGGCGACGCCGGCGAGAATGATGAAGAACATCGTCGTGGCGACCGCCGCCCCCATGGTCGGATTGCCGAGCTGAAGCTGGTTGCCGAAGAAGGTGCGGTAGAAGAACGTGCCGAGAATGTCGGCGGCGAAATTCGGCCCGGCGAGCGCGCCCTTGACCGAATAGATGAGATCGAAGGCATTGAAGTTGCCGACGAAAGTGAGGATCGAGATGAGACCGATCGTCGGCAACACCAGCGGCAATTTAATGTGCAGGAAGATGCGGAAATGCCCGAGCCCGTCGACGCGCGCGGCGTCGACCAATTCATCGGGAATGTTGAGCAGAGCGGCGTAGATCAGCATCAGAGGGATGCCGATGAACTGCCAGACGGAGATCAGCGCCAGAGTGACCAACGCGGTCGAGGGCAGGCCGAGCCAGGGCGCGAACCACGAACCGAGCCCGACCGACTTCAGCGCGCCCTCGGCGACGCCCCAGAGCGGCGAGAGAATGAGGCCCCAGGCGAAGCCGACGATCACCACCGAGAGCATCGTCGGCAGGAAGATGATCGTGCGGTAGAGCCCTTTGAGCTTAAGGCCGGGCAGGCTGAGCAGGCCCGCCAGCGCGATGCCGACCGGGTTCTGCACGGCCATATGGACGAGAAAGAACACCACGTTGTTGCGCAGCGCGTTCCAGAACGGCTTCGACCAGTCGGTGTCGGTGAACAGCGTGGTGAAATTCGCGAGGCCGACGAAATGATAGCCGCCGGTCTGATCGGTCGAATAGGCCGACAGTCCCATGGTCGCCAGCAGCGGGTAGATCGACAGCGCGGTGTAGACGGCGACCGCCGGCCCGAGGAACAGCGCCATCAGGCCGAGGAACCGCGCTCGCGGCATATAGACGACGACCTGGGACGCGGGTTCGGCCATTTGGGATTCGCGCGGGTAGCCTTCCCCCCTTGCGGGGGAAGGCGTCACGCAAAGCGTGACGGATGAGAGGTCGCGCCGCAAGGCGCAGGTGAGATCAGGTCGCGATCGCGTTCGACCTTGAGGAAGGATGACGAGAGGCGCGCCTCACGGCGCGACCCCTCATCCGGCCGGCAAAGCCCGTCGAAAGACGGGCGTCTTTCGACGCCCTTTGGCCGGCCACCTTCCCCCGCAAGGGGGGAAGGGACACTGGTCTCATCCCGCCTCAGCGGGCGCGAAGTTCTCCTTCTCCCGCGAGCGGGAGGAGGAGAAGGGCTCGGCTCACTTCGCCGGCTTATACCACTTGTCGAGGCCGTCCTGCAGTTGCTTGCCGGCGGCGTCAGGCGTCAGCGCGCCATTGATCACCTGCGCCGAGACGTTCCACAATTCGTTCTCCAGGTTGGGCGTGCCGCGCGAGAGAATCTGGTAGGAATCGCGGATCGTCGACTTGCAGTCCTTGCGCCATCCGACCATCGTCGCAGCGAGATCGTCGTCGATCTTCACCGCGTCCTTGCTGAGCGGGAAGAAGCCGGGCAGCGCGTTGGCGTAGAGGGTCGCGAATTCCGGCGTCGACAGCCAATCGAGGAACTTCTTGGCGTCATCCTTGTTCTTGGACGCCGAATTGAGCCCCATCGCAATGTCGGTGTGGTCGGAGATGTAGCAATCCTTCTCTCCGGCCGGCAGCGGCGGCCTGAACGCGCCCATCGGGAACTTCGCCTGGGCGCGGAAGGTCGAGATGTCCCACGAACCGGCGGGATAGATGGCGCCTTTGCCGAGCGAGAAGAGGTTCTGACTGTCGGGATAGGTCTGCGCCTGGAAGCCATTGCCCATGTAGGGCGCCCAGGACGCCAGCGCCTTGAACACCGCGACATATTGCGGGTCGGTGAACTTTTCCTTGCCCGCGATAAGGCCGAGACGCCCGGTCTCGCCGTGCCAATAGTCGGGACCGATGTTCTGGAAGCCCATTGTCGCCGACTCCCACTGGTCGGCGGTGCCGAGCACGATCGGCGTATAGGTTCCGTCCTTCTTCAGTTTGTCGAGGACGTCGTTGAACTCGGCGACCGTCGTCGGCTCTTTGGCGCCGACCTTGGCGAAGGCGTCCTTATTGTAGATGAAGCCGTGGATGACCGACGCCATCGGCACGCAGAAGGTCGTCTTGCCGTCGTCGGTGGTCCAGGCGGACTTGGCGACGTCGGAGAAGTTGGCCATGCCCTTGAGGTCGTTGAGCCCGTCGAGCTGCTTCTTGTTATAGAGCTCAAGCGAAGCGTCGAAGGGGCGACAGGCGATGATGTCGCCGGCCGTGCCGCCGGCGAGGCGCGCATTCAGGGCGGCGTTGTATTCCTTGGGCGCCGACGGCGCGAACTCGACCTTGATGTCGGGATATTGCTTGTTGAAGGCCGGGATGATTTTCGAGTTCCAGATGTCGGCGTCGTCGTTGCGCCAGCTTTCGATCTTCAGCGAACCTGCCTGGGCGGCCGTCAGCCCGGCCAACATCGCCGCCGCGGCGGCGCCGGCAAAGGCCAAGCGCTTAAACGTGGACTTCATCGTCTTCTCCCTCAGTGCGGGCCTCAGCCCTTAGTTAAAACTCGGCCCTTCGTTAAAACCTGTCTTGCTTCAGTCTCGCCAGCGCGACGCCGAAATGGCCGTCCGCCATCGCCAGGCGCGTTAGCGCGTCATTCTGGTCGAGCGCGCCGACGCCGAGCAAGGCGGCGGAGCGCACGTCGCCATTCGCCTGCTCCAGGCAGGCGTGCGCGGAAGGCTCGTCGAGCTCGGCGACGGAGGCGACGATATCGAGCGCGCGCCGGCGCAACTTCTCGTTCTCCGGCCGGACGTTGATCATCAGGCCGCGATAGATGTTGCCGAGTTCGGCATTGGCGAGAGTGGAGATGAGGCCGAGCGCGCATTTTTGCGCCGTTCCCGCGGCAAGCCGCGTCGAGCCGCGCAGAGCCTCGGGCCCGCTGTCGAGATAGACCGGCCATTGCGCCGCCTGCAGCAGCGGCGCGCCTTCGCGATTGGCGAGGCCGATAACCTGCGCGCCATCCAGCCGGGCGCGCCTGGCGCCGGCGAGCGTGTAAGGCGTCGAGCCGCTGGCCGAGACGGCGAGCACGCAATCGGCGTCGCCGAGGCGCAGCGCCGCGACCTCTGACTCGCCAGCGCGATCGTCGTCCTCGGCCGCGCCGTCCAGCGCGAATGGATGCGCGTCGCCGCCGGCAAGCAGGAACAGAATGCGGGCGCGATCGAGCCCGAATGTGCCGGGCAACTCCGCGCCGTCCTGCGCGGCGATCAGACCGGACGATCCCGCGCCGAGATAGACCAGGCGCCCGCCCCGCTTCCAGCATGTCGCCACGGTCGTGGCGGCTTTGGCGATCTCATTCCTCGCGCGCTCGGCCGCGTCGACGGCGCGCCGCTGGCTCGCCAGCAAGGCGAACGCGAAGTCGCCGCCATGAGCGGGCGAGGTCGCCGTCATGGCGCCGCGACTCGCGGCGTCGAAGCGGAACATCTCAACGCTCGAAGAACCAAAATGAGTACCACTGGTACCTACCTCTTGTATTCATCGTTAACCTACTGCATACCTCCTGTCTAGGCCACGCAACCGCCCTTCGAGGAAGAATCTTTTGGGGCGGAATGCGCGACGAAATTGAAAGCGGCGGGACGATTTTGACGGCGCCTGACTATTTTCTTGGCCTCGACGGCGGCGCGACGCGTTGCCGCGCCCGTTTGCGCGATCGCGCCGGCCGCGCGCTCGGCGAAGCCGAAGGACCGGCGGCCAATATTTACGTCGGCTTCGACGCCGCCGTCGACGTCGTGATCGATGTCGCTGCGCAGGCGTTGTCCAACGGGGCAATCGGTGAATCGGCAAGACGCCGCGTCGCACTGGGCCTCGGCCTCGCGGGCCTCCTGAGCGAAGCCGACGCGGAGCGCGTCGTCGCCGCGCTTTCCGGCTGGGCGAGCGTTCGCGCCGCCAATGACGCTGTGACGGCGTGTCTGGGCGCCCACGCCGGGGCGGACGGCGGCCTGATCATCGCCGGCACCGGCTCGGCGGGTCTTGCGCTCGTCGACGGCCGCGCGACGATTGTCGGCGGGCGCGGTTTTCTGCTCGGCGACGACGGCGCCGCGGCGCGGATCGGCGCCGATGCGGTGCGGGCCGCGCTGCGCGCCTTCGACCAGCTCGAGCCGATGAGCGGCCTGTCGCACGAAATCCTCGCTCATTTCGGCGGCGACCCGCTGGCGATGACGAGCTGGGCGCGCACAGCCAAACCCGGCGACTACGGCGCCTTCGCGCCGCTGACGCTCAGCGCCGCCGAGCGCGGCGAAGAGGGCGCGCGCCGCATCGTCGCCGCCGCCGTGCAAGCGATTGCGGCGCTTGTGCACGCGGTCGAAGCGCATGGGGCGCGGCGTATCGCCATCACCGGCGGCCTGGCCGAGCCGATACGGGGGCGCCTTCCCGCAGAGCTCGCCGCACGCCTGCTGCATCCGCTGTTCGACCCCGCCGACGGCGCCATCCTGCTGGCCGGCGGCGTGCTGCCCGCTCCGCAAACTGACGGGGGCGCGAAATGAACGCGGAACAATCGCCGGGCGGCGGCAAGCTCTACAAAGCCATCGGCGAAACGCTGAAGCGCGAGATCGCGAGCGGGCGCTTCGCCGAGACCCAAGTGCTGCCCGGCGAGCGGGCGTTATGCGAGATGTTCGCCATATCCCGTACGACATTGCGCCGCGCCATTGTCGATCTTGTCGCCGAGGGCCTGTTGTTTCATCGTCACGGCGCCGGCACCTTCATTCGCCGCGCCGCGCCGCGCGTCGATCAGCCGACTTCGCGCCTGACCGGCTTCACCGAGGATATGCGGCTGCGGGGCTTCGCGGCGAGTTCGCGCGAGTTGGAGCGCGGCGTCTATCTGCCGACTCCCGAAGAGGCGATGATGCTCGGCGTCGGGCCCAGCGAGCGCATCATGCGGCTCTCGCGCCTGCGGCTGGCGAGCGGCAAGCCGATGGCGATCGAGCATGCCGTCGTGCCATGCCGCTTTCTGCCTGACATCGACGCGGTCGGCGCCTCGCTTTACGACGCGCTCGAGGCGCGCCATTTCCGTCCCGCGCGCGGGTTGGAGCGATTGCGCGCGACCCTGCTCAGCGACGCCGACGCGGCGCTGCTGGAAGTCGAAAGCAGGAGCCCGGCGCTTTACATCCAGCGCATCGCCTATCTCGCGGATGGGCAATGCGTCGAGTTCACGCGCTCCTATTACCGCGGCGACGCCTATGACTTCGTGTCGGAACTCACATTGTCCGGCCCCGGACGCAAGGGGAAGAGCGAGCGCTGACATGACGACTTCGCCCACGCATATGCTGATCGAGATCGCCGAGGCGGGCGCGGTCGTGGAACGCCAGCTCGCGCGCAACGGCGAGGCGATGCGCGAGCTTGGCCGGCGCCTGCGTGAGACGGCGCCGCGCGTCGTCGTGACCAATGCGCGCGGCAGCTCCGATCATTGCGCGCTCTCGCTCCAATATTTAATCGAGATCGCGGTCGGCGCGCCCTGCGCTTCGATTGGCCCGTCGATCGCCTCGCTCTATCGCGCGCCGCTTCGCCTCGAGGATGCGCTGGCGATTTCGATCTCTCAGTCGGGGCGCAGCCCCGACATCATCGCGATGCAACGCGCCGCCAAGCGGGCTGGCGCGCTGACGCTGGCCTTCGTCAATGACGAGGTCTCGCCGCTCGCCACCGAAGCCGATTGCCTGCTGCCACTATGCGCCGGGCTGGAGCGTTCCGTCGCGGCGACGAAATCGATGATCGCCGGCATGGCGGGCGCGGCGACGCTGGTCGCGGCCTGGCGCGAAGACGCGGCGCTCGCGGCAGGGCTCGCCGTGCTGCCCGGGCTTCTGACCCAACAGAGCGCGCCGGCCCCCGAGGCGATGGTCGACTGGCTCGCCGGCGCGCGCTCCGCCTATGTTCTGGGACGCGGGGCGACTTTCGCCATCGCCGCCGAAGCCGCATTGAAGCTGAAGGAAACCTGCGCGATTCACGCCGAAGCGTTTTCCTCCGCCGAGGTGCTGCACGGCCCAGCGGAGATCGTGACGCCGGGCTTCCCGATCGTCGCCTTCCTGCCGCAGGACGAGGCGCGCGAAGGCATGGATGAAACTTTGCGTCGCCTGCGCGGCATGGGCGCCGAAGTGCTGACCATCGACACGGGCGGGCAGGAGGACAGTCGCCGGCTCGTCGCCGCCGGCGCGGCGCATCCCTATCTGACCGCGATTGCGATGATCCATCGTTTCTATCGGCTGGTCGAGGCCTGCGCGCGCCACCTCGAGCGCGATCCCGACCGGCCGAAGAACTTAAGCAAAGTCACGGAAACCTTCTGATGCGAATTTTCACCGGCGCCCGCCTGTTCGACGGCGAGAGGTTTCGCGACGACAGCGCGCTCGTCGTCGAGGACGACCGGGTGCGGGCGATCGTCGCTCACGCCGACCGGCCGGGCGGCGAGACCGTCGACCTCGCCGGCGGCGTGCTGGCGCCGGGCTTCGTCGATTGGCAGGTCAATGGCGGCGGCGGCGCCTTGTTCAACCAGGCGCCGGACCCTCAGACCATTCGCCGCATCGTCGTCTCGCACCGCGCCTATGGCACGACGGCGCTGCTGCCGACCGTGATCACCGATGCGCCAGACGCACTCAGCGCAGCGCTGGCGGCGGCGCGCGAGGCGCAGGCGACGATCCCCGGCGCGCTCGGCGTCCATGTCGAGGGACCGTTCATCGATGCGCGTCGCAAGGGCGCACATCCCGCCGAATGGATACGCCCCCTGCGCGAGGCGGATGCGGCGGCGCTGATCGACGCGCGCGCCGGCGTGATGGTCGTGACTCTGGCGCCGGCCTCGGCGTCGAATGAAATGATCGCGCGCCTCGCCCGCGCCGGAATCATCGTCAGCATCGGCCACGCCGAGGCGAGCGCGGAAGAAGCGCAGGCGGCGTTCGACGCGGGCGCGCGCGCCGCGACGCATCTTTACAATGCCATGAGCCAGCTCGGACATCGTTCGCCCGGTCTCGTCGGCGCCGCGCTCGCCAACCCGCGGGTGTACTGCGGCTTCATCGCCGATGGTTTCCATGTGCATGAAACGGCGGGCCGCATCGCCCTGCGCGCTAAGGGCGCGGAGCGCATTGCGTTGATCTCCGACGCCATGCCCTCGGCGGCGGGCGGGCCGAAGCAATATGAACTGCATGGCCGCCGCGTCACGCAGTCGGGACTCAAGCTCACGTTAGAGGACGGCACATTGGCGGGCGCGGCGATCACGATGCTCGACGCCATTCGCTATTGTGTGGCGCATCTCGGCGCGCCGCTCGGCGACGCTTTGCGCATGGCGACGCTGACCCCCGCGCAATTGTTGCGCATCGAGGCGTCGCACGGATCGCTGCGGCCGGGCGCACGCGCCGACCTTGTTCATCTCGGCCCGGATCTGGAATTGTTCGGCGTGTGGGTCGGCGGCGAGGCGGTGCAGCTCGAATAGACCGCCGCGCTATTGCGTCGCCGCAACCGTCGCTGCGGGGCCGGAGACTTCATTTTGACCAACCACGGCGCCAGCGCCTGCCGGTTGCGACGGCCGACGCCCTTCCAGGGCTGCGATCGCCGCACGTTGCTCTTGCGGCAACGAGCGCGCCTGCGAGAGGGCGACAAAATCGGACATTGCGATCGACTTTCCCTTGGCGCCCTGAAACACCATGAAGCCTTTTGGCGTCACCACCACGTCGCCCTTTCGCAGCGTGGGATCATTCAGGACCGAATAGGAATAGGCGCGAGCCATCGAGCGATGACAGGTACACGTTGCATCCAGCGTGGTGCGATAGCGGCTGCTGGTGGGCAAGGCGGTGTAGGGCGCGCCTTTTAAGGAAACCGCGTCCTCGATCTTGTCCGAGCCCGCCGGCTCGGTATAGCGCACGGTCGGCGTATCCGGGCATTGCGCGCTGCAGGCCTCGTCGCCTCCCGAACGCGTCGCGCTTGGGAAAAAGAACCCATCGCAAAGCCGCACGCAAACCGCTTGGCCGCCGGGTGTGACGTCCTTGGGCTGTAGTTCCGCGGAATTGCCAGTGTTGTCCAGGAAGGTCGGCGCTGAAGCCTCGACGGGCGGCGGGTCGAAGAAGGGCGAATGATTAATGCCGCCGCCATGCGCCGCGAGCCGGCCGGCGAGCGGGATCGCTCCCACCAGGAAGATCGCAATGCTTGCGAGGAAGGCGGCGCGATTTGGCATGGGTCCAATCTCATCCAGCTTGAAAACGCTGGGCGAGGCTGGTCGTTCCCATCAATATGTTTGCGAGCGCATGCGAGTGGCGACAAATCGACGTTTCGATTGTTCGAACTCGTCAGTCGGCCGTCTGCCAAGTCTGACGTTTCCGCCGTTGACCCAACGTCAGGCGGGGCCGGAACTGCTCGTGGGCGCCAAATACGCCTCACTGACGGGCATTTGCAGCGTCCAGCGTAATCCGTCAGACGCAAAATCCAATTTAACGCTGGCGTCGAGGGCGCTGGTCACCATCTGATCGGTGACGAAGCGGCCAAACCCTTTGCGCGTCGCCGGTTGCACGGATGGTCCGCCCTGTTCGCGCCACTCGAGACGGAAGCTATCGGGGGCGCCATCGCCATCCACGAAACTCCAATTCAAGATGATCTTGCCGCCAGGCGCCGAGAGCGCGCCATATTTGGACGCATTGGTCGCCAGTTCGTGCAAGGCCAGCCCAAGCGTCTGGACGGTCGCGGCGGCCAACGTCACAGCCGGTCCAGCCGTCTCGATTCGCGTGGCGTCGTCGCCGATGAACGGCGTAAGCTGGCTTTCGATCAATTTGCTCAGCGAAACGCCCTTCCATTCCTGATCGATAAGCAGCGTATTGGATTGCGCCAACGCCTGAATCCGCCCCCCGAACTGTTTCTCGAAATCGGTCAGAGTGATGCTGCCTCGCGCGGTCTGGCGCGCCATCGCCTGAATGACCGCGAAAAGATTGTTGGTTCGGTGCTGTAACTCCGTCATCAATATCAGCAGATGATCTTGATGCCGCTTCTGCTCGCTAATATCGTTGAACGTGATCACGACGCCGGAGATGACATTGGCGAGGGTGCGATAGGGCCTGATCCGCATGTTGAAGCTCGCGCTCTCGTCCTTCAGGTCAAGCTGATGCTCGACGACCTCCAGGGTGCGCTGAACCTTGCTAACGTCCTCGCGAAGCTGGTCGTAGGACAGCAGCGACACGATATCGGTCACCGGTCGGCCACGGTCGCTCTCGCGCAGCGAAAACACCTCCCGCGCCGCTGGCGTAAAATTCCTGATGCAGAGCTCGTCGTCGAGAAAAATGGTCGCGACCTGCGTGCTGTCGAGAAGATTCTGTAAGTCACTATTGGCCCGCGTCAGCAGGTCATTCTTACCGTGCAGCTCGCCATTGACGGTTTGCAGCTCCTCATTGACCGACTGCATCTCCTCCTTGGCTGTTTCCAGCTCCTCATTCGACGATTGCAGCTCCTCGTTGACCGACAAATATTCCTCGGTCATCGATTTCATGTTTTCGATCTGGCTCTCCAACTCGTCGCTGGTTGCCTGGTGGCGCATCTGAAAGGTGCGCAATTCCTGCTCGAGCGTCTCGACATCGCGATGGGTGGCTGGCGACGCATCGCGCTCGCGGCCCGCTTCGCCTTGGCGTGGACGGGCGCGAAACGCCACCGCCAGCAAGGCGAGCGGCTTGCCGGATTCAACGATCGGCTCGACAACGAGGTCGACAGGCGCCCCCCCTTCGACAATCAAATTCTCTTCTTCGACCGCCAGACCGGACGAAAAGGCGCTCTCCACCGCGCGGCGAACTTGCGTCCGCAGGCTTCTCGAAAGATTCGCGAACAGATCGAGGCTCGCGGCGCCTTCCGAAGGCTCGAGATAGCGGCCGGTCTCGCCGCCGGAAAACCGCACGATGTTGAAATGGCGGTCGATGACGAAATAGGCGGGAGCGTGCTTCGCCATGACGCGGCGCGCGTTCTTCTCGATCTGATCTTCGAGGCGGGCTGCGGCGGGGGAGGTTGCGCCGGGGCGCCCGGAAGGCAGGAATTCCGGCAACGCGGCCCTTACGTTGTCCTGGCGTTGCAGGATGCGATGGGCCTTGTCGGCAGGGCTGAACAGCCGCGATTCACGGCTGACGCTTTCGGACGGCCCGAGGAACAGGCGGCCGCCCGGCCGCAGCGCGTAGTGGAACGTCTGCATGACGCGATGCTGAAAATCATTGTCCATATAGATCAGCACATTGCGGCAGGAGATCAGGTCCATTCTTGAGAATGGGGGGTCCCTGACCAGATTGTGCTCGGAGAAAACGCACATCTCACGGACCGCCTGGACTGGAAGGTAGTCCTCGTGGTCCTTCACAAACCAGCGTTGCAACCGCTCCGGCGACAGGCCGTCGACGCGGCGATAGCGCGCCGTGCGCGCGAAGGCGATCGCCTGCGGATCGATATCGGTGGCGAAGATGGTGACCGCAGCTTCAATTCGCTGGGCGCCAAGAACCTCCCGCAAAAGAATGGCGATCGAATAGGCCTCTTCTCCGGTGGCGCAACCGGCGACCCAAACCCGGATCGGCTCGTCGGCTTGCCGCGCCGCCAATAGCGACGGCGCCATCGCTTTCAGCGCTTCAAACGCCTCTTCGTCGCGAAAAAACTGGGTGACTCCGATCAGCAACTCGCGAAACAGCGCGTCGCCTTCCGCCGGTTCGCTCCGCAGGCGTTCGGCGTAGGCGGAAACGTCCTCGATCTGAAGCACCTGCATTCGCCGTTCTATCCGCCGGCTCAGGGTGCTGTGTTTGTAGCCGCTGAAATCATGTCTGAGACGCTTGCGCAGCGTCCGCGTAATATCGGCCAGACTGTCCCTTATATCCTCGCGGGGGCCATGAGCGCGCCTCTGCTCTTCGCGCTTCGCCAGGAAGGCCTGGTGCTCAAGCAGTTTTGCCGGGAGGCTTTCGACCGAGGCGACGCGATCGACCTGTCCGGTCGCCGCGGCGCTGCTCGGCATGCCCGTCATAGCGTGTTCGTCGAATTCCGCCTGGGCAAGGGTGAAGCCGCCATGTTCCTTGATCGCTTTGATCCCGAGCGACCCGTCGCTGCCGACGCCCGACAACACGACGCCGACCGCGCGATCCTCCTGACTTTCCGCCAGGGAGGTAAAAAAACTATCGATCGGGCGGCGATGGTCGCGCGGGGGCACCGGCATGGACACCCGCAACATGTCGCCTTGCAGGGTGAGCATCGCATTGGGCGGGATCACGTAGATCTGGTTGGGCGCAAGCGCGGTTAGATCCTGCGCTTCCTCGACCGGCATTGCGGTATGAGGCCGCAACAACTCGACCAGCATGCTCTTGTGATCGGGGTCGAGATGCTGAACCAGCACAAAGGCCATGCCGGTGTCGGCTGGCATATTATCGAAAAAATGCCTGAACGCGACGAGGCCGCCTGCCGACGCGCCAATGCCGACAACCAGTGCGGGCGAACGCAGGTCGGAATCGCGGTCGGGCGCATCGACGTCCCGCTCGAGTCGTTCCTCGCTCATAGGCGCTCAAACCAAGGAGGGCGTGAAGGCGCGCCTATAGCGCCCGACCCCTTCTTTCGGACACTACCCCTTTTGACCGCCACAATACATAAGCCAAGCGGACGGCCTCCGGTTCCACCATCGGGCGGTCCGCCGGCCCAGGTTTACCGCCTGGCGATGATCGGCGAAGCTGCCGACTCTGCGCCTGCGACGGAATTGCCATGTGGTCTCGCCTGCTCGCCCTCGCATTGCTGCTGCTGCCCGCCCCCGCGCTGGCCGGCGTCAGGGAGACGGTCGCCAGCCTTGCTCCCCTCGCTTTGGTGCTGGTGGTGGACGCCGCAGGCAATGAGCTGGTGGCCCAGAATGTCGACGAGCCATTCATCCCCGCCTCGGTCACCAAACTTGTGACGGCCTGGCTCGCGATGGAGGTTCTGGGCGGCGACTACCGTTTCGAGACGCGCTTCTACATCGACGACAGGCGGTTGCTCTACGTGCGCGGCGGCGGCGATCCATTCCTGGTTTCGGAAGAGCTGGCGGCGCTCGCGACCGAACTCGTCGCAGCGATCGGCAAGAAGCCGATCGCCGGCATCGTGCTCGACGGAAGCTACTATCCTTCGGACCTCCGCATTCCCGGCGTCGAGGACGACGACCAGCCCTACGATGCGCTGAACTCCGCGCTGGCGGTGAATTTCAACACCGTCTACGCTTCGCGCAGCGGCGACACGGTCACTTCCGCCGAGAAGCAGACGCCGATTACGCCGCTGGCGATCGCCGAGTTCCGGGCGCATGGTCCAAACGGAAAAGGCCGCATCAGCCTGAGCCAGGATCCCGCGGCAAGCCTGCGCTATGCCGGCGAATTGATCGCCGCCTTCATCGAGCGGGCCGGCGGCAGCGTGAACGGCGACATATCGACGGGAACCGCGCCCGAGGGATTGGCGCCGGTCTATATTCATCGCCAGTCTCGTCCGCTCGCCGCAATTCTTGTCGAGCTGCTGCGCAACTCGAACAATTACATCGCCAACCAGGTCTTCCTGGAGATCGGCGGGCGCCGTCTCGGCGGCCCGGTCGGCCTGCAGAAGTCGCTCCAGGTCGCCAACGCGATGCTGACCGCGCAGGGCCTCGCGACCGACATCCATCTTGAGGAGGGATCGGGCATCAGCCGCGACAGTCGCTTTACCGCCCGTGGTCTCGCCAGAGTGCTCGAACTCTTCGCCCCCCACGCCGACCTGCTGCGCGGACATGACGGCGGCATGGACAAGAGCGGAACCATGGAGGGGATCCGCACGCTTGCCGGCTATGCCGACACCTCAAGTCACGGCAGGGTCCGTTTTGTGATCTCGCTCGCCAGCGACGATGGCGAGATGCGATTCCGGCTGCTACGCGCTATTGAGTCCGAGCTATAGCCGATGCTGGCCAAGGAGACGTCGTTGATCATTGTGCATCATCTCGAGAACTCGCGTTCCCATCGGGTTCTCTGGCTGCTTGAGGAACTCGGCGTTTCCTACGAGATCAAGCTTTACAAGCGCGATCCGGTGACGATGCTCGCGCCGCCGGCGCTACGCGCCGTCCATCCGCTCGGCAAATCGCCAGTCATAGTCGACGGCGCGATCACGCTGGGCGAGTCCGGCGCCATCGTCGAATATCTCGTTGAAAAATACCCCGCTCCGGCGATGGCGCCGGCGCGCGGAACAGCCGAATGGGCGCGCTATCTCTATTGGCTGCATTTTGCCGAAGGGACCGCGATGCCTTCGCTGCTGCTTAAGCTTGTGCTCCACCGGATGGCGACCGCGCCGCCCTGGCCGATCCGGCCGATCGTCGCTCCGGTCGTGCGGCGCGCCCGCGACCAGATCGTCACACCGAGGCTTGCCGAGAACCTCGATCTGATGGAGGCGGAGCTTAATCGTTCGACCTGGTTCGCCGGCGAGGCTTTTTCCGCCGCTGACATTCAGATGAGCTATCCGATCGAGGCCTCGGTCCGGCGCGCCGGGCTCGACGCGCGGCGCCCGAAACTGATGGCCTATCTCCAGCGCATTCGCGAGCGTCCGGCCTACCGGCGCGCGGCCGAGCGCGGCGGCCCCGGCGGCCCGCCGGCGGCTTGAACTAAGCGCGCGCCGCCTCAGCGCACAGGACCGGCGCCGGCCAGGGCGCCGAAAGTCTCCGCAAGGTCGCCCGCCGAAGACGGAACGGCGACGATTTCATATTCCTTGGCGCTACGCTCAAAAGCCTCGGTCTTGCTTTTGATGCGATAGGTCCGCGATCTCGCGTCCTCGGCCGGCAGCACGCGCAGCACCTCATAGGGCCCGGACGACTTCATCGACCGTGAGAGTTTCAGATCGAAGTCGACGGCCTGGCCGACCGCAAATTTATGCGTGTCCATGACTTGAGCCTCGCTGTTTAGAACACATGAAAAAGGGCCAGGAGCGACCCTGACCCTTCCCACTATTCGACTGTGAGCGACCGCCGCCGGCGCCGGTACATCCGCGGTTCGCCGGTCGGCAGATCGCTCTTCCCATTCAAACGGCCTGAAGCTTATCCGCGGACATTTTGCCCGAGCGGGTGTCGCTGACCAGTTCGAACTGGATCTTCTGACCTTCGCGCAGGTCGTTCATGCCCGCGCGCTCAACGGCGCTGACATGAACGAAGGCATCCTTGCCGCCGTCATCGGGCTGAATAAAGCCGAAACCCTTTTGCGCATTGTACCACTTCACTGTGCCTGTCGGCATAACGCCCTCCGAGGTGCGAGTTGTAAGACGCGGCTCCGCGACGCGGCGCCATCGTCAATTTCGATTTTTGGGGGAAGAGCGTCGCCTTAAGTGGATTTAACCGCTCGGGCAAAGACAGTCCGGCCGAAATTCGAGCCCCGTATATGGGGGCATGGCCGTTCAATTGCAAGGGGCGATCGGCCGCGCCCTAAGGCGGCAAGCAACTTAGTTAATCTGTGTTTGCTCGTCGGTCACAACTTCAAATCGCGCCAGCTTGGCGAGGCCAAAGGATGTCGAAATCGCCACATCCGCCGCATCGCGCCCTCGCCCCATCACGATGCGGCCGATGCGGGGATGGTTGTGGCGCGCATCCATCGTGTACCAGCGCCCATCGAGGAAGACTTCGAACCAGGCGCTGAAATCCATTGGATTGGGATCGACCGGCACGCCAATGTCGCCAAGATAGCCCGTGCAATAGCGCGCCGGGATGTTCATACAGCGGCAAAGCGCGGCTGCGAGATGGGCGAAGTCGCGGCAGACCCCGACGCCTTCTCGCATCGAGTCGCTGGCGCAACGCGTCGGGCGCGCGTCGGGGTAACTGAAGCGAATCTTCGCATGAACAAAGTCGCAGATCGCCCGCACGCGCTGGTAACCGCCGGCGATGGCGCCGAAGGTCGCCCAGGCGAAATCGGCAAGGTTGTCGCTGTCGCAGTAGCGGCTCGAAACCAGGAACAGCAGGACGTCGTCGGGAAGGCGATTGATTGGCGTCAAGGCGGTGTCGGGCGGCGTTTCGTCCGGTTCGCCCGAATCCTGGATCACGAGACGATTCGAGAATGTGACGCGGCCGGGCGGAACGTCGACCCGCGTGACGCGATTGCCGTAAAGATCGAGATAGCCGCTCATCGGCAGCGGCGGATCGGCCGTGACGACATCGGGCGAGCGTAAGTCGGTCGCGCGCGACGGGTGGACATTGAGCTGAAGCAGCATCGATGTCTGCGCCGGGCATTCAAAGGCGATGTCATAGCCCGCTCGGATGAGCATTTGGCGACCCTCATGTATGAGCTTCCGTAGCTCACGGCGCTTTCGACGCTCAAGAACTGGCGCAACGTTCTCGTCGCAAGAATTGGGCCGCTCTATTTCAACCCATTTTGCTCAACTTCACGGCGGGTCGAAGGTTCCCCGTCGGGCAGCCGCCGCACGTGGACGGAGACATCCATTCCCTCGGCCGCTGCGGCTTCGCCGAAATAGGAGCCATGGAGGGGAATGGCTTGTTGCGCCTCCCGCGCCACTGCGATGCGAATGAGATCGCGATTGCCGACAATGCCATTGGTCGGGTCGAATTCGACCCAGCCGGCGCCCGGCAGATAGATTTGGCACCAGGCATGCGTTGACCCGCCGCCAAGATGGCGTTCTCCCCCGTCACCGTTCGGCACGTAGAGATATCCGGAGACGAAGCGGGCGGCGAAGCCCAAGGCCCGCGCCGCCTCCATCATCAAGGTCGCAAAATCGCGGCACGAGCCGCGCCGGGACGCCAGCGTCTGCAATGGGCTCTGCGTTCCCCTCGCGGTGCGGCGTTCATAGGACAGTCCCTCCTTGATTGCGTAGGTCAGGGTCATCAGCAGCGTCCCGGTTTCCGTTGGACGCCCCTGGTGGAGAAACCGCTGGACCCAGCGATCGAGCTCGCCGGAGGGATCGGCGTGGTGACGCTCGATCGATCGGGCGAGGTCGGGCATTTCGTCGCCGTCATAGGCGAACGGGTAAAATCGCGCTCGATCCTCGAGCAAAGCTTCGGGCCCCTCGAAAGGTGTGTGTTCCAAAGCGATATTGCTCTCGACGCGAAGCGTTCGCGTCGTCCCCGCGAAGTTGGCGATCGCCACGCAATTGTCGAAGACATCGTGAATCCAGCGCAGGCTTTGCGGCTTGGGCTCGATATCGAGGCTCGCCTCGAGCAGCCGCTGATCGTTGCTGTCGCGCGGGCGCAGCATCATCCGATGCTGTCCCAGACGAACCGACTCGCCATAGGAATAGGTCGTGACATGTTTCACAGCCAGAATTGTCATGCGCTCTCGATAGGGCGAACTCGGCGACACCCAGCCGATACCCCCCCACTCTACTCTCTCGCCACGAGAGATGGGGGCTGACCGGCTACTGGATATTCATCCCGCGACATCGGCGTCACGCCGGATCAATCCCGAGAGACAGAACCGCTGGAGTCCTCTGAAACCGTATCTGCGAGATGGTCGAGAATATGTCCCCAACCCTTCGTGTGACCTTCGACGATCGCCGTCGTCGGCAGACGCTCATGGGTCAGCGTGAGGTCGGTTTCCTCGCCGCGCGGATCGAGTTCGAGCGTCACCAATGTCGTCACATTGTTGGTGAGCGGGCCGGCCCAGGTGAACACGAGTTTGCGCGGCCGGTCGACCTGCACATAGGCGCCCGAGACTTCGCGCCGTGAGTCCCCCGACAGCATCAAAAGGCTGAAAGCGCCGCCAGGGCGGAGGTCGCAACTCGCTTTGCAATCGACCGCGCCTGGAAACGGGCTCATCCAGCGCACCATCAGCTCGGGTCTGGTCCACAGGTCGAAAATCTCCTCCGCCGCGGCCTTCACCCGCCGGCGCAGTTGCACGATCGGGCCCGGCGCGTCATCGCGAACCATGTTTGTGATCCTTTCGCCCGAGCTTCTGCTCCTTCTTGAGGTCGCGCAGCAGGCGCTCCATCGCGTCCAGCCTTATCTCCCAATAGCGGCGCGTCCGCTCGATCCAGTCGTCGATCTCGTCCAGCGAATGTCGATTGATTGAGAGAATATGGTCGCGCCCTTCCCTGCGCCGCTCGACCACGCCGCTCGCCTCAAGCACATGGATGTGTTTCGACACCGCGTTCAATGACATGGCGAAAGGCGCGGCGACCGCGGTCACGCGCGCCTCTTTGCGCGAGAGCCGTTCGATAATCGCGCGGCGCGTCGGATCGGCCAAAGCGGAGAACACCGCATTGAGACGCGCCGCGCGCGACGCGGCCTCTTTTCTGGCGCCGATTTCAGTCATGGCGATCCGCCTATCCGCTCGAGTCTCGATTCCAAAGTCACTCCACCAAAAGGTTGACAACTTTTCAAGTTGTCGCTTTATTCAACTTGCAGGTTGAATCAGATTGAATTGAGGAGCGTTCGATGCCAGTGAAAAACATCGTCATTGTCCACGGGGCCTTCGCCGACGGTTCCGGATGGCGGGACGTGTTCGATATTCTTGTGAAAGACGGCTTTGCCGTCAGCGTCGTACAGCCGCCGCTGACCTCGCTCGCCGACGATGTCGCAGCGACCAAAAGGGTGCTGGATCTGCAACAGGGACCCGTCCTACTGGTCGGCCACAGCTATGGCGGTGTGGTCATCACTGAGGCGGGCAATGCGCCCAATGTCGTCGGCCTCGTCTATGTCGCCGCGTTCATCCCCGACAAGGGCGAGAGCGCAATCGCGCTGCTCTCCCAGGCGCCTGCCGCCAATGACGATATGCGCGCCACCCCGGATCATTTCCTCTACCTTGAGCCGGCTGCCTTTCCCGCCGATTTCGCCGCCGATGTCGCTCCCGCCCTGGCGAAATTCATGGCGCATTCCCAGCCGATGCTGGCCGCGGCCGCCGGCGGCGCGCCGGTGACCGAGGCCGCCTGGCGGAAAAAGAAGAGCTGGGCGGTCATCGCGAGCGAGGACCACAACATCAATCCCGATCTCGAGCGCACGATGGCGAAGCGCGCCGGGGCCGAGACGATCGAGGTTGCCGGCAGCCACGTGGTCTATCAATCCAAGCCAAAGGACGTGGCGCATTTGATCGTAAAGGCGGCGAAAGCGGTTCAGTAACAATCCGCGGCGCTCGGAGACGGAAGGCGACGAGCGCCGCCCCAAATCCGGCTGGCCCGTCGCTCCCTCAGTTGCTCAGAAACGAGGCGACGATGGGGTTGATCCGTTCGGGCTGCGTCAGAGGCGCCATATGGCCAGCCCCCGACACTTCGACGTGAGTCCATGGCGGGCAGAATCGCTTCATGATTTGCGCGATCTCTCGTATTGGCGCGACGGTGCCGGGATCGGTGACGAGCAGCGTGGCCTGCGGCAATATCGCGGCCCACTGTTCGATGGATGTCGTCTCGTTCATCGCGTCCCATTCGAAGAAATTCGGTTTAAGCGCTTCGGCAAAGACCGCGCGCCGCTCAGGAGGCGTCGCCTGCCATGTTCCGGCGCCTCCCCAGTAATTGGCGAATATTTCCGCCGCAGCGGCCCATTGTCCGAGCGCCCCAAACTTTTTGACTTGATCGCGCAACGCCATGGCCTCGGCAAGCGCTTCGAGACGACCGTTCTGCGCCAGCAGATAAAACGGATTGGTCTCCAGAAGAACGAGTTTTGTGACGCGGGCGCCGAGCAGCTTCGCAGTATTCATGGCGACCGAGCCGCCGAACGAGTGGCCGACGAGATAGACCTCGTCTGCGCCGGGCGGCAGCGCGCTCGCAACCAGCTTCGCCTGATCGAGAAGCGTTTGCGGTCTTGCCTTCGACCATGGCGGGGTCTTGCCGTATCCGTAGAGGTACACGGCGCGCAGGCGAAACCTGTCCTTCAGATCGTCCATCAGGCGACGCCACTGGCGGGCGCCGGCAACGCTGGAATGGATCAACATGACGACGGGGCCGCTGACGCCCGCCTCAATGAAGTCCGCGGTTACGCGATCCTCGTCGCACATCGGCCGTCTCCGCGCATAGACGATTTGGCGGGCGAGCTTACGACGATTGTCGCCGGTCGCAACCGGACGACGCCGGTCGGGAAAGGGTTCTATTCTCGGCCTCTTCGCCGCGGCGCGCTTTGCGACGCGTTAGACCTCACCCCGACCCGGCTGAACCGTTTTCAGCCAGCGCTCGGAATCCATGGCGAGCTTGGCGTTGGTCAGCGTCGGAAGCGCGAGCCGCCGCCGGGTGTCGCCAGGATCCGGCGCCCTAGCGAGCAGCGTGCTCATCAACAAGCCAAGCGCATGACCCTTGGCGCCGATCGTTCGCCTGGCGAATGGCGAAGCCGTCGCGTAGCGGCGCACGATGGCCTCAAAACCATCCGGCTCCTTGCCCCCGATCCGCGCAACGACATCAGTCGGCGCCCCGATTCCAAAGGCGTTGCGCTGATAGTCGAGCAGGTACCAGGAAAGCTCCTCGATAACGAATGGCGAAATCTTAAGCGCCGTCGCCGCCTTCATGAACAGCTTGATCGGCGCGTCCTGAAACTTAACCTTGCGGTTGAGCGCCCTGCCGATTGCCGCGGCGATTTCGGGCGGCGACAGCAGCTTTGGCCCGGTCGGCCGGTAACGCTTGCCGATGTGAGGCGCGGGATCGGCGAGCACCGCGGCGATCACTCGCGCAATATCCTCGTTCGATGGCGGCGCGTTCATGCCCTCGCCGAGCGGCATCGCCATGAGACCGAATTGCGCGGCCGGCTCGAGGACAGCCATGTAATTGTCGGCGAAAAATCCGGGATTGACGATGACGCTCGGCACGTCGGGAATCCATTCGAACACCTTGGACGTCAGCCATTTCTCGCGCGAGTGAACGGCCGGATGGACCGGATCCGACACCCATTGGCTCAGCAGGACCACCGCCTCCAGGCGCGCCTCCTGAGCGCTGGCCGCGAACAAGGTCGCGCGCCGCAATGTGCCGGGCTCAAGCGGCGGGCAGAAATAGGCGCGCTGAGCGCCCGACATCGCGCGCGAAAGATCCGAGAAATCTTCCATCGAGCCCGGCACGATTTCCGCCCCGGCGGTTTTGAGCCGCTCGCTGCGCGCGTCCGGGGCTCTCACCATGGCCCGCACCGGAAAGCCCTGCCGCAGCAGATCGAGGGATGTCGCCATCCCGGTTTTGCCCGCCGCCGCCGTTATGAGGATTTTTGGTCTTTTCATAAGCGCCTTCTATGCTGTCGAGCGAAGACCGATCTCCGGCCATGACGTCGACGTCTAGGCGCGCGCCTGACGCGGCTCAATTACGTGGCAGGTAATCTTACGCAGCAGGTAATCTTGGACGGATTGGCCACGAAACGGATCGAAAAGCGCGACAAGCCGGGCTCTCTCTTCGGCGAGCTTCTGCGCAACTGGCGCAAGATGCGCAATGTCAGCCAGCTCGAACTGGCGCTGGCCGCCGAGGTTTCGCAGCGTCACGTCAGCTTTCTTGAATCGGGTCGCTCAAAGCCCAGCAGCAATATGGCGCTAGCCCTGGCCGAGCAGCTCGACATGCCGCTGCGCGCGCGCAACGAATTGCTCGCCGCCGCCGGCTATGCCGCTTTCTATCCCGAACGATCCCTGGACTCCGTGGCGCTCGCCCCGACAGTCGCCATCCTCAAACGCATGCTCGAACATCATGAGCCGTTTCCCGCCTTCGTGCTCGATGCGGGCTGGAACATTGTCATGGTCAATCAGGCCGCCGAGCGCCTGTTGGGCTGGTTCGTCGCGCGCGCAAAGAGCAGTGACGATCGCGCCCAGGCCAATTTTCTGGAGATCATCTGCGATCCCGGCGGGCTGCGCCCATTCGTCAGGAGTTGGCCGCACACCGGAGCGGCGCTGCTGGCGCGGCTGAGGCGGGAGCGGCGGCAAATCACGGTTCGCCTTCCGAGCGACTGTTGCGCGAGCTTCTCGCCAAGAATGCGTTCCCGCCTTTCAGCGTGAGCGAGGAACCCGATCCGACGATCCCCATCGAGCTGCAATTCGGCGAGCGCAGAATTCGACTGGTGACCACGACGACGATCTTCGGGGCGCCTCAGGATGTGGCGTTGCAGGAACTTCGCATCGAAATGTCGTTCCCGGCCGACGAGGAGAGCGAGGCGTTGTTGCGCTCCTGGAAGGCGTGACGTGATCTCGATCTAGGCCTGAGTGGCGCCGGGCAACTTCGTAGGGGGCAAGATGTACGTCGCGATCGTTCTGCTGACCATGCTGATCCTGCCGGCCGCCTCCTTGGCGATCGAACATGCGCTGCGCCCGGAGCTGGCGCTGATCGGCCTGCTGGGCCGTTGGTTCGTCTTCTGGGGCATGGGCGTCAGGCTGAGCCTCGCCGGGGCGCGGCAATTGCTCCAGCCCGCTTTCACCGCCCGGGAAATCTTTCACATGACCGGCGATGAGGCGCTGGTCATTGTCCAGGAGCTCGGCGTCGCGAACATCGCCGCCGGGGTCGTCGCGCTCGTGTCCCTCTTCATGCCGACTTTCGTCGTTCCGACGGCGATCTATGGCGTCATTTTCTACGGCGTCGCCGGCGTCCGTCATATCGGCAGTCGAGACCGGTCAAGAAACGAGACTGTCGCATTGGCCAGCGATCTCTTCATCGCGCTCGTCTTCGCTGTCTTCCTCGCGGCGAACCTTGGCAGATGATGCGTTGCTATCCGCATCGGCGACCGCCGCCAGCAATTGATCGGCGATGAACTTCGCGCAGATCGTCACCTGCGGCAGGCCCATCAGCTCGCCAAAGGCGCCGCGCGCCAAGGGTCCGGCGACGGCTCCGATGCGCCCGGGACGCCGATCGCCCGCCCCGCTTGCGAAGTCGCCAAGCCGAGCCCGGCGCCGTCGAGCGCGACGAAGCCATCGGCGGCGAGCGCGCGCTCGTTTGCGGTCGAGCGATAGGTCGATCGCCAATAGACGAGGCCCTCGCCGACGGAGGACGCCGCGATGGACAGCGGCTCGCCGATGATGATCGCGTGGGAGTGGCGCTCGATGATCTCTTCGACGCGCAGCTCGATCGCGGCGAGCGCGCCGACGAGCAGGCACACGCCGGCGGGGGTCTCTTTCCATTCGGCGCCCGCGTAGCGCGCTTCGCCTTTGACGCCGCCCCGGCCGGCGAAGCGGTCGGCGATCGCCTGCTGATCGGCGCGCAGAATGTTGAGGCCGAAAAAGCCGCTGTCGCGGATCGCCGGATAGCTCGACGAACTGCGCCCGACGCTGATGACCAGCCGTTCGGGGTCGATCGACAAGGAAAAGACGGCGGTGCCGGTGTAGCCGGTCCTCGCCGGCCCGCGGCCGGCGGTGATCACCGCGACGGCGCCCGCCAATTGCCGCATTGCGTCGGCGAGACGGGGCTTTGTGCTCTGCGCGCCAAAGGCTGACATGGTTACTCTTAAAATCTATAGACTAGATATAATTTATGGCCAGATTCGCGCTGGG
>SSMV01000117.1 GCA_004799435.1 Bradyrhizobium sp.
GCGTCCGCGTCGGCTTCAAAGGAAGTGCCATAAATATCATAGCTTGCGCGCCACTTCGGATTGGGACTGCCGCGCGCTTCCTGAACCAGCGATTCGACGCGGCGGGCGAAAGCGTCGGCTTGAGGGATGTCGCCGACCTTAATCGAGAGGCGCGTCTGATAGGCCAGCGCATTGATCTCCGCGCCGCGCTTGAGATTGGCCTCCGCCTCGCGCACGAGCGAGGACGCCGTGTCCATCGCGCGTTTGAAATCGCCGACCGCGCCGTATTTGAGCTCGACGAACTGAAGGAGGCGGCTGCGCAGAGAAAAATCGCCCGATGATCCCGTCAGCGCAAGCGCCTGAAGACCGTCGGCCAGCGCATCCTGATTGCGCCCGAGATAGGCGCGCGTCGCGCCACGATCGAAATAGAAATGCGCAAGTTGGGGCCCCGCGAGATTGGCTGGCGGCGGCGCATCGGCCTCGGCTTTGCGCTTGGCGATCACGGCTTCGTCCGGCTTCTCCTTGTCGAGGATCGCGGTGACGTCGGCGATGGTGCGGGGCGGCGCGACGAAGACTGGCCTCGTGACAAGGGCTGCATCGGCCGGGTTGGGCGCGTCGGCTTTCGGCGCGGCCGGCGCGGCCGCGCCCGCGGATTCCTTGACTTCCTCACGCCGCACACAGGCCACCACGAACGGGCGTCCCGCCGACTCGCGGCATTGCGCGATCAGCGTCTCTTTGTCGGCCGTGCCGATCCGGCTGCGGACGCAGTCGACCACCGTCGGCCGCGCCTGTTCCTTGCAGGCCGCAACGATCTCGTCATGAGTGGCGGCGAATCCATCCGCGCCCCAGCCAGTGAGGAGCATCGCGACAAGAGACGCCACAGAACCACGGCGCCAGGCGGGGCTCGCGACCATGGGTCTCGTCTCCCGACGGGTGGGATTTAAATGCCCGCAAACAAGCTAGAATTAGCTTCGTTGACGCGCAAGCCGCCAAATTCGGGGACATGACGCGAATCGTCTGTTAACCCGCCCGTGCTAACCGATAGGGATGGCGCGACTTTCCCGCATCACCATCCCCGGCCTGCCCCATCATGTGACCCAGCGCGGGGCCCGCCGACAGGCGCTGTTTGTCGAGCCGGGCGACTATGCGCTCTATCGCGATTTGCTCGCCGAGCGCTGCCGCGCCAATGCGGTCGCCTGCTGGGCCTATTGCCTGACGCCCAACCATGTCCAGTTGATCCTCGTTCCCTCTTCGCCTGAGGGCCTATCGCGCGCGGTCGGCGAAGCGAACCGGCGCTACACCGCATTTTTCAACGCCCGCGCCCGCGCCACCGGTCCTCTTTTTCAGGGGCGTTTTGCCTCTGTCGCGATGGACCAGCGACATTGCTTGAACGCGGTGCGTCACCTCGCGCTCAGCCCCATTCGCGCCGGATTGGCGGATACGCCCAGGGGCTGGCCTCATAGCAGCGTCGCCGCTCATTTTGCGGACCGCGACGACGCGCTGGTCAGCGTCGCGCCGATCCTTGCGTTCGCGCCGCGCTTCGCCGAGCTTCTCGCCGCTTCGAGCGGCGAGAGTCCAGCGGAAGTCTTCACCGCGCCCAACGCCAGCAGCCGCCCGCGCGGCGGCCCGGATTTCCTGGCCGAAATCGAAAGACTGATCGGCCGCAGCCTTCGCGCCCGCCCGCGCGGGCGCAAACCTAAACTGACGCTCAGCGAGGCGGCCGCCTGATCTTCGTCGTGTCCGCGCTTGGCGCCGATCACATCGAGGTCATGAGCGCGGCGACCGATAGCGCCAGGATCGCGGCGCCAGCGGAGAGGCTGGCCGGCGTCTCCGGCATGGCCGCGCGCAGGCGAGGCAGCCGCGCCCAAAGCGCGTAACCCGCGACAACCAAGGGCAGCAGCGCGACGATTGTCAGCGCGCCCTCGACGCGCCGCGAAGCGGCGTCCTCGGCGGCGAAAGCGGCGACGCCGGAGAGCGGATGCAACAGCAGCGCCGAGAGCGCCGCCCAGCGCGGCATCCTGCCAATCATCCCGCCATTGAGCAGCAGCAACGCCAGCGCAGCCCATAGCCAAAAGGTGAGCAGGAGAGACGCCCAGGCTTGCGAATAACCATCCTCGCCGCCCGCCAGCGGCGTGGCGCAGGTGGCGATCAGCGCGACATAGAGCGTCACGGCGATCGCCAGCAGGACGATCAGGCCGACCGGCGCGCCGCGCAGCTTTGGTAGCCAGTCCCTCACATGCCCCTCCGTCCCGACGCGGCGCAGACTTACGGTATGCAATATCCGCCCGTCGGAAAACGCGCCCCTCGCGACACATTGGCCGTGCCGTGGCGCTTGCGCCGGCGCGATCGGCAAGGCACCGTCGCGCGATGCGCCGCACGCCACCTGCTCGCCTCAAGACTTTGCGCGTGCTCTCGCGCCCCGCCGATCGTGCGCGCGGCTGGCTGATCGCCGGGCCGCTGCGCATCGCCTGCGCGCTCGGCCCCGCCGGAATTCTGCGCGACAAGCGCGAGGGCGACGGCGGAACGCCGGCCGGACGCTTCGAGATTCTTTGGGCCTATTATCGTCCCGAAAGAAAACGGCCGGTCGCCGGCGGCGTGCGCCACCTGCCAATGGCGCGAGACCAGGCCTGGTGCGAGGACCCGGCAAGCGGTCGCTACAATCGCCCGATCCGGCTGCGCGCCGTCGGTCGACCCGACGCCAATTTCGTCGACCGCATGTGGCGCGACGACGCGCTCTACGATCTGACTTTCGTGCTCGACTATAATTATCGCCGCCGCTGCAAGGGGCGCGGCAGCGCGATCTTCTTTCATCTCGCGCGGCCCGGCCTGACGCCGACCGCCGGATGCGTGGCGATTGCCGCCGCCGACATGCGCCGCCTCGCCCCGCGCCTCGCGCGCGGCGCCCATATGTGGATCGGCTAGTTTCGCGGCTCGGCGTCGGCCTCGCGGCGCGCCACCGCTAGCGCCGCAGCGCGTTCGAGATGCGCGCGCGCCGCATTGGCGGCGGCGGTCGCATCGCCCTCGATGATCGCTTTCGCGATGGCGCGATGTTCGCACACCGAGACATTCATCACCTCGACCGTCAGCGCGTCGCCGACCTGGGCCATGATCAGCGGCAGCCGCAGGCGCGCTGACACTTCGGCGAGCTGGGCGTTGTCGGCGAGCCGCAGCACGGCGGCGTGGAAGGCGGCGTTCTCGTCGAGATAGTCGCTCATGCGTCGCGGCGTGTCGGTGAAGATCATCGCGATCTCCTCGCTGAAACGCGCCCGCGCCGCCATATCGGCCGATTGCGCGGCAAGGCGCGCGGCCAGCGCCTCGATCTCGAAACGGATCTGGAAAAGTTCGCAGATGTCGCGCGGCGACAGACGACGGACCACAGCGCCGCGATTGGGCGCATGTTCGATCAGACCCTCGGCGGCAAGGCGGCGCAGCGCCTCGCGCACCGGACCGCGGCTGACGGCGAAACGCTGCGTGAGATCGCTTTCGACCAGCCGGTCGCCCGGCGTCAGGCGCCGCGCCAACACGTCGTCGCGCAATCGTTCGACGATATGGCCGACCGTCGCGCCATGGGCCGGCGCATCGACGCGGCTGCGCGAACGCCGTCGCCTTGTCGCCGCCGAATCGTCCATCGCCATCCTCGCGCTCTCGGGCGCCCGCAAAGGCGACAGCATGCCGCCAAACCGCCTCGTCGCAAAGGCGCTCGATCCGGTCGATCGTGACGGCGCAACCTTGACGGCGTCCACGCTTGCGGTATTGTCCTACAATCTTATGGGGCGATAGGGAAGGCGCCTTTCTGCCCGCGAGGCGCCGCGCCAACGAAGCGCGGCGACAAGGAGGAGCCCATGCTGATCGGCAAGCGCGGCGCCGCGTCCACCGCGATCGCTTCGCCCGAGGCCGACCGCGTCACGGTGCGCGGCCGCGATCTCTGCGACGAGCTGATGGGCGCCACGAGCTTCACCGAATACTTTTTCCTGCTGACGACCGGCCGCGCGCCGACGCCCGATCAACGATTCTTCCTCGATCTGGCGCTGGTCGCGCTGGCCGAACATGGGCTGACGCCAAGCGTGCAGGCCGCGCGCATGACCTATGCCGCCGATCCCGCCGCGCTTCAGGGCGCGGTCGCCGCCGGGGTGCTCGGCTGCGGCACGGTGATCCTCGGCTCGGCGGGCGAAGCGCGCGCTTTGATCGACGACGTGCTGGCGCGGGTCGACGCCGGCGCGACGCTCGAGGACGCGGCGATGGCGGCGGCGCGCGAAAGACGGGCGGCCGGCCGACCGCTCGCCGGCTTCGGCCATCCTTTGCACAAGCCGGTCGATCCGCGCGCCGAGCGAATGATCGCGCTGGCTCATGAGCGCAAGGTCGCTGGGCGCGGCGTCGCCGTTGCCTCTCGTCTCGCGGCGATCGCGCCGGCAATCTGGAACAGGCCGCTGCCGATGAATGTGTCGATGTCGATCGCCGCAACGCTGCACGATGTCGGCGCGCCGGTCGTGCTGACGCGCGGCGTGCCGATTCTCGCCCGCGTCGCCGGATTGATCGCCCATCTCGCCGAGGAAGCCGAGACGCCGATCGGCTTTTTCATGGCTTCCGAAGCGGAAGCGGCGATCCGCTACGCGGGGGCCGATCCCAAGAGTCATGAGACGACCAAGACATGAGTCTGCTCGAACCCGACATCGAAGCGGCGCCGTGGGAATCGCAGGCGGCGGCCGACGATCCGCTCTATCGCCGCCAGATCGCCCACCTGCTCGAGCGCTCGCCCTTCTATCGCGACAAGCTGACGCTGGCCGGCTTTGGCTCGGCGGAGCGGATCGGCGGCCTTAAGGACATCGCCAGGCTTCCTTTCACCGAAAAAGACGAGTTGCGCGCCTCGCGCAGCGCCGAGCGGCCGATGGGAACCCATGTGACGGCGGCGAATGACGACATCGCGCGCATCTATTCGACCAGCGGAACGACCGGCGCGCCGAGCTATATTCCGCTCACCGCCGCCGATCTCGAAGTCTGGGTGCGCACCTCGGCGCGCAGCTACGCCGCCTCGGGCGTTGCGCGCGGCGACCGTCTCGTTTCGACCTATAACGCCGGCCCATTCGTCGCCGGCGCGACGCTCGAGGCTTTCGCCCGCATCGGCCTCTGCGTGATCCCGGTCGGATCGGGCAATACGGATCGCTTGATCGGCGCGGTGGAGCAGCTCAGCCCCAGCGTCGTCGCCCTGACGCCTTCCTATGCGTTGCATCTTGCCGAATGGGCGAAGAGCCGCGGCGTCGATCTCGCGCAAAGCAGCGTCAAGCGCCTGATGGTCGCCGGCGAACCGGGCGGCGGCGAAGCGGCGATGCGCGCCCAGCTTGAGGCCGCCTGGGGCGCCTCGGTCACCGAGGCGATGGGCATCGGCGACATCTCGCCCTCGCTATGGGGCGAATGCGAGGCCAAGGACGGAATGCATTTCTCCGGTCGTGGCTTCGTGCATTTCGAACTCATCGACCCGGCAAGCGGCGCGCCGCTTCCGTTTGATGACGGCGCCGAGGGCGAACTTGTCCTGACCCATCTCGTCAATCGCTCGGCGCCGCTGCTGCGCTTCCGCACCCGCGATCATGTTCGTCTTGGGATCGGCCACTGCGCTTGTGGGCGGACGGCGCCGCGCGTGCGCTGCATCGGCCGCACCGACGACATGCTGATCGTGCGCGGCGTCAATCTCTTCCCGACCGCGCTGCGCGAGATCGTCGCCGAATTCGCCCCCGCAGTGACCGGCGTGGTGATGATCCGCCCGAAGGCGCCGGGGGTCAGGCAGGAGCCGCCGCTGCCGGTGACGG
>SSMV01000118.1 GCA_004799435.1 Bradyrhizobium sp.
CGCCGGGCTGGGGGCGCTGACCGGCATCGTCTGGATCACCCAGGCGCTACGGCAGATCGATTTGATGACCAGCAAGGGTCAGTCCCTTCTGGTGTTTTTCACCATCACCGGTCTCACCGTGCCCTCGCTGCTGGCGGTCATCGCGCCGGTCGCGCTGTTCGTCGGCGTGCTCTACAGCCTCAACAGGCTCAACGGCGACAGCGAACTCGTCGTGATGAGCGCGTCGGGAATTTCGCCCAGCCGTTTGCTGCGGCCGTTTCTCCTGCTGTTCGCCATGGTCTATCTGCTGGTGGCCGGGCTCTATGTCGAAATCATGCCGCGCAGCTTCGATGCGATCGAAGCGTTGACCGCGCTGATCCGCGCCGATTTCATCACCAATTTCGCGCGGCCGGGCGTGTTCAATGAAGTCACCTCCGGATTCATTTTCCACTATCGCGAGCGCGGGTCCGACGGCTCGCTGCGCGGCGTGTTCATGCAGGATCGCCGCGATCCCGCGCATATCACCACCTATATTTCCGAGGTCGGCAAGACGGTCACGCGCGATGGCGAAACCTATCTCGTGCTGTCGAGGGGCACCTATCAGCGCCCGGAACGTTCGGGCGATTCCGCCATCGTCACCTTCGACAATTACGCCATCGATCTGTCGCAGTTCGTTCGTAAAGAGGAAACGATCAAGCGACCGCGCGAGCGCACGACCGCCGAATTGATGCGTTTCGATCCCAAGGATCCTTCGGGCGCCAGGCAAATCGGGCGCATACGTGGCGAATTGATCGACCGTCTGGCGAGCCCCCTTTACGCTTTCGCCGCCGGGCTGATCGGTTTTGCGGCGCTGGGCGAAGCGCGCACGACGCGCCAGGGACGCGGCGTCGCCACCGGGATCGCCGTCCTCCTCTTCCTCGTGCTGCGCATGCTGGGCGTCGCCGTGACGTCGCTCGTCGTTTCCGATCCGCATGCGGCGATCCTCGCCTTCGCCCTGCCGCTCCTCGCCTGCGCGGCGGCGCTCGATGCGATTTACGGCGGCCCGCTGCGACGCGCGCTGCGCGAAGGGCGTCGCCAGTTCGCGGCGAAAGCCGCATGATCCTCGGCACGCTCGGGCGCTATTTCGCGCGACGTTTCTTCGCGACGATCATGACGGTCTTCGCTGCCGTATTCGCGCTGATTTACGCCATCGACGTCGTCGAGACCCTGCGACGGGCCGGCGACACGCCCGGCGCCACGGCCCCGCTCATGGGCTGGCTGTCGTTTTTGCACACGCCGATCGTCGCCGAACAGGCGCTGCCCTTCGCGGTGCTGTTTGGCGCGATGATCTCGTTCCTCGATCTGTCGCGCAGGCTCGAGTTGGTTGTCGCTCGCTCGGCCGGCGTCTCGGTCTGGCAATTCATCACGCCGCCGGTGCTTATCGCTGTGGCGATCGGGATCGCCGTGACCGGGCTTTACAATCCAGTCTCGACCTCGATGAAGCGTCAGGCCGACCGGATCGAGGCCAAGCTCTTCGGCTCGGGCGCCAGCCCCTCGGCGAGCGTATGGATCCGCCAGAAGAGCGTCGACGGCGAGTCAGTCCTGCATGCCGACGGCCGTGGCGAGGCTCAAAACGCCCTGATCGGCGTCCAGGTGTTCAGCTTCGAGCCCAATGGCGCCTTCGCCGAGCGAATCGACGCCGACCACGCCGTCCTCGAGGATGGCTATTGGCGGCTGACCGACGCCAAGGTCGTCACCCCCGGTTTCGACACGCTGGCGACCAGCGTTTATCTGCTCGCCACCACCATGACTCAGGCCGACATCTCCCAGGCCTTTTCGGCGCCCGAAACTGTGTCATTTTGGGCGCTCCCGGAGCTGGTCGAAGAGACCCGCCGCGCGGGTCTCGATCCGACCGCTTATAGTCTTCAATATCAGGAGCTTCTGGCCCTGCCGGCGCTGCTCGCTGCGATGGTCCTGGTGGCCGCTTGCTTTTCGTTAAGATTTTTCCGAACGGGCGGCGTGCAAAGGATGGTTTCCGGTGGCGTCCTAGCCGGCTTCGTGCTTTATGTTGCGACGAAATTGGTGAACGATTTGGGCGGGGTGGGTTTCTTCAGCGCCACCGTCGCAGGTTGGTCGCCTGCCGTGGTTGGCTGCTTGTTCGGGGTGTACGTGCTTCTGCTCCAGGAGGACGGTTGATGGGCGGCTCCATCAGCTCGCCCAAAGCACGCTGGCCTCGTGGCGGCGGCGTTTTCGCATGTTTGGCGCTGGCGCTCGCTCTGATGGTCGGCCCGGCGCCGGCAATGGCGCAATCCGCCGCGACCGAGGGCGCGGCCGCGCGCAACCCCGACAAGATGGTCCTCGAAGCCAATGAGATGGTTTACGACAAGGACCACAACATCGTTTCCGCGGTCGGCGGCGTCGAGATTTACTACAAGCACCGCGTCCTGCAGGCCGATCGCGTCACCTACAATCGAACGACCAAGCGACTGTTCGCCGAGGGTCACGCCAAGCTGACCGACGAAAAGGGCAATGTGACCTATGCCCAGCGCTTCGATCTGACCGACGATTTCGCCGCCGGATTCGTCGAGGGCGTCGAGTCGGTCAGCACCGAACGCACGCGCTTCACCTCGCCGCGCGCCGAACGTTCGCAGGGCTCGGTCACGGTCTTCAACAACGGCATCTACACGGCTTGCGAGCCTTGCAAGGCGCATCCCGAAAAGCCGCCGCTGTGGCAGGTGCGGGCCGCACGCATCATCGAAAACCAGCAGACGCATGTCGTCTATTACGAGGACGCCTGGCTTGAGGTCGCCGGCATTCCGGTCGCCTACATCCCCTATTTCTCCGCGCCCGACCCGACTGTGACGCGTCAGACCGGCTTGCTCGCGCCGACGATGATCCGCAGCAGCTATCTCGGCTACGGCGTCGGGATACCCTATTTTCTCGATCTCGCGCCCAATTACGATCTGACGCTGACGCCGACCTATCTCTCGGCGCAGGGACCTTTTGGCGACGCGGAGTGGCGTCAACGGCTCGACAACGGCCAATACAACATTCACATCACCGGCCTGTTCCAGCAGGACCCGGCCCTGTTCCCCGCCTACCCTTATGATTCCGGCGACCGGCGCTGGCGTGGGTCGGTCGAGTCGCGCGGCGAATTCTTCATCAACGACAAATGGAAATGGGGATGGGACATCACCGCGATGTCCGATCCCTTCTATATCAACGACTACAAGATCAAGAACACCGACCCCTCGCAATATTACCTGCAGGACATCGTCTCGTCGGTCTATCTGCGCGGCCAGGCCAATCGCGGCTTCTTCGATCTCAGCGGCTATCGCTTCGAGAGCACCAGCGCTTCCGCCGATCAGCGCCAGCAGCCGTTCGCGGCGCCGGTGCTCGATTACAACAAGACGATCGCGCTTTCGCCTGACGCGACAGGCGGCCTCGGCGGCGAGATCAAGATCGACCTCAATGCGACCAACATCGCGCGCGTCGAGGCGGCCTATCAGTCGTCGATGGCCAATACGCTCGACCAGACCTACGGGCTTTACAACGTCTGCGGCCTCGGCGGCGTGGTGTCGGGCGGTTACAAGCTGCCGTTGACCTTCACGACTCCGGCGAGCGCCTATTCGCCGGCCAATAATTGTCTGCTGCGCGGCATCGCCGGCGATTACACGCGCGTCTCCGAACAGGTCTCCTGGCAGCGCAAGTTCACCGATCCGATCGGCGAGACCTGGACGCCCTTCGTCTTCGCCCGTCTCGACGGCGAAACGGCGGATCTCAACACCGCCGGTTCCTACGGCTATGGCGCGAGCACCATCTATAACAGCGGCCAGTCGAATTACTTTGGCGCCACGAGTGGCTCGGCGGCGCGCGCGATGCCCGGCGTCGGTCTCGAATATCGCTATCCGTTTGTCGCCAACTCGTCATGGGGCCGCCAGCTCATCGAGCCGATCGCTCAGCTGATCGTGCGACCCGACGAGGTGATCCCGAAACTGCAACCCAACGAAGATGCGCAAAGTCTCGTGTTCGACGAGACGAACCTGTTCGCCTGGGACAAATATTCTGGCTACGACCGCATCGAGGGCGGAACGCGGCTCAATTACGGCGCCCAATACACCGCCGATTTCATCAATGGCGGCCACGCCAATATCGTCGGCGGCGAGTCGATCCAGCTCGCCGGGCAGAATTCCTACACGATCGCCGACATGGCCAACACCGGGCTCGAATCCGGCCTCGACAAGAAATATTCGAACTTCGTCGCAGGCGAGACGATCGCGCCCTTCTCGTCAGGCTTCTCGCTGACCAGCAAACAGCAGTTCGACAACGCGACTTTCGCGCTTGACCGTCTCGACATCATCGCCAACGCCAAGCTTGGCGGCCTCACCACGTCGATCGACTATGGCCGTTACGCCGCGCAGCCAGAGCTTGGCTATATTTTCGCTCGCGAAGGCCTGCAGACCAGCGCCTCCTACAAGCTCAGCGATGCGTGGAGCGTCAATGGCTCGGTGCTGTTCGACATGTCGCGCCAATATTACGATCAGCCGGGTGAAAGCACGCCGCGGCTCTATGCGCCCAACTACGCCTTCGGCCTGACCTATGGCGACACCTGCACAACGCTGAAAGTGAACTACTCGACGACGATGAGCGATCCCGTCAATCTGCCCGGCGGTCCGATCGTTCCGGCCGTCCGTGACCAGACCGTGCTGGTCCAGTTGACGCTGCGCACGCTGGGCGAAGTCGGCGGTTCGTTCGGCCTGGCCGGCAATAACACCAACACCAACCCGACGCCGTAAGCCAACGACCCCCTCCCGCAACACCGCGATGTCCGACCGCGACGCGCCTTCGCCACTCGCTCTGACGCTGGGCGACCCGGCGGGCGTCGGACCAGAATTGATCCTGCGCGCCTGGCTGGCGCGCAACGCCTCGGAGGCGGCGTTTTTCGCCATCGCCGATCCGCGCGCGCTCGACGCGCTGGCGCGCCGGCTCGGTCTCGCTGTTCCCATCATCGAGGTCGAACCGGCCGGGGCTGGCGCCGTTTTCAAGCGTGCGCTGCCGGTCGCGCCGCTGGCCCAGCGCGCCGATGCGCGCTCAGGCGTGGCCGATCCAGCCTACGCGCCAGCGGTTCTCGAATCGATCGAACGCGCGGTCGCTTACGTCAAGTCAGGCGAGGCGCGAGCGCTGGTCACCAATCCGATCGCCAAGGCGACGCTCTACGCGGCGGGCTTCAAGTATCCTGGCCATACGGAGTTTCTTGGCGCGCTCGCCAGGCGCGACTGGCGCGGCGCGGCGCAGCCAGTGATGATGATCTGGTCGCCGACGCTCGCGGTCGCGCCCGTCACCATTCATATCGCGCTCAGCGAAGTTCCGCGCCAATTGACGCAGGCGCTGATCGTCTCGACGGCGCGGATCGTCGCTGCCGACATGACGCGCCGCTTCGGCCTCGCACACCCGCGCCTCGCCGTCGCCGGCCTCAATCCGCATGCCGGCGAAGGGGGCGCGATGGGTCGCGAGGAGATCGAGATCATCGCCCCGGCGGTCGAAGCGCTGCGCGCCGAGGGCCTCGAGGTTGTGGGCCCCTTGCCCGCCGACACGATGTTCCATGCGGCGGCGCGCGCCCGCTACGATGTCGCCCTGACCATGTATCACGATCAGGGTCTCATCCCCGCCAAGACGCTCGCCTTCGACAGCGGCGTCAATGTCACGCTCGGCCTGCCCTTCGTGCGGACATCGCCAGACCATGGCGTCGCCTTCGACATCGCCGGCAAGGGCGTCGCCAATCCGGCAAGCCTGATCGCCGCACTCGATCTCGCCGCTCGTCTCGCGCCGTGAGCCTCGCCGCCGACGGGTTGCCGCCGCTGCGTGAAATCGTCGCCGCGCATGGGCTCGACGCGCGCAAAGCGCTCGGTCAGAACTTTCTCTTCGACCTCAATCTGACCGGCCGGATCGCCCGCGCCGCCGGGCCGCTTTCCGGCGTCGCGATCGTCGAGGTCGGGCCGGGACCGGGCGGGTTGACGCGCGCCCTGCTTGCGCAAGGCGCGGCGAGAGTGATCGCAATCGAGCGCGACGCGCGCTGTCTGCCGGCGCTGGCCCAAATCGCCGCCCATTGGCCGGGGCGCCTTGAGGTCATCGAAGGCGACGCGCTGACGATCGATCCGGCGCGGCTCGTCGCGATCGCCGCCGGCGCGCCGATCCGCATCTGCGCCAATCTTCCTTACAACGTTGCAACGCCGCTATTGATCCGCTGGTTGGAGGCCCAGCCTTGGCCGCCCTTCTACGAGCGCCTGACGCTGATGTTCCAGCGCGAGGTGGCGCTGCGCATCGTCGCGACGCCGGACAATCGCGCCGACTACGGCCGGCTCGCGGTGCTGGCCGGCTGGCGCGCACAAGCGCGGCTGTTGTTCGACGTGCCGGCGAGCGCCTTTACGCCGCCGCCGAAGGTCGTCTCCAGCGTTGTCGAACTCATTCCGCGCGCGTCGCCCGAGCCGACCGATCTCGCAACGCTGTCGCAATTGACGCTGGCGGCTTTCGGCCAGCGACGCAAAATGCTGCGCCAGGCGCTCAAGGGCTTTGCCGGCGCGCGCGGTCTCGATCTCGGCCAATGGCTGGCGGAAGCGGATGTCGAACCGACCCAGCGGGCTGAGGAAATCGACGCCTCGCGCTTCGCCGCGCTGGCAAGAACCGCCGCGCGAGCGGCGCAGCGACCTTAAATGCATTGAGGGGTTGATTTGCCGGCTGCGGCGCGCGAGCTTCGCTCGGTCGCAGACGCCGCGCCGAAGCGGCGCCGATCCAGACGACAAAGGGGGGTTGAACGATGACCATGCCAATGACGGCGGACGAAGCCGCGCCGCCGCTCAATATGCTGAACTTCCTTTGGATGGCCTGCGCCTTCGCGGTGCTGGCGATCGTCATCGCCATCGACAATGTCTGGCTGCTGAATTTCGTCCATGTCATGGCCGGCGTGATGTGGACCGGCATCGATCTCTTCATGGGCTTCGTCGTCGGGCCGATGATGCGCCGCCTGCCCTTCCCGGCGCGCCGCGCCTTCATCCTGCGCCTCGCGCCCAAGACGCTGTTCCTGATGCCGACGCTGGCGATCTTGACCGGCACGGCGGGATGGTTCCACGCGCGTCAGATCGGCCTGCTGGCGACGCCCTATCCCGATTTCTATTGGGTCGTCGCCGCGCTCGTCATCCTCGCGGCGCTGACAATCCAGGGGCTTGGAATCCTGCTGCCGACCAATCTCCGCGTCTATCTGGAGATGCGCAAACCCCAGCCCGACGGCGCGCGGGTCGGTCATTTGATGCGCTGGTACTTTTACGCCGTCGCGCTTCAGGGCGCGCTGCAGGTGGCGATCATCGTCGTGATGGCGAAATTCGTCACGGGGATTTGAAGCGGGTGCATAAGCCGCCGGCGCCGATGTCATCGGCGCCGGCCTTTGACGAGGCCTATTCCGCGGCGGCCCTTGGCGCGCCCGCGACCTGCAGCGCCTGATCGAGATCGGCGAGAATGTCGTCGATATGTTCGAGCCCGACCGACAGTCGCACATAGCCTTCGCTGACTCCCGAGGCGAGTTGCTCGCTGGCCGAGAGTTGCGAATGGGTGGTCGTCGCCGGATGAATGGCGAGCGACCGCGCGTCGCCAATATTGGCGACATGATAGAAAAGCTGCAGCGCGTCGATGAAGCGCCGGCCCGCCTCGCGTCCGCCCGCCAGCTCGAAGCCGACCAGTCCGCCGAAGCCGCCCTTGAGATATTTCAGCGCGCGCTCGCGCTGCACGCCCTTCTGCTGCGAGGGATGAATGACCTTGGTCACCTCGGGCCGCTTGGCGAGCCAGGCGGCGACCTTGTCGGCGTTGACGCTGTGGCGTTCGATGCGCAAGGCTAGGGTCTCGATGCCCTGCAACGTCAGGAAGGCGTTGAAGGGAGCGAGCGCCGAACCGAGATCGCGCAGCAGCGTGACGCGCGCCTTGATGATGTAAGCGATCGGCCCGAGCGGCTTGACCGCCTCGCTCCAGATCGCGCCGTGGTAGGAGGGATCGGGCGTGTTGAGCGCAGGCTGGCGGGCCTTATGTTCCTCCCAGGGGAAATTGCCGCCGTCGACAATCAGCCCGCCAATCGACGTGCCATGGCCGCCGAGATATTTCGTCGACGAATAGACAACGATGGCGGCGCCGTGATCGAAGGGGCGCGCAAGCAGCGGCGCGGCGGTGTTGTCGACGATCAGGGGAATGCCGAGCGGGCGGCCAATCGCCGCGACCTCGGCGATCGGAAAGACGATCAGTTTCGGGTTGGGTAGCGTTTCGGCGTAATAGGCGCGCGTGCGCGCATCTGTGGCTTTACGGAAATTCTCTGGGTCGGCCGGATCGACGAAGCGAACTTCGATCCCCTGATCCTTGAGCGTATTGGCGAAGAGGTTCCAGGTGCCGCCGTAGAGATCGGTCGAGGAGACGACATTGTCGCCGGCCTTGGCCAGGTTCTGCAGCGCGAAGGCCGAGGCGGCCTGACCGCTCGACAGCGCCAGCGCCGCCACGCCGCCTTCCAGCGCCGCGACGCGCTTTTCGAGCACGTCGTTGGTCGGGTTCATGATGCGCGTGTAGATGTTGCCGAGCTCCTTAAGCGCGAACAGATTGGCGGCGTGCTCAGCGCTCTGAAACTGATAGGAGGTCGTCTGATAGATCGGCACGGCCACCGCCCCGGTGGTGGGATCGGCCCGCCATCCGGCATGCAGGGCCAAGGTTTCCGGCTTGTGGGGAGGCTGGGACATGATCGACTCCGGGGTTTTGATCGGGGCTGGGTTTTGATCGACTCTGGGGTTTGGCCTGGGGCGCGCTAGCGCGGCGCGAGGACAATCCTCATTAGTTCTATCATTCTATAATATTTGTCAACTGATGGTCTAGAGCCTAGAGTTCGGCGAAGCCGGCGGCGGTGAGGCGAATGCGGCCAAGCGCGGGCGCGAGCCATCCGCTGGCGACCGCATAATCGAGCGCTGCTCGATAGTCGCTGGTCGCGCCGAAGTTGTGCTCGCCGAACATGCGGCCGAGCGGATCGGCGGCCAGGCTTTGGCCGGCGCGAAGGCCGGCGTCGGCGAAGAGCGTCATCAGGGCGCGGGCGTAATCCTCGTCGGCGGGCAGCGTCGTCATCGCTTGTCTCCGCCGCATATTCACGGCGGGGAATGCGCCGCTTGTAAGGCTGGAGCGGCGGTCGGCTTGGCGCCGGAACGAATTGGATTATGAATGCCGTCCGAATGCAGGAGAGAGAGCCGGCGCATGAAAGTCATCGTCGCATTCGGCGATTCCAACACCTGGGGCAGCGAGCCGGGCGTGGGAGCGCGCTTTGCCCCGGATGTCCGCTGGACGGGTGTGATGGCGCGCGAACTCGGGCCCGCGTTTCATGTCGTCGAGGAAGGGCTGGGCGGCCGCACGACCGTCTTCGACGATCCCATCGAGCCGGATCGGCGCGGCGCCGACTATCTGCCGCCCTGCCTGCGCAGCCACGCGCCGCTCGACCTCCTGATCATCTCGCTCGGCTGCAACGATCTCAAGGCGCGCTTCTCGGCGACGCCCGGCGACATCGCCAATGGCGTCGAAAGGCTGATCCGCATGGCGCGCGCCGAACCGGTTGGGCCGGGCGGCGCGCCGCCGGCGATTCTGCTCGTCGCGCCGCCGCCGATTGCGCGATTGAGCGATTACGCCGATATGTTCGAAGGCGGCGCGGAGAAATCGAAACGGCTCGCCGCGCGCTATCGCGAGACCGCCGAACACAACGGCGTCGGCTTTGTCGACGCCGGGCAATTCATCCACTGCTCGGATCGCGACGGGATCCATTACGACGCCGATCAGCACGCCATTCTCGGCCGCGCGCTGGCCGAGGCGGCGCGCATGGTTCTCAGTTGAGTGGACCAAGCCAACCCGCCCAGCGAGCCGCCGCGCCGATGGCTAGGCCGTGAAATCGGCGCGACGCTGGCGCTAAGCCTGCCGATCGTCGCGACCAATCTCGCGGTCAATCTGATGGTCGCGACCGACCTGATGATGCTCGGCCGGCTGTCGCCGCACGCGCTGGCCGCCGGCGCGCTCGGCCAGGCGCTTTACACCACGCTATTCCTCGCTTGCATCGGCGTGATCGGCGCCGTCGCGCCGATCGCCGCAAGAATCGTCGGCGCCGACCGCAACGACATCGCCGGCGTGCGCCGGGCGCTCGCCCAGGCATTGTTCAGCGTCTTCCTGCTGGCGGTCCCTGTCTGGGCTCTGCTATGGCGGGCCGAGGCGATCCTGCTGGCCATCGGCGAACCTGCCGACCTCGCCAGCGACGCGGCGCTGTATTTGCACGCCCTGCAATGGGCGCTGGCGCCGGCGCTGCTCTATTTCGCCACCCGCTCCGTCTTCGCGGCGCTTGACCGGGTGGCGGCGACGCTGGTCGCCGGATTGATCGCGGTTGTCTTCAACGCGGGCGCCAATTTCATTCTGATCTTTGGCGCAGCCGGCCTGCCGGGGCTCGGCATCGTCGGCGCCGGCGTCGCGACTAGTCTCGCGCAAAGCGTAATGCTGCTCATCCTCGTCGGCTGGTCTTTCCTCGATCCCCATCTTCGCCGCTATCGCCTGTTTGCGGCGCCGCCGCGCTTCGACCTTGACGACTTTCTCACGCTCTGGCGCCTCGGCGCGCCGATTGGCGCGACCATTGGCGCGGAAATTTCGATTTTCGCCGGCGCCGGACTGGCGATGGGTCTGATCGGCCCGGCCTCGCTCGAAGCCCACGCCATCGCCCTGCAGATCGCTTCGCTCGCTTTCATGGCGCCGCTGGGTCTCGGGCAGGCCGCCGCGGTCAGAGTGGGCCATGCCTATGGCGCACGCGACGCCCGCGCGGTGTCGCGCGCCGGCTGGGTCGCGCTCGGCGCCACGCTGGCCTTTGTCGCCTTGTCGGCGATGACGATGCTAACCGTCCCGCGCCTGCTGATCGCGCCTTTCCTGAACACGAGCAGCGGCGACATCGCCGAGATCGTCGCGCTCGCGCTGTCCTTCCTCAAGGTTGCCGCGATCTTCCAGGTTTTCGACGGCGCCCAGGCGGCGCTCGCCAATATGCTGCGTGGCGTTCACGACTCGCGTTTGCCCATGATCATGGCGCTTGGCGGCTACTGGCTGGTCGGCGCGCCGGTCGGGCTTATCCTGGCCTTCCTGACGCCGCTGAAGGGCCTCGGCCTATGGATTGGCCTCGCCAGCGGCCTCGCCGCGGTGGCGGCGCTATTGCTGTGGCGATGGGTCCGCCATGAGCGGCAAGGCTATTTTCTGTGAGCGCGTCGCAAGGTTCGACGACAAGTCAGGCGGTCAATCCCGCCAGCCTTTTGTGGTCGCGCACCGTGAAGTAACGCGCCGCGCGATCTTCCTCGATCGGTGCCGGAGACCCTAGCGGCGGCAGGAAATAATTGTCGCCGACGTCGTCATTGACCAGCGACACTTCGCCCGCCAGTGTCGCGCCGCCCTCAGCCCAGAACGCGTGGGCGACGAACGGCTCAAGCGTCAGGCTTTCGCCCGGCTCGAGCGTGACCCGGTCGCCGGGGCCGAGATCGAGCGTCGCGACGTCCTTGAGAACGCGGAAGCGATCCTTCATTCGCGCGCCAGCGCGATCGACCTTGAACAGCTCGATCACGAAACGCGCGCCGCCGCGATTGACGATGTCTTCGGTTTTGACGACGTGATAGTGATGCGGCGTGCGCTGGCCGTCCTCGGCGTAGAGCGCCTTCTCGGAATAGAGCCTGCCGCGCCCCTTGCCGAGTTCGCGCC
>SSMV01000119.1 GCA_004799435.1 Bradyrhizobium sp.
TCGGAAATGCTGGGCGACGCCGAGCTTGCGCCACGCGACTTCGCCAAGCAGCGCGAATACGCCAAGATCATTCACGCTTCGGCCGATCATCTGCTCTCGGTGGTCAATTCGATCCTCGACACGTCGAAGATCGCCGCCGGCACGTTCCGCATCATGCCCGAACCTTTCGCGCTCGCGCCGCTCATCGCCGATTGTTGCGCCATGGTTCGCCTCAAGGCCGAGGCCGGCGGAGTCGCGCTTGAGCAGACGGCGAACGGCAACCTCGGCGAGATCGTCGCCGACAAACGCGCCTGCCGGCAGATCCTGCTCAATCTGATCGCCAATGCGGTCAAATTCACCGATCGCGGCGGAAGCGTTCGCGTCGCGGCGCAAGCGGCGGGCGAGGCCATGCTGATCACGGTCGCCGACACCGGCGTCGGAATTCCCGCCGAAAGTCTGTCGCGACTGGGCGATCCGTTCTTTCAGGCGCGCGCCGATTACGATCGCAATTTCGAAGGGGCCGGGCTTGGCCTGTCGCTGGTGCGCGGCCTGGTCGGCCTGCATGGCGGCGCGCTCCGGGTGGAAAGCGTCGTCGGTGTCGGCACGCGCGTCACCGTGCGTCTGCCGAGCGTCTGCCGGTCGGACGAGCGAAACGGCGCGCCGGCGCCGCTGGAGACGCAAGCGCGGCTCGCCCCCGAACCAGCGGTGAGCCAACAAACGACTATGGAGAGAAAAATTGCCTGAAGCGTTGGCGCGCATGCGTCGCGACGCGGCGCCGAGCGGACGGGCGAGACCCGCCGCCGCCTCATTGCCATCGACCGCCTTCTCGCGCCTGCGCGCCATGCCGGCGCGCGGCTATGCCGCCGCCGCGCTGACCGCGGTGCTGGTCGGCATCGTAATCAATGCGCTGACCCTGCAGCACGAACGTCATCCCGCGCCCTTCTTCGCCCGCGCGACCGCACAGCCTTCGCCCGCTCCCGCGCCGCTCGCCGGGCAGCCGGCGGCCGAACCCGCGCCGCCTGCGCCTCCGGCCCGCCCGGCTCAGCTCAACGAAGCCAATGCGGCGGCCTCTCGCGGCGACGCGATTGGCGACATACTGCGCGCCGATCAGGAGCAGGAAACGCAAAAGCTGATCGCCGCCGCGCAGGGCGCGCTGATCCGGCTCGGCTATGTCGTGAAGACCGATGGCGAGCTGAACGCCGCGACGATCACCGCGCTGCATGATTTCGAACATTCGCATGGACTGGCGCCCTCGACCGCCGTCACCGCCAAATTGCTCAAGACGCTGACGGCTGCGGCGGACGCGGCCGGGCGCTGACGTGCGGCTTCGTTCCGACATCTGGGTCGCCGCCTATCTCAGACGCGTGGCGGTCGAAGGCGCAGCTGCGGCGCTTCGCCGGCGCGGCGCGGCGGAAGCTGGCGCAATCTGGGTCAAGATCGATCGACTCGACGGGTTCACTGCGCTCTATCAACCGGCGCCGCAGGGCGAGACCGCTGAGCGCGGCGTCGAACGGCTATGGACGCGCGCCCATTCGGCCAATTGGCTTGCCGCCGCCGAGAGCGAGGCGCGCATGCTGCGCGAAATCGGCTTCGACCCCGACCTCTGGTTCATCGAGGTCGAGGATCGCGCCGGCCGCTGTTGGCTCGATCTCGCCGATTCGCTGTCGAAGCGATAACAGCGATTAACCCTCGCGTTTAAATCACGTCGGTGTTTCGAACTTTGCCCCTTGGCTTAACGAAGGGGAAATTCGCAAAGGCGAGGCTTCATTCCGCCAAATGGGCCGATCCGCGCTCCGATGGCGAGAACGAGGTCTAGCGATGTTTTCATCGTTCCTTCGTGACGAAGCCGGCGCGACCGCGATCGAATACGGTCTGATCACCGCTTTGATCGCCGTGTTCCTCATCGGCGCCCTGTCGGCGCTCGGCACCACAATGAGCAGCGAATTCGCCGAAATCGGCGCGGCAATCAAGTGATCGGCGCCGCCAGTTTCCCCTAGAGTAACCGCCGCGCAAGCATTGGTCGCTAGGCTCGCTACGCGAGACCCCACCCCCAAGCGACGGACCAATCATGGCGGCGACCTTCCTCAACCCGGCGATCATCTTCTTTTTCCCCGCCGGCATGGCGCTCGCCGCCTCGATGGACGTCATGACGATGACGATCCCCAACCGGATCTGCGCCGCTCTGGCGGCCGGCTATCTCGTATTGGCGCTGGCGGCCGGCGTTCCGCCGCTGGCGATCCTCATCCATCTCTCCTGCGGCGCGGCCGTTCTCGCCATCGCCTTCGCGATGTTTTCGATGGGCTGGATCGGCGGCGGCGACGCCAAGCTCGCGGCGGCCGCCGCGCTGTGGTTCGGCTGGGGCATGATCGTCGATTACAGCCTGTCGACGGCGATCTACGGCGGAGGGTTAACCGTGCTGATCCTTTTTGGCCGGCGTTTCGTCCTGCCGGCATGGCTGTCGCGCCACGTCTGGATCGCGCGGCTGCATGACGCAAAGACCGGCATTCCCTATGGAGTCGCGCTCGCTGCGGCAGGCCTGATGCTTTACCCGCACAGCGAGATCTGGGGCGTCGTCGCCGGTCGATAGTGACCGAAGTCTTTATGTTTCAGCAAACATTTGGATACGTCTGATTAACCGTAATTTGACGATTGGCGGGCCATATTGCCCTTGCGTTGCGTTCGTGGCGCGGAAGGGCCTGATTTCATGAATAAAGTACAGATTGCGGTGCTCGGCGCGACGGTCGTCGCCTTCGGCGGCGCCTATGTGCTGTTCAACAGCGCGCCTGCCCCTGCGCCCCAGCGTGTCGTGCAGGCGCCCAAGCTCGACGCCGACGAAGTGCTGATCGCCGCCAATGACATTCCGATGGGCACGGCGCTCACCGAAACGTTGGTCGCCTGGGTGCCATGGCCCAAGGCGGCGATTTCGCCCGACTACATGATCGTGAAATCCTCAAGTCCCAACGTCATGGACGACGTCAAAGGCTCGATGGCGCGCGAAGCCTTCATCCATGGCGATCCGATTCGCCGCGACAAACTGGTCAAGGGCAACAACAGCGGCTTTATGTCGGCGATCCTGCCCGCCGGCATGCGCGCGGTGGCGATCAAGGTCGACAATTCCGGCGAGGACAACGCCGGCGGCTTCATTCTTCCCAACGACCGCGTCGACGTCATCAAGATTTACCGCGACGACCAGGCGACCAAGGAACATGGCGTCGAGGTGGATGGCGCGCAAACGATCCTCGCCAATGTGCGGGTTCTGGCGATCGGTCAGAACATCCAGGAAGAGAACGGCAAGAAGGTCATTCAGGGCGCCAATGCGACGCTCGAACTCGATCCGCAACAGGCGGAGCTGGTCATTCTCGCCCAGCACGCCGGCAATTCGAATCTGCATCTTGCTCTGCGCAGCCTCGCCGACAGCGCCGGTCCGGCGCAAACCGTCGGCGACATGGGCGACGCGGGCCGGGGAAATCTAACCATCGTGAGATTCGGCGCGCCGCAGACAGCCGCGCGCTGAGGGGGAAGCGTCGATGGGCATCGACAGGACGGGAACTCGCCGAATGAACAACCACCGCCTTGCGCGCTGGATCGCGCCGTCGATTGGACTGACGGCGGCTTTCCTCGCCTACGCGCCGCTTGCGGCGCGCGCGGACGACAAACCGGCCTCTTACACCGTTGCAGCGGGCGAAGCGAAGAAATCGCTGCAGCTCGGCGTCGGCCGGTCGGTCATCGTCGATCTGCCCGAGGACGCCACCGAAATTTTCATCGGCGACCCGAAGATCGCCAACGCCGTCGTACGTTCGGCGCGCCGGCTTTACGTCGCCGCGCTCGCCAATGGCCAGACGACGATTTTCGCGCTCGCCGCCGACGGCCGCAAGATCGCCGTCGTCGAGATCTCCGTCGGGCGCGACGTCGGCGAATTGCAGCAACTGCTCAATGTCGCGCTGCCCGGCAATGACATCACCGTCAAAACGGTCGGCGATTCGGTCATTCTGATGGGCAGCGTGGCTTCCGCCGGGGAAGCGCAGAAGGCGCTGGACATCGCCAGCGGCTTCGTCGGAACTTCGGTGCTGGGCGGTTCGCCAACGTCTTCTGGCGCGCCGGCCCCCGGCGCGACCGGCGCCGCCGCGCAGCTCACCGTCAGTTCGGCCGGCACGCCGGTGACCGGCAAGGTGATCAATTCGCTGACCATCCGCGGTCTCGATCAGGTCAGCCTGAAGGTGACGATCAGCGAAATCCGCCGCGACATCATCAAGCAGCTCGGCGTCAACATGGCCGGCGTGGGTTCGGGCGCGAATGAATTGGCGACCAACAATCTCTTCAGCGTGAATTCGACCTCGCCTCCCTCCGCCGGCACGCTCGGCTGGGCGATGGGCGGCATGAAACTGTCGGCGACGCTGCAGGCCTTCGAGCGCCAGGGTGTCGCGCGCACCATCGCCGAGCCGACTGTGACGGCGGTGTCGGGCGAATCGGCCAAATTCCTCGCCGGCGGCACGGTTCCCATTTCGGGCGGCGAGAGCTGCAGCGCCGGCACCTGCATGTTGAACATCATTCAGCAGCCCTATGGCGTGACGCTCAATTTCACGCCGGTCGTGCTGTCGGCGAACCGCATTCAGCTTCATATCGCGACCGAGGTCACCGACATCGATTCGTCGCATACGATCCTGGTCGCCGAAACGTCGGTTCCGGGCTTCCGCACCCGCAAGAACGAGACGACGGTCGAATTGCCCTCAGGCGGCTCGATCGCTTCGGCGGGCTTGATTTCGGATCAGACGCAGCAGGCGATCGACGGCGTGCCCGGCCTGATGAATGTGCCGGTGCTCGGTTCGCTGTTTCGTTCGCGCGACTATCTGCATCAGCAGACCGAGCTGGTGATCATCGTGACGCCTTACATCGTCCACGCGATCGACCCGAACCAGGCGGTGCGCCCCGACGCCAATTTCAGCGACGCCAGCGATCCACAGACCTGGCTGCTCGGCCGCGTCAACCGCATCTACTCGACCTCCGGCTCGCTGCAGCCAATGCCCGGCTATTCCGGCCGGGTAGGCTTCATCACCGACTGACGCGGACAAAACGCCATGTTGTTCCATGCCACAGCGAGTTCTCCGATGTCGCCTCCGGTCAATTCTTCCGCGCGTCCGCTTCGCGTCGCGACGCTGATGCTTGCGGCGGCTCTGCCGCTCGCTGGCTGCGGCGCCAACTACGCCTCCAATGACACCGCGACGATCGGCGATTATCACGAGCGCTATCCGATCACCGTTGGCGAAGCGCCGACGACCCTTGACGTCTATCCGACCGGCGGCGGCCTCGACGCGCAGTCGCTCGCCAATATCCGCGCCTTCGCTGCGCGCTATCAGACCTTCGGCGAAGGACGCGTCGCCATTCTCGCGCCCGGCGGCGCCCGCGGCCGCGACGCCAAGGCGATCGAACAGATTGGCCACGCGCTCGCCAACGACGGCTTGCGCGGCTATGTGACCGTCGGCTCCTATCCCGCCTCCACCGATCCGAACGCCGCCGCGCCGGTGCGCCTCGTCTATCAGGGCCTCAAGGCGACGGTCTCGCAGGCCTGCGGCCAATGGCCGAGCGACCTCGCCTCGGGCGGCACGATCCAGGGCTGGAAGAACGATTCCTACGAGAATTTCGGCTGCGCGACCCAGTCCATGCTGGCGGCGGAAGTCGCCGATCCGCGCGATCTCGTTCAGAGCCGCGCCACCGGCGACGGCGACGTGCAGATGCGGCTCAGGGCGATCGGCGACGTGCGCAACGGGAATGATCCGGGCACCGAGTGGAAGACCAAGCTTACGGCGATCGGCCAGGTGGGGACGGGAGACTAAGCATGCGCCAACAGGCGGCAGAAGCGGCCGAGCCGACGCCGGCGCCGCGGGCGACCGCGATTCCGCAAATCGATCCGGTGCCGCGCGTTTCGATCCAGGCGTTTTGCGAAACGCCGGAGACCGCGGCGATCGTTCAGGCGGCGATCGGCGACCGACGTATGGCCAAGACCCATGTCAAGCAGAACATGGGCGGCGCCGCCGCGGCGGTGGAAGCCTATCGCAATGCGCCCACGCCCAATGTCATTGTGCTCGAGGCCTCGCTCAATCGCGAGTTGCTGGTCGAACAGCTCGACGAACTTTCCAATTTCTGCGACGCCGGCACCAGGGTCATCGTGCTGGGCCGGGTCAACGACATCATCCTTTATCGCGATTTGATGACGCGCGGCGTCAGCGAATATCTGGTGTCGCCCTTCACCGCGGTTGAGTTCGTTCAGGCGATCTCCAATCTGTTCCGGGTTCCCGGCGCCAAGCCGCTCGGGCGCGTCGTCGCGGTGATCGGCGCCAAGGGCGGCGTCGGCGCTTCGACCGTCGCCCATAATCTCTCCTGGGCGCTGTCGAACGATCTCGAAATGCCGACCATCGTCGCCGATTTCGATCTCGGTTTCGGCACCGCCGGTCTCGACTATAATCAGGACCCGCCGCAAGGCGTCGCCGAGGCGGTGTTCGCGCCCGAGCGCGTCGACGCCACGCTGGTCGACCGACTGCTGTCGAAATGCGGCGAGCATCTCCATTTGCTTGCCGCGCCAGCGACCCTCGACCGCGTCTATGATTTCGCCGAGACGCAATTCGACTCGGTCGTCGACACGATGCGCGCTGCGGCTCCCTGGATCGTGCTCGACCTGCCCCATGCCTGGACGGCCTGGACGCGGCGCATGCTGATCGGCGCCGACGAGGTCATCGTTGTCGCCGCGCCCGACCTCGCCAATCTGCGCAACGCCAAGAACATCATGGATATGATCAAGGGTTCGCGGCCCAATGATTATCCGCCGCGCCTCATCGTCAATGGCGTCGGCATGACCAAGCGGCCAGAAATCTCGCTCGCCGATTTCGCCAAGACGCTGGAATCCGAAGCGCTCGCCGTCATCCCGCATGACGCCAAGCTGTTTGGCGCGGCGGCCAACAACGGCCAGATGATCGCCGAGATCGAGCCAAAGGGAAAAACGGCCGAAGCCTTCAGCGATCTGGCGGCCAGGCTCGCCGGCCGCGCTGAGACGCGCGCCGCCAAGCGCGGGTTGTTCGATCCGTTTCTCGCCAAGTTGATGGGAAAAAAGGGCTGATCTCGCCGCGCGCCGTGTCGACGCGGCCGTTCGTTGACGCAGGGATGATTGATGTTCGGTAAGCGCTCCAACCCTGGGATCAGTCCCACGCCGCAGGCCGCTCCGGCCGCCGCGGCGCCGGTAATGCGCGACCTCGGCGCTGCCCCGCCCAAGCCGGTCCCCGCGCCCGAACCGACGCAGATCGCCCAGCCCGAGCGTCGCTCGGACGGCTATTTCCAAACCAAGTCGATGATCTTCGGCGCGCTGATCGAGGCGATCGACCTCGCGGCGCTGGCCAAGCTCGATCCCGACAGCGCGCGCGAGGAAATTCGCGACATCGTCCACGAGATCGTCGCGATCAAGAATCTCGTGCTGTCGATTTCCGAGCAGGAAGATCTGCTGGACGACATTTGTAACGACGTGCTCGGCTATGGTCCGCTCGAGCCGCTGCTGGCGCGCGACGACATCGCCGACATCATGGTCAATGGCCCCGACCGCTGCTTCATCGAAGTCGGCGGCAAGATCCAGCTCACCAATGTGCGCTTCCGCGACTCCGGGCAGTTGATGAACATCTGCCAGCGCATCGTCAGCCAGGTCGGCCGCCGCGTCGATGAAGCCTCGCCGATCTGCGACGCCCGCCTGCTCGACGGTTCGCGCGTCAACGTCATCGCGCCGCCGCTGGCGATCGACGGCGCCGCATTGACGATCCGCAAATTCAAGAAAGATAAGCTGACTCTCGATCAGCTCGTGCGCTTCGCTTCGATTTCGCCGACCGGCGCCGAGATTCTCAAGATCATCGGCCGTGTCCGTTGCAACGTCATCATCTCGGGCGGCACCGGCTCGGGCAAGACGACGCTGCTCAACTGCCTGACCAATTACATCGAGGGCGACGAGCGCGTCATCACCTGCGAAGACGCTGCCGAGCTTCAGCTACAGCAGCCCCATGTGGTGCGGCTCGAAACCCGTCCGCCCAATCTGGAAGGCGTCGGCCAGATCACGATGCGCGATCTGGTGAAGAACTGTCTGCGTATGCGCCCGGAACGAATCATCGTCGGCGAAGTGCGCGGACCGGAAGCCTTCGACCTCTTGCAGGCGATGAACACCGGCCACGACGGCTCGATGGGTACGCTGCACGCCAATTCGCCGCGCGAGGCGCTCAGCCGCGTTGAATCGATGATCACCATGGGCGGCTATTCGCTGCCCTCGCGCACCATCCGCGAAATGATCGTCTCCTCGGTCGACGTCATCGTTCAGGCGGCCCGTCTGCGCGATGGCTCGCGCCGCATCACGCACATCACCGAAGTGATGGGCATGGAAGGCGACGTGATCATCACCCAGGATCTGTTCGTCTACGAGATCCTCGGCGAAGACGCCCAGGGCAAGCTCAAGGGCCGCCACCGCTCGACCGGCATCGGCCGGCCGCGATTTTGGGATCGGGCGCGCTATTTCGGCGAAGAGCAGCGGCTGGCCGCCGCGCTCGACGCCTCCGAAGTCGCAGAAGAGCCGTAAGCGTTCGAGGCAGGGTAGAAGCCATGATTAGCAACACCGTCTTGGCGGCAGGTCTGGCGATCGTCTCGCTGGGCGGCGTCGCCTTCGTGTTCACCGGCGGCAATTCGCGCGCCGAAAGCCGGCGCGCCTCGCTCTCCAAGCCCGAGCAGAAGGTCAATCTCGCCGCTGACCGGGCCGCCAAGAAAAAGCAGATGTCCGACAGCCTGAAGGACCTCGAAAAAAAGTCCCAGCGCAAAGGCGTAAGCCTTACCGGCCGTCTCGAACAGGCCGGCCTGCCGATCGATAAGCGGCAGTTCATCATGATTTCCATCGGCGCCGGCGTCGCGGTGACCGGCTTCACCTTCATCAAGTCGGGCAGCCCGATCATGGCGCTGTTGTTCGGCGTGATCGCCGGCCTCGGCCTCCCCAATCTTGTTCTCTCGCGACTGCGCAAGCGCCGCATCAATAAATTCATCGATATCTTCCCCAACGCCCTCGACATCATCGTGCGCGGCGTCAAAGCCGGCCTGCCGCTGGGCGATTGCCTGCGCATCGTCTCCAACGAATGTCCCGAGCCGGTGCGCGGCGAATTTCGCAAGATTGTCGAGTCGGTCGCGCTTGGCCTGCCGCTCGACGAGGCGGCGGAAAAAATGGCGGAACGGGTGCCGGTCAGCGAAACGAATTTCTTTTCGATCGTCATCGGCATTCAGCTCAAGGCGGGCGGCAATTTGTCGGAGGCGATCGGCAACCTCTCGCGCACGCTGCGCGAGCGCAAGAAGATGAAGGGCAAGATCAAGGCGATGGCCATGGAGGCCAACGCCTCGGCGGCGATCATCGGCGCCGTGCCTTTTGTCGTCACGACCCTCCTCTATCTGTCCTCGCCCAAATATATCAGCCTGCTGTGGTCGACCCAGCACGGCCGCGTCGTCGCGGCGATCGCCTGCTTCTGGATGAGCATCGGCATCGTGATGATGCGCAAGATGATCGCGTTCGACTTCTAGGAAGGCCCGACCGATGCTCGATCTGGTCCTGTTGAAGCTTGGCGACGCGCATTTCATGGCGCTGATGCTGGCGGCCGTGGGCTGCGCCGCCACAACCTTCGCTGTCGTTGTGCCCCTGCTGCAGACCGACAATCTGTCGCGCCGCATCAAAGCGGTCGGCAGCGAACGCGAACGCATCCGTCAGCGCGAACGCGAACGCATGGCGGCCAAGGAAAACGCCAGGACGCCGCTGCGCGCCCGCCCGAGCAATCTGCTCAAGCAGGTGGTCGACACACTCAATCTGACGAGCTGGTTGAGCACGGAAAAAGCCAAAGAGACGCTGGCCAAGGCGGGCTTCCGCGGCGCCGGCGCGGAATACGCCTTCGTCACGGCGCGCCTGATCTCGCCGATCCTTTTCGCGATCCTGTCGACGGTCTATATTTTCTTGATCGCCGATTGGCAGCAGCCGATCATCATTAAGCTTGGCGCCGTTCTCTTCGCGATCTATCTCGGCGTCAAGGCGCCGGAAATCTATCTGCGCAACGCAACAGGCAAGCGGCAGAAAGCGCTCGAGCGCGCCTATCCCAACACGCTCGATCTATTGTTGATCTGCGCCGAATCCGGCATGTCGATCGAACATGCGGTGCGCAAGGTGAGCGGCGAGATCGGCGTCGAAAGCGTCGAAATGGCCGAGGAGACAACGTTGCTGGCGGCGGAAATGTCTTATCTTCCCGATCGCCGCATGGCCTTCGAGAATTTCAACAGCCGCACCGGGCTCGAATCGATCCGTTCGCTTTCGACGGTGATGATCCAGTCCGAGCGCTACGGCACGCCGCTCGGTTCGGCGCTGCGCGTGCTCAGCCAGGAAAGCCGCGATCAGCGCATGAACGCGGCGGAAAAGAAGGCCGCCGCGCTGCCGCCGACGCTGACCGTGCCGATGATCCTGTTCTTCCTGCCGGGGTTGTTCGCCGCGATTCTCACGCCCGCCGCGATCCAGATCAACAACTGGAACTGACGGGCGAAGCTCGTAAATCGGTCGTGAAGCGGCGATCGCCCTTTTTGCGTTGCATGCGGGCGCCGGGCGAAGCATGATTCGCCATGCCTCGCGAATCCTCTCCCTTGCCGGTCTGGTCCGATTCCGACCCGTCTGAAACGGGCGGCCGGCTGTCGGCGCGCGCCGCCGCAGGCCTCGCGCCGCGCTATTTTGCCGGCCTCAACGAAGAGCAGCGGCGCGCCGTCGAGGCGCTCGACGGACCGGTGCTGGTGCTGGCCGGCGCTGGCGTCGGCAAGACGAGGGTTCTGACGACCCGCATCGCCCATCTCATCGCCACGGGCCGCGCCCGGCCGCATGAGATTCTCGCCGTCACCTTCACCAACAAGGCGGCGCGCGAAATGCGCGAGCGCGTCGGCCTTCTGACCGGCGTCGCCGACGGGCTGCCGTGGCTCGGCACCTTTCACGCCATCGGCGCCAAGACGTTGCGCCGCCATGCCGAACTCGTCGGCCTGACGTCGAATTTCACCATCCTCGACACTGACGATCAGTTGCGCCTGATCAAGCAGATCCTGGTCGCCGAAAATATCGACGACAAGCGCTGGCCGCCGCGCGCGCTGGCCGCGCTGATCGACGGCTGGAAGAACCGCGGCCTCGATCCGGCCCATGCGCCCGCCGACGAGGCCGCCGGCTTCGCCAATGGCCGCGGCGCGGCGCTTTACCGCGCCTATCAGGATCGATTGAAGGGGCTCAACGCCGTCGATTTCGGCGATCTCTTGCTCGAATGTCTGCGGCTCTTCCGCGAGCGGTCCGACATTCTCGCCGATTATCAGCGCCGCTGGCGTTATCTGCTGGTTGACGAATATCAGGACACCAACGTCGTTCAATATCTCTGGCTGCGCCTCTTGGCGCAGAGTCACCGCAATCTCTGCTGCGTCGGCGACGACGACCAGTCGATCTATGGCTGGCGCGGCGCCGAGGTCGACAACATCCTGCGTTTCGAAAATGATTTTCCTGGCGCGACCGTAATCCGGCTTGAACGCAACTATCGCTCGGGCGGTCATATCCTCGCCGTGGCCGCCGGGCTGATCGCCCACAATCGCAATCGCCTGGGCAAGACGCTCTACACCAGCGACGGTTTGGGCGAAAAGCCGACGCTCGCCGGCGTCTGGGACAGTCAGGAGGAGGCGCGCGTCGTCGGCGACGAGATCGAGGCGGCGCAGCGCGCCGGCACGCGCCTGAACGAAATGGCGATCCTGGTGCGCGCCTCCTTCCAGATGCGCGAGTTCGAAGAGCGTTTCATCGCGCTCGGCGTTCCCTATCGAGTGATCGGCGGCCCGCGTTTCTACGAGCGGGCGGAAATTCGCGACGCCATCGCCTATCTGCGTTGCGTCGTCCAGCCCGACGACGATCTCGCTTTCGAGCGCATCTATAATACGCCGCGCCGGGGGCTGGGCGAGGCGACGCTGAACCTGCTGCACGCCTATCGCCGCAACGCCGGCGTCTCGCTGACCCGCGCGGCGCGGGCGATGATCGAGAGCGAGGAGCTCAAGGCGCGCCCGCGCCAGATTCTGCGCGATCTCCTGCGCGACTTTGACCGCTGGGCGGCGCAGGTCGATCACGCGCCGCATGACGAACTGGCGCAGACCATCCTTGAGGAGAGCGGCCTGATCGACATGTGGAAGGCCGAGCGCACCGCCGACGCCGAGGGCCGGTTGGAAAACCTGAAGGAGCTCACTCGCTCGATGAGTGAGTTTCCCTCGCTGTCCGCCTTTCTCGAACATGTTTCGCTGGTGATGGAGGCCGACAGCGGCGCGGGCGAGGATCGCGTCTCGATCATGACGCTGCATGGGGCCAAGGGGCTCGAATTCGACATCGTCTTTCTGCCGGGGTGGGAGGAAGGCCTCTTTCCCCATCAGCGCTCGCTCGACGAGGGCGGCCGCGCCGGGCTCGAAGAGGAGCGCCGCCTCGCCTATGTCGGGCTGACGCGGGCGCGTCGCGCGGCGAAGATTTATTTCGCCGCCAATCGCCGGGTGCGCGGCCTGTGGCAAAGCGCCGCGCCGTCGCGTTTCATCGACGAATTGCCCGCCGATCATGTCGAAGTGATCAGCTCCGGCGCAACGCCGGCCGAGGCCTATCCGACCTCACGCTTCGAACGCGAACCGAATTTCGCCTCGCGCTACGAGACGCCGGGCTGGCGGCGGGCCCAGGCTCACGCCAACGGGGCCCAAGAAAGCGCCCGGCCGCCGCGCGTGATCGAGGGCCGCGTCACCGCGCGCGCCGGCGCGCCGACCCGCTTCGCCGTCGGCCAGCGGGTCTTCCATGTGAAGTTCGGCAATGGTGACGTCGTCGCCGTCGACGGGCCGAAGCTGACGGTCGAATTCGACCGCGCCGGACGTAAGATGGTGTTAGAGGGCTTCGTCAGCGCGGCCGGCTGAGGATTGGCTCAAGCCGCCTTGGATTTCGGCGTCACCTCGGCCGTGTAATCGTCGATCAGCGCGGCGGTCAGCGCGCCGGGGACGAACCTATGCGGCCCGATCTCGCCGACCGGCGTCACCTCGGCGGCGGTGCCGGTGATGAAGCACTCGCTGAAACCCGACAATTCCTCGGGCATTATGCGCCGCTCCGCCACCTCGACGCCGCGCCGGCGGGCGAGTTCGATCACCGTCTGGCGGGTGATGCCGTCGAGGAAACAATCGGCGATTGGCGTATGAATGACGCCGTTTTTGACGAAGAAAATATTGGCGCCGGTGCATTCGGCGACGCGGCCCTGCCAGTCGAGCATCATCGCGTCGGCGTAGCCGCGCCGCTCGGCGCGGTGTTTGGAGATCGTGCAGATCATATAGAGGCCGGCCGCCTTGGCGAGCGAGGGCGCCGTCTTGGGATCGGGCCGGCGATATTCGGCGAGGTCGAGCCTTATGCCCTTCATCCGCTGCGCCGGGTCGAAATAGCTCGGCCAGTTCCAGGCGGCGATGGCGAGATGGATCTTATTGTGCTGGGCGGAGACGCCCATCATTTCCGAGCCGCGCCAGGCGATCGGGCGGACATAGGCGTCGGTGAAACCGTTTTTCTCCAGCGTCAGCGCCTTGGCGGCGTCGATCTCGGCGGCGGAGAAGGGGATTTCGAAATCGAGAACGCGGGCGGAGGCGCGCAGGCGCTCGGAATGCTGGGTCGATTTGAAGATCGATCCGCCATAGGCGCGCTCGCCCTCGAAGACCGCGCTCGCGTAATGAAGCGCATGGGTCAGCACATGAGCGGTCGCGTCGCGCCAGGGGACGAGTTTGCCGTCGAACCAGATCCAGCCGTCGCGATCGTCGAATGTCGGGCCCGCCATTGCGTCTTCTCCTCTTGGCACGGGTCGGTTTTGTTTTTGCCTTCGCCCGGATTAAATAGCCCCGCAGCCTTTCAGTCGGCAATTTCTAGCAGGAGCCGCGTAATATGTCAACAATGCTGACCTAAATGGCGGGTTCCTCCGGTCTGGGCCGCCGCGCCGCGCCGTCTCCCCACTCGGCGCGCGACAATGCGCCCCTTTATGAACACATCGAACTGTTGTTCTTCGCCTATCGCGATTTCGTCGGCGACGCCGATCGGCTGCTGGAGGACTATGGATTTGGGCGCGCCCATCATCGCGTGCTGCATTTCGTCAATCGCCATCCCGGCTTGACCATCGCCGCGCTGCTCGACATCCTCAAAATCACCAAGCAGAGCCTCAATCGCGTGCTCAAGGAACTGGTCGCCAAGAATTTCGTCGAAGCGCGCGCCGGCGCGGTCGATCGCCGGCATCGCCAGCTTTTCGCCACCGAAGCCGGCGAGAGACTGGCGAGCGAACTGGCCCGCGTGCAGACCCGCCGCTTCGCCGCCGCTTTCGAATCGCTTGGGGCGTCCGCCAAAGAAGAGTCCGCCCGGTTCTTGCTGGCGATGATCGACGCGCCCGAGCGCGAGCGGGTGACGCGGCTGATCGCCTCGGGCCGTGGGAGGTCGAAGTGAGCGTCGCCGAACTCGCCGACGATGCTGCGCATGTGCTGGTGGTCGACGACGACCGGCGCCTGCGCGATTTGCTATCGGCGTATTTGGGCAAACACGGCCATCGCGTCACCGTCGCCGGCTCCGCCGCCGATGCGCGCGGCATGATGGCGAGCCTCGCCTTCGACATCATCGTGCTCGACGTGATGATGCCGGGCGAGAGCGGCTTCAATTTCGCCGAGAGCCTGCGCCGGCGCTCCGACGTGCCGATCGTCATGCTGACCGCGCAATCCGAATCGGCCGATCGCGTGCGCGGCCTTGAGATCGGCGTCGACGATTATCTCGCCAAGCCCTTCGAGCCGCGCGAATTGCTGCTGCGCATCGGTTCGGTGCTGCGCCGCATTCGCGCGCCCGCGCCCAAAACCGAGGCGGGTGTCGTGCGCTTCGGCCCCTTCGCCTTTTCCTTCGAGCGGGTCGAACTGCGCAATGGCGCGGAGCTGGTGCGTCTGACCGAGCGCGAACGCGAGATCCTCAGACTCCTTTGCGCCAATGCCGGAGCGAGCGTGTCGCGCGAGGCGCTGTCGGGGGCGGGCGGGGCGGCGCAAGAGCGCACGGTCGACGTGCAGATCAACCGGCTGCGCCGCAAGATCGAAATCGATCCCGCCAATCCGGTGTACCTGCAAACGGCGCGGGGGTCGGGCTACCGCCTGCTCGCCGACGGATGAGCGCAATCGGCGCGAACTCGGCGTTCAACGCGCTGTCGGGCCTGCGACGCGCCTGGCGCGGGGCGGCGCGCGGCATCGCCGATGTGCTGCCCAAAGGCCTCTATGCGCGCTCGCTGCTGATCGTCATCCTGCCGATGCTGCTGCTGCAGGCGGCGGTCGCCTATATCTTCATGCAGCGCCATTGGGATTTCGTCACCCATCGCCTGTCGGCGGCAGTGGCGCGCGACCTCGGCGCGATGGTCGATCTCTATGGCGCGCTGCCGGCCGGCGTCGACGATCCGCGCCTGCATGCCGTCGCCGCGCGCTTCCGCATGGATGTCGAATCGCTGCCGCCCGGGCCGCTGCCGCCCAAAATGCCGACCACCTTCTTCAACGACCTCGATCCGCTGACCCGCGCGCTGCCCGAGGAAATCGCCGCGCAGGTCAAGTTTCCCTTCTGGGTCGACACGGTCGGCCGCTCGGGTCTGATGGAAATCCGCGTCGATCTTGGCGGCCGCACGCTGCGCTTCGTTACAAGGCGGACGCTCGCCTATGAGCCCAATGTCCATATTTTTATTCTCTGGATGCTGGTCGCGTCGATTGTGCTGGTGACGATCGCGATCCTCTTTCTGCGCAACCAGATCCGGCCGATCCTGAGGCTCGCCGAGGCGGCCGAGGATTTCGGCAAGGGGCGCGACGTCGAATTCTATCCGCGCGGCGCGCGCGAGGTGCGACAGGCGGGCTACGCCTTTGTCGAAATGAAGCGGCGCATCGAACGGGCGACCGAACAGCGCACCGCCATGCTCAATGGCGTCAGCCACGATCTGCGCACCATTCTCACGCGCTTCAAGCTTTCGCTGGCGATGATCGACGAATCGGCGGAGATCGAGCCGCTGCAGCAGGACGTCGATGAAATGCGGCGCATGCTGGAAGCCTATCTCGCCTTCGCGCGCGGCGACGCCGGCGAAGCGACGCAGCCGACCGATCTGCGCGCCATTCTCGAAAGCCTGCGTACTGAGGCCGAGCGCCATGGGGCGCGCGTCGACATCGAGGTCAAGGGCGATCTCACCGTCAAGGTGCGGCCGCTAGCGATCAAGCGCTGCATCGGCAATCTCGTCGCCAACGCCCAGCGGCACGCCAAGTCGATCGTCATTCGGGCGACCCGCGAACAGCGCTTCGTGACGATCTGCGTCGACGACGATGGGCCGGGCATCGCCCCCGAGCATCGCGAGGACGTGTTCCGCCCCTTCCATCGTCTCGACGAGGCGCGCAATCAGGACGAAGGCGGCACGGGCCTCGGCCTCGCCATCGCTCGCGACGTCGCGCGCTCGCATGGCGGCGACATTACGCTCGCCACAAGCCCAGTTGGCGGGTTGCGCGCCAGCGTTCGCCTGCCGACCTGAGTCGCGTCATTGCGAGACGCGAAGCGGCGAAGCAATCCAGCGATCAAACGCTGCCGGGCGGCCCAGACTGGATTGCTTCGCTCCGCTCGCAATGACTGGCCAGACGAAAACGCCGGCTTGGCGCCGGCGTCTTCAATCCATTGAGATGATTTGAGAAATCAGGCGGTCGCGCCGGCGATCCAGCGGCTGAGCTCGCTCTTCGGTCCCGCCCCGGTCTTGGTGGCGACCTGTTTGCCGCCCTTGAACACCATCAAGGTCGGAATGGAGCGAATGCCGAGCTGCGAGGCGATCTTGGGATTCTCGTCGACGTTGAATTTGACGATCTTCACCTTGCCCTTGAGCTCGCCGGCGATCTCCTCCAGCGACGGCGCGATCATGCGGCAAGGCCCGCACCATTCTGCCCAGAAATCGACCACGACCGGTTCGCTCGATTTCAGCACGTCAGAATCGAAACTATCGTCGGTGACTTTGGCGGTATTGGCGGACATCGTTAGCCTCGGAGAGAACTCAGGCGTCTCGCGCCTTCTGAAGCCAATAGATAGGAATGCCGTCGTCGAGCGTCAAGCCGAATGGCCTCCCGCCGGCGCGGCTTGACGGGCGAGGCGGGGGCGCCCTAACCCGCATGCGCCATGAATTCCAAAAGCGTCGCCGCCGCTTCGGCCCCTCGGCCCGAGGCCATTCCGTTGATCGCGGGGCTCGGCGCGCTCGCCGGGCGCTATGACGCCATCCTGTGCGACATCTGGGGCGTGCTGCACGACGGGCACAAGGCCTTCGCGCCTGCCTCCGAAGCGCTCGCTAACTTTCGCCGCGCTGGCGGAACGGTGATCCTGCTGACCAATGCGCCGCGCCCCAATCCGCCGATCCGCGAACAAGCGCTCGGCCTCGGCGTCGCGCCCGAGGCTTTCGACGAAATCATCACCTCCGGCGACGTGACGATCGACCTCATTCGCCAGCGCAAGGGCGCGCCAGTCCATCACATCGGTCCCGAGCGCGATCTGACCCTGCTCGCCGCCGCCGCGCTGCGCAGCGGCCAGCCGACCCGGCTCGTTGCGCCCGAGGACGCGGCTTATGTGCTGTGCACCGGGCTGTTCGACGATACGGTCGAGACGCCGGAGAATTACGCGCATGTTCTGGCCGATTTCGCACGCCGCGGCCTGACGATGATTTGCGCCAATCCCGATCTCGTCGTTCAGCGCGGCGACAAGCTCATCTATTGCGCCGGCGCCATCGCCCAGGCCTATGAGGCGCTGGGCGGCGAGGCGCTCTACGCCGGGAAGCCGCATCGCTCGATCTATGAAACGGCGCTGGCGAGGATCGACGCCTTGCGCGGGCGCCCGGTCGCGCTCCAGCGCGTGCTGGCGATCGGCGACGCGCTGCGCACCGATCTCGCCGGCGCAGCCGCGATGGGCCTCGACGCGCTCTTTGTCGCCGACGGCATTCATCGCGAAGAACTCTACGCGCCGGACGCCGTGCCCGACGCGCTGGAGCGCCTGTTCGCGCCGCCGGCCCCGCGGCCGATCGCCGCCATTCGCGCGCTGGCGCCCTAAATCCTTTCCGTCTTGACCGCGCAACGGCGCCGATGCAGTTTCCGCGCGCGCCGACCCGCGCCGCCGCCGCATTGGACGCGCCCTTGACGCAAAGCCCGCCGCAGAATTTTGCCTTCGCGCTCGATCCCACGCACCCGCCGCCGGGCCTCGAAGGCGCCGTCTATGCGATCGGCAATTTCGACGGCGTTCATCGCGGCCATGAGGCGGTGATCGCCCGCACGAAGGCGCTGGCCGCCGAACGGGGCGCGCCAAGCGCGATCCTGACGTTCGAACCCCATCCCGGCGATTATTTTGCTGGCCGTCCGGTCGTCTTTCGTCTAACCCCGGCGCCGATCAAGACGCGCATTCTGCGCGCGTCAGGCCTTGCGGGCGTCGTGGCGCTGAGTTTCGACGCCGCGCTGGCGCAGAAGTCGGCCGCGGAATTCATCGAGACCGTTCTCGTCGCCCGGCTCGGCGTCGGGGCGGTGATCGTCGGCTGGGATTTTCACTTCGGCAAAGCGCGCGGCGGCACGCCGGAATTCCTGCGCCAGGCCGGCGCGGGGCTCGGCTTCGGGGTCGAAATCATCGACAAGGTCGAGACCGGCCAAGGCGACGAACGCGAAGTTGTTTCCTCTTCCGCCATCCGCCGGGCGCTGGAGCGCGGCGACGTCGAAGCGGCGGCGCGTGGGCTCGGGCGCGACTATCTCGTCGAGGGCGTCGTCGCGCCGGGTCAGCAGCTTGGCCGCGAGCTTGGCGTGCCGACCGCCAATCTGGCGCTCGAAGCGACCAGCCGCCTCGCCTATGGCGTCTATGCGGTGCGGGCGCGCGTCGGCGACGCCATTTACGACGGCGTCGCCAGCTTCGGCGTGCGGCCAACGGTCGAGGGCGGCGGCGCGCCGCTGCTCGAAGTCCATCTTTTCGATTTTTCCGGCGATCTCTATGGCCAGACGATGACCGTCGCCTTTGTCGCGCGCCTGCGGGACGAACTGAAATTCGCCTCGCTCGACGCGCTGAAAGCCGAAATGGCGCGCGACATGGCGCGCGCCCGCCAGGCGCTGTCGCGCAAATAGCGCCGTCATGGCCGGGCTTGACCCGGCCATCCATGCGGTCGGCGGCGCATCAGTGCGTGGATGCCCGGCCCAAGGCCGGGCATGACGCGAAGGGATCGACGCTCGCCGTATTTCCGGCGTCAAGGGCGTCGTCTGGTCAGTTGGCTCTTTTCCGGCAAATCGCTTAAACGACCTTCGCCCGGCCGCTCAACGGCTCGGCGCCGCTTCAAGATTTTTCGGGCCCATGAACGACACCGTCACAGATTATTCGTCGACCCTCTTTCTGCCCAAGACCGATTTCCCAATGCGGGCCGGCTTGCCGCAGAAGGAGCCGGAGATTCTCGTCCGCTGGGCCGGCGACAGACTCTACGAGCGGCTGCGCGCCGACGCTCACGGCCGCGACCGCTTCACGCTGCATGATGGGCCGCCCTACGCCAATGGCAACATCCATATCGGCCACGCGCTCAACAAGATCCTCAAGGATCTCGTCACCCGTTCGCAGCAGATGGCGGGCAAGGATTCCAACTATGTGCCTGGCTGGGATTGCCACGGCTTGCCGATCGAATGGAAGGTCGAGGAGGAGAACTACCGCAAGAAGGGCAAGGCTAAGCCGGACTTCAAGGACGCCAAAGCGATCGTCGCTTTCCGTCAGGAGTGCCGCGCCTATGCGCAGCACTGGATCGACGTGCAGCGCGAGGAGTTCAAACGGCTCGGGATCGTCGGCGACTGGGATCATCCCTATCTGACGATGACCTTTGCCGCCGAAGCGCAGATCGCCCGCGAGCTGATGAAATTCGCCGCCAATGGGTTGCTCTATCGCGGCTCCAAACCGGTAATGTGGAGCGTGGTCGAGAAGACCGCGCTCGCCGAGGCGGAAGTCGAATACGAGGACCATGTCAGCGACACGGTGTTCGTCGCCTTTCCGGTGGTCAACGCCGGAGCGCTTCCGGCTTCGCCGCCGCTTGAAGCGGCACGGGTGGTCATCTGGACGACGACCCCCTGGACGATCCCCGGCAATCGGGCGATCGCCTTTTCGCCTCGGGTCTCATACGGCCTCTTCGAGGTCACCGAGGCGAGCGCCGACAATTGGGCGAAGCCGCAAGACAGGTTCGTGCTGGCCGACAAGCTCGCCGAGGCGGCTTTCGCGGCCATGCGCGTCGCGAAATATAAGCGGCTTGACGATGTTGACGCAGCGACGCTGGAAACGGCGGTCTGCGCGCATCCGTTGCGCAGCAAGGGCTATGACTTCGATGTTCCTCTTCTCGCCGGCGATCACGTCACCGACGACGCCGGCACCGGCTTCGTCCACACCGCCCCCGGTCACGGCCGCGAGGATTTCGATCTCTGGACCTCGGCCGAGACGCAGAGCCTGTTGCGCGCGCGCGGCATTGATACGCGCATCCCCTATACGGTCGACGAAAACGGCGCCTATACGGCTGAGGCGCCGGGCTTTGCCGGCAAGCGCGTCATCACCGACAAGGGCGAGACGGGCGACGCCAATGAAGCGGTGATCAAGGCGCTGATCGAAGCTGGCGCGCTGGTCGCGCGCGGTAAGCTCAAGCATCAATATCCCCATAGCTGGCGCTCGAAAAAGCCGGTCATCTTCCGCAACACGCCGCAATGGTTCATCGCGATGGACCGCGCCTTCACCGACGATGCGCGGGGCCAGCACGGATCGCTGCGCGCCACTGCGCTCGACGAAATCGCGCGCACCCGCTGGGCGCCAAAGAGCGGCGAGAATCGTATCTCGGGCATGATCAAGGCCAAGCCCGACTGGGTCGTGTCGCGACAGCGCGCCTGGGGCGTGCCGATCGCCGTCTTCGTCAAAAAGGGCGAGCACAGGCCGCTGGTCAATGAGACGGTGAATGCGCGCATCGCCGAGGCCTTCGAGGTCGAAGGCGCCGACGCCTGGTTCGCCGAGGATGCCGCGGAGCGATTCCTCAGGCCCGAATTCGACCCACAAGACTATGAGAAAGTCACCGACGTTCTCGATGTCTGGTTCGATTCCGGTTCGACCCACGCCTATGTGCTCGACGACGCGAAACATTTCCCCGCATTAGCCGGATTCAAGCGCATCCGCGACGGCGGTCGGGACGAGGTGATGTATCTCGAAGGCTCCGATCAGCATCGCGGCTGGTTTCATTCCTCGCTCTTGGAGAGCTGCGGCACGCGCGGCCGCGCGCCCTATGACGTCGTGCTGACGCATGGCTTCACGCTCGACGAAAAAGGGCGGAAGATGTCGAAGTCGCTCGGCAATCAGACGCTGCCGCAGGACGTCATCAAACAATCGGGGGCCGACATTCTGCGTCTGTGGACCGCGAGCGTCGATTATTCCGACGATCAGCGCATCGGGCCCGACATCCTCAAAAGCGTGAGCGAAAACTACCGCAAGCTGCGCAACACCATCCGCTGGATGCTTGGCGCGCTGGCCCATCGCCCCACTGACGCGCGGCTCGACCTCGCCGCGCTCGAGGGCGTCGAGCGTCTGATGCTCCATCGGCTCGCCGAACTCGACGGAATCATCCGCGAGTCTTACGCCAATTTCGATTACGCGCGCGTCGTCGCCGCGCTGTCGGGCTTCATGAACGCCGATCTCTCGGCCTTCTATTTCGACATTCGCAAGGACGCGCTCTATTGCGACCCGCCGTCGAGCGCCCGGCGGCTCGGCGCGCTGGCGACGGTCGAGGAAATCTTCAAATCCGTCGTCACCTGGCTTGCGCCGATCCTCGCCTTCACCTGCGAGGAGGCCTGGGGCCTGCGCCATCCCGGCGCGCCGTCGGTTCATCTCGAACAATTCCCGGCGGCTCCCGCCACCTGGCGCGACGACGCGCTGGCGGCCAATTGGGAGACGATCCGCGCGTTGCGCTCGGTCGTCACCGGCGCGCTGGAGATTGCGCGCGCCGATAAACGCATCGGCTCCTCGCTCGAAGCGCTCCCACGCGTCTTCATCGCCGACGCCGCGCTCGCCAAGGCGCTGGAGGGCGTCGATTTCGCCGAGATCTGCATCGTCTCGGATGTCGCGATCGAGGTCGCGAAGCCGGCGCCGCGTGAGGCTTTCAGATTGCCCGAAATCGCCAGTGTCGCCGTCGTCGTCGAACGGGCGGACGCGCGCGGCTGGCGCAAATGCGCGCGCTCCTGGCGCTATTTCGACGCCACAAGCGCCGATCCCGCCTATCCCGACGTCACGCCGCGTGACGCTCTGGCGCTGCGCGAACTCGGCGCGGCGCGAGGGGCCTGATGCGCGCGCGCCCGCTCGGCCTGCTGGCGGTCGTCGTCGTCGTCGCGCTCGATCGGGCGGCCAAACTCGTCGTTCTCGGCCATTTTGACCAGACCGCCTCGACGCCAATTCCGCTGACGCCCTTTCTCGATCTGGCGCTGCGCTGGAACCGTGGCATTTCCTTCAGCCTGTTCGCCCAGGAATCGGCGACCGGCCGCTGGCTGCTGCTCGCGCTGACGCTATCGGTGACGGCGTTGATCGCCTTCTGGCTGTGGCGCGCGCGCGCGCCGCTCGTCGGTCTTGGCCTCGGCGCCATCGTCGGCGGCGCGATCGGCAATGGCTATGACCGGATGGTCTATGGCGCGGTCATCGACTTTCTCGATCTGCATGCTTTCGGGCGCAATTTTTTCGTCTTCAATCTCGCCGATGCGGCGATCAATCTCGGCGTGGCGCTGCTGATCCTCGACGGGCTGATTGGCGCATTGCGTGGCAGCGACAAGGCGGGGCAACCTCCCTAGTCCCCTTTGATCGCCTTTTGTGATAAGGAGGCTGGCTTGTGGGCCGCCCGGCGTAAGTCTGGGCTCGGCCGGGGTCATGGAATCGCCGGATTGTCGAGAGATCGAATTCGGCGTGCGGGCGGGCCAACCGAGGCCGCGCTGGCAGGGACAGGGGTTTCGACGATGGCGAGCGTCTCGCTTCAACAAGGCTGGGTCAGCGGACCGGCGCTTTCGCTCGCCCTCGGGCTGTGGCTTGGCTGCGCGGGCGGACCGGCTTCGGCCGGCGACGACGGCGCGGCGCCGATGTGGGTCGGGCTCGGCCAGACCTTCGGGCTCGGCGCGATGGTCGGCATGAAAAAAGACGATCCGATGATCGAATATCGCGATCAGCCGCGTCTGGTGCTGCCGCCGACAATGGAATTGCCGCCGCCGGCCGCATCGCCCACGGCGAGCGCGACCAATTGGCCCGTCGATCCCGACGTCGTGGCGGCCAAGCGCGAGGCCGCGGAAAGAAACAAGATTCACCGCGCCTATCTGGACCCCGGCGCGCGCACCGATTCCAAATTCCAGCCGACGAGCTCGGTCACGACCGACTACACCGCCGGCCAGGGCCCTGGGCAGCGGCGCTGCACCGCCGGCCCGGGACAATCCTGCGATACGCCTCGTCCCTCGCCGACGATGGATTGGAACCCGCTGACCTGGGTTGGCATCGAAAAGAAGAAACAAAAAACGCTCGGCCCAGAGCCGGAGCGCGAATCCCTTACCGATCCGCCGCTCGGTTATCGTGCGCCGATCGAGGGCGTGGGCGCCAAGGTCGACGACAATTAAGCGCGCGCAAGGCGACAAGGCCGCGCGCCGCCGATAAAGCGATCCCATGACAGATCCCGAGCCTTCTTCGAGCGCCGCGCAACTCGCCGCCGGCGCCTATCGTCTGGCGGCGCTCGATCAGGATTTTCTGCTCGGCGATTCAACCCGCGGCCTGCGCTTTCAGCTCGAATATCAGAAGTCGCATGAGGCGCTGCTCGCCTTCGGGGTGGTCTCGACGATCGTGTGCTTTGGTTCGGCGCGGGTGCGCGAGAAGGGCCCTGGCCGGCAGGCCTTCTGGTACGATCAGGCGCGCGCCTTCGGGCGTCTCGCCTCGATCGAAGGCGGCGCGGCGCGCGGCGGGCCGCCTTTCGCCAATGTGATCGCCACCGGCGGCGGCCCCGGCATTATGGAGGCCGCCAATCGCGGCGCCAGCGAGGCCGGCGCGCCGACCATCGGCCTCAACATCACACTGCCGCGCGAACAGGCGCCCAACTCCTACACAACACCCGAACTCACCTTCCGCTTTCACTATTTCGCGATGCGCAAGATGCATTTCGCCATGGGCGCCAAGGCCTTGGTGGTGTTTCCGGGCGGCTTTGGCACTTTCGACGAGTTGTTCGAACTGCTGACGCTGGTCCAGACCGGCAAGATGTCGCGCATTCCGATCGTCCTGGTCGATCAGGCCTATTGGGGTAAGGTGGTCAATTGGCAGGGGCTGGCGGAGGAAGGCGTGATTAGCGCCGACGACCTGCGTCTGGTCGATTTCGCCGCCGACGCGGCGGAGGCCTGGCAAATTTTGAAGCGGGCGGGGATCGCGGCGTCGCCGGCGCGCGAGCCGCCCAGGCATAGTCCATAACGCGGCCGGTAAATTTGCCGCTGACGAACTTGTCTCTTTTAAAGTTGGCTCTTGGCGAAACTCGAAAATGGCGCTAGACAGTAGCCAGAAACGTCGTCGCGCCATGGGCGTCGATGACGCTCGGTTTCCCGGAACGAGCCGAACTGCGGACGCTGCCCGAGAGGGGTTCGCGACCGGCCACCGGCTGTGAAGCCAACCGCCGTTTTTCCTGCGCCGTCTGCGCGGCCGATCGAAAGAGCGATCGGCGCCGGGCGCGGCAGGGAGACGCCGCCCGTTCCTTAAGAGAACGCATCCGCCGATGCTTCAGGTTTCGGTTTCCCGTATGCCGCGCCGCGCAGGGTCCGCCTTGCCAGAGCGTTTGCGCGCCTCGGGAGCCTCGGCGGGCCAGTGGAAGCAATCAAGGAAGACGCAATGAGACCAGGTCAGAATAATAATAAGAGGATGCGCGGCAACCGCCCCCAGAACAACCGGCGCGGTCCCAACCCGCTGACCCGCTCCTATGAATCGAATGGGCCGGACGTAAAGATCCGCGGCAACGCCCATCATATCGCTGAAAAATACCTGCAATTGGCGCGTGATGCCCATACCGGCGGCGATCCCGTCGCGGCGGAAAACTACCTCCAGCACGCCGAGCATTATTTCCGTCTGATCGCCGCGGCTCAGGCCGCCCAGGCGCAGGCCCAGAGCGGCCGTCCGCCGGGCGAGGGCGAAAACGCCGAATTTGAGGATGACGATGATTTCGGCGGCGTGTCCGACCGTTTCGCTTCACCCGCCGAGCGCACGCCCGCCTATCAACCGCAGCAGGGCGGCCAGCCCTATGCGCCGCCGCAACCGGCGGCGCCCGGCGCCGGGCCGCAGCCCTACGCCGAGGGCGGCGAACGCCCGCCCCAGCCGCAAGGCGATCGCGGCGGCTATCAGGGACAGAATCGCCCGCAGCAGGGCCAACGTCCGCAGCAGGATCGCGGACCGCGTCAGGATCGCGGCTTCGGCGACCGCCAAGGGGGCGACAGGCAAGCCGGCGACAGGCAGGGGGGCGATCGACAGGGAGGTCGCGATTTTCGCCAGCGCGATTTCCGGCCCTATCGCGACGCCAACCCACCGCGCGAGCAACCGCCGGCGGTCGGCGGCGAGCCCGCGGCGCTGCCGTCATTCATCACCGCCGCGCCGCGCGTGACCGCTCCCTCGGAGACCGAGGGCCAGCCGCCGACAGAAAATATGGTTGAAGCCGGCGGCGGAACGGAAGCCGATTCGGGGCCGTTCGAACAATCGGCCGACGGGCGTTTTCCTGGCCGCGGCCGCCGTCGGCGGTTGCGCTCGCCCTACGGTTTTCACGCCTCGAACAATCAGGACGAGGAAGGCGAAGGTCCGGTCGGCCCCGACGAGACGCCGGTCTCGGAGTAAAGCCGCGCCGCGGCTTTAGCAGACGCCGATATTCTCGAATTTGGTTCGCACGTGATCGCGGTCGAACGGCTTCATCAGAAAGTCGTCGGCGCCGGCGTGCATCGCCCGAGCGATTTGCGCGACGTCATATTCGCTGGCGCAGAAGACCACTTTGGGCCGTTCGCCGCCGGGCATGGCGCGCAATTCGCGCAGGAATTCATAGCCGTCGAGCACCGGCATGGCGCCATCGACGAGGATCGCGTCCGGCATTTCAAACGAGCAGGCGGCCAGAGCCTGGCGACCGTCGGCGGCTTCGGAGGCGAAGAGATTCATGCCCTCGAAAATGCGACGGGCGATTTTGCGAATTACCGGCGAATCATCGACAACCAGCACCTGTTTCATGGCCAGTCCTTTGGTCCGCGCCGGCGAAAGCCGATTGCGGAGGCTGATTCTGTCCCAACCTGATTAAAAAGCCTTGAATGGCGGCCGGGCGCTCAGGCTGCGGTCGGCCGCGCCTCAAGGGTCACGGACTCGTTTTCGACCGTGATTGCGACCTCCATCGCGCATTCGCGCGCCACCAGACCGACGAAATAGGGCTGGATACTATGGGCGTCGACATGGCCGCTCTCGGGTCGGCCGGCGACGAGATCGGCGACGCCGCTGGCGAGCCGCGCATTGGTCCCCGACGCCTGAATCTTGATCGACAGCTTGTCGCCCTCGCCAGCCAGATCGACGGTGATCGAGCCGCCGCGCGGGATGGCCGTCAGCGCGATCAGGCACAGGTTGAGCAGCAGCTTGACCTTGTTCTTGGGCGCGAATTGGCGCGACGGGTTCCAGACCAGGGTTGTGCGATCGTTGACGATCAGTCCGCGGGTCACCGATTCGGCGTCGCCAGTGTCGATCGAGGCGCCCAGCGACCCGGCGGCGCCGAAGGCGAGGCGGCAGAATTGCAGTCGCGCCGAAGCGGCCGCGGCGCTTTTCTTGATCAGCTCGAGCGCAACCTCGCGCATCTCCCCGTCTTTTTCGTCTTCCAGAACCTCGAGGCCGTTGACGATCGCGCCGACGGGGGAGATCACGTCGTGGCAGACCCGCGAACAGAGCAGCGCGGCGAGATCCATCGGGGCGAGGGCGACCATTGTCATCGAACATGTCCTGTGGCTATCGCCGCAATCGGCGGGCGCGGAGCGGCGTTGGGCTTGGCGGCGAGCCTATTTGATTCGCGCCCGCCCGGCGACTATGCGATCGCCAGCGCCGTTCAAGAAAGGACGCTTCTTTGACCCCCGGTGAAGAAACGGACCGGCTCGATCTCGCCAATACGTCGCGCGAGGCGGCGGGGCGGCTTCTGGCGCGCGTCGCGCTGGCCGCTGGGCCGGCGGTAATGGAAGAATACGCCCGCAGCGCCCCGGCGCGCGAAAAGCATGACGGCTCCCCGGTGACGGCGGCCGACGAGCGAGGCGAAGCGGCGATTCGCGACAGACTTGAGGCCTGGGCCTCGCCCATCCCGATCGTCGCCGAGGAGGCGACGGCGGCCGGGGCGCCCATCGCGGTCGCCGAACGGTTCATTCTCGTCGATCCGCTTGACGGCACCCGCGAATTCGTCGCGCGCAACGGCGAGTTCACGATCAATGTCGCCTTGATCGAGCGCGGCGCCCCCATCGCCGGGGCGGTTTATGCGCCGGCGCTGGGGCGGCTGTGGTTCGCCGGCGAGACGGCTTTTGCCTGCGACTGCCAGCCGGGCGCCGATTTGCCGCCGCCAGCCGAATGGCGAAAGCTCTCGGTTCGCGCCGCGCCCGCAATGCTGGCGGCGCTCGCCAGCCGTTCGCATGGCGATTCGCAGACCGAGGCCTTTCTCGACCGGTTTCAGATCGGCCAGCGGCGCTCGGTCGGCTCCTCGCTCAAATTCTGCGTCATTGCCGAGGGCGAAGGCGACGTTTATCCGCGTTTCGGGCCGACCATGGAGTGGGACACCGCCGCGGGCGATGCGGTCTTGCGCGCCGCCGGCGGGACGACCCTCGCCGTCGAGGGCGGCCCGCTCATTTACGGCAAACTCGCCTCAGGGTTGCGCAACGGACCTTTCGTCGCCTGGGGTGACGCGAGCGCGGCGGAACGCGCCCAACATCGTTAATCCTGCGTAAATATGGGCTGGGCGATAGTGCCCCAAACGACACCCTTGGCGTTTCGCCATCGTGGCGACATGTTGGGGCGGAATAGAGGTCCGCGCGGCGACGCGCCTTTGGAGGACATGACGATGTCGACCTTCACGCGGCGGCAATGGCTCGGCGGCGCGCTGACCGCGAGCGCCTTTGGCCTGACCCGTCCGGCTCTCGCCGACGCTCCGGCCGAATATTCGCTCGACGAGGTTATCGAGAGCGGCCACCATTTCTTCGGCGCGGTGTCGCGCGGCCTGGCGGAAGTGGTCCAGGAAGCCGGCCGGCGCTGGGGCCTGCCCAACGCCTATGTGCTCGGGCAGGAAGCCTCGGGCGCCTTCGTTGGCGGCCTGCGCTACGGCGAAGGCAAGATGTACACCCGCAACGCTGGCGACCAGAAGCTCTATTGGCAGGGCCCCTCGGTCGGTTTCGACGCCGGCGCCGACGGTGATCGCACGATGATGCTAGTCTATAATCTGCCGGCGCTGGAAGCGATTTTCAGCCGCTTCGGCGGCATCGACGGCTCGGCCTATTTCGTTGGCGGCTTCGGCTTTACCGGGTTGACCGCCGGCAATGTGGTCGTCGTGCCGATCCGCTCGGGCGTCGGCGCGCGGCTGGGCCTCAACCTCAGCTATTTGAAGTTCACGCCGAAAGCGACGTGGAACCCCTTCTGACTTCGAACCCCCTCTGATCTGGAACCCTTTCCGATCGATCTTTCTTCTGTCTGGGGGGATCAAGCCCTCGACGCCACTTGGCTTGATTGGCGACGCTGTGCGATATTAGCGCCCTTGTTCGCCCCGGCAACGAGACGAAATTGATCGAGCAGGCGATTTTTGCCGCCGTCGGGTTTCTCGCCGCCACGCTGATCGCGTTGGCCGCGGCCCCCGCTGTGACCCGCCGTGCGCGTCGGCTCGCGGCGACGCGGGCCCGTCTGCTCGCGCCTTTGAGCGAAGCGCAGGCGATCGCCGATCGCGATGCGCTGCGCGCCCAGCATGCGCTCGATATCCACCGCCTCGACAAACGCCTCGCCGCCGCCGAACAAGCGCTCGCCTCGCGCCGGGTCGAAATCGGCCGCCAGCTCACGCGCATCGCGATCCTCGAAGAATCGACGGCCCATCACGATGGCGAATTGGACGCGGCGCATCGCGAATACCAGGAATTGCACGCCGCGCTTGGCGCCACGCAAATGGCGCTGACCGACCTCGCCGCCCAGCGCGATCGCGCCATTGTGGCGCGGCAGGAAGCCGAGGCCTATAGCGCCGAGGTCGAGATGCTGTTCCAGTCGCGTCGCGCCGACAACGCGACCTTGGAGACACGCATTGTCGCGCTTGAAGCGCGCGCCAGCGACGCGGTTCACGCCGCCGCGGCGGCAGCGGCGCGCGATGCAGCCGAGCGCGAAAACCTCGCCGCCGCGCTCGCCGAAGCGGAAGCCCGGCTTGCCTATGCCGAGAACGCGCGCGAGGAAGCGGTGCTGGAAAATCGCCGTCAACTCTCGCGGCTCGCCGAGCGTGAGCCGGAGCCCACACTCTCCGGCGCGCCGGGATCGCGAGCCGAGGGCGACAACGCCCTGCGCGCGGCGATCGCGCGGCTTGGCCGCGACATCGTGCGGCTGGAAGGCCGCCGCCGTCTCCTGGAGACCGAACCGATCAGCCTGCCGAACGTCTTGCATCCGGCGCCCGCCGGCAAGATTCGCCAGAGCGAACCGGCCGCGCGCGAAGGCTGACGTCTGTCCTCAGATTAGGCGTTCCCCGTCTACGCCTCTGGACAAGCCGCGCGGACCCTTTCGCCAAGGGGACGAATCTGCATAATTCACATTTCTGAAGCAGCGCCGTCACGAAGGGCGGACACGGGGGGATTTCATGGCCGAGCCGTTGGAAGACGCGGTCGACGCCGACGACAAGCGGATCGCGCTGTTGATCGCCATTCTCGCGCTGTTTCTCGCCCTGGGCGAAGCCGGCGCGAAGAACGCCGAACATAAGGCGACCGATCTCAACATCGAAGCTTCCGACCTCTATAATTTCTATCAGGCCAAGAAGCTGCGCTCGACGCTCGCCGAGACGGCGGCTCAGTCGCTCGAGGCCGAGCGTGCCGCCGTCAGCGACAGCCAGGCGCAGGCGGTCATCGACAAGCAGATCGCCGCCTTTCAGGCGACGGTCGCCAAATTCGAAAAAGATCCGAAGTCGCCCGAGGACAGTCTCGACGCCATTCAGGAGCGCGCGAAAGCGGCGACGGAAGGCCGCGAACTCTACAATCGCAAGCTCGAACATTTCGAATATGCGAGCGGTGCGTTGCAGATCGCGGTGGTGCTTGCTTCGGCGGCGATCATCACTGGGGTTGCGTCGCTTGCCTGGCTTGCCGGCGGCCTCGGCCTGCTCGGCGCGGCGCTCTGGGCCTTCGGCTACCTCGCGCCGGCGGCGTTGCCCTTCTTCGGCTAACCCCCTTCGGGCGGCTCAGGCCCGTTCGTCGCCAAGACGGCGACCTGAGGTCAACGCGAAAGCGCGGCGGCGACGCTGTATGGCTGGATCGGCTTCGCCGCGCCGACCGCTTGTCGAAGGCCGACTTGGCGCAGCTTCGGCGGTCTGGTCGAACTGCGGGCGATGGCGCGCCTGTTTCTCCCGCACCTGTTTCTCCATTGACGCGCCGATCATGGCCGCCATCACCAGCCGCGCGGCGGCAGGGTTCAGCGCGTCCTTCAGGCGCGCCAAAGCGGCGATGCGGCGATAGTCGCGCCCTTCCTGCAGATCGCGCGCGGCGAGAATGCGCACACTCGCGTCGGCCGGGGCGCCAAGCGCGGCGAGCGCAACGGCCAGAGGCTCGCCGCCCGGATCGGCGGAGATCCGCGCGGCGGCAGAATCTTCGCAGCCGAATTCCGCCGCGAGCGCCAGATCGAATCGTCGCCAGTCGCCTTCGAGCGCGCAACGCTCGAGCCTTGCCGTGACATTTGCGGCGTCCGGCGACAGCGCGGCGGGATAGCGCCGGCCCAGTATCGCGCGTTGCGCGGCGGCGACGATGTGCGCACGCTGCGCGGCGTCGGCCTCGAAGAACAGCGCCGCCTGCTCAATCCGCGCCGGCTGGCGGGCGAGCAGCGCTTCGATCAGCCGCTTGTCGCCCTTCTCGATGCGCCGCTCCTCGGCGCGCCGCGCCAGCGCAGTAAATTGCGCGGCGTCGATCGGCGCCTCGGCGTTGCGCGCCAGCGTCAGCGTCACGTCGATCTCGTCGCGCTCGATGAGCGCGGTAATCAGCCGAGCGTCGAGATCGGCGCGCTGCGCGGCCGCCTGCGCAGCGGACGGCTCGCCTTTCGCCGCCGCGCTGACGCGCTCGCGCGACAGGGTCGCGCCTTCGCCGAGCACGATCAGCGCGGCTTCGCCGCCAAGCGCCGCCAGCGCTGCAAGCGCGTCGCTCGCTGCGGCGTGCGGCGCCAGCCGGCGCGCGAAGGCGGCGCGGGTCGCTTCGTCGCTGGCGCGCAGCGCGTCGATCGCCGCTTTGATCGTCGCGTCGCGATGCGCGCTCGGACCTGAGTCAACCGCGAGATAGTCGGCGGCGACGCGCAGCCATAATTCGCGATCGCCCGGCTGGACGCTGTCGGCCAATGCGGAAAGGAACGGCAATTCGGCGGGTGAGAGACCGGAGGCCACGCTACGCTTTCCTTCTTCAGCGACGTTATACGCGTCACATTAGAAGCATCTCGTTGACCAACTATTAACCTTCGCTCGGCGTAATGAGACAGCGCGTGGGGACGCGCGAGGCGCCGGCGAGGTTGGGGCCATGGGCGAATTGGTGCGATTTCGGGCCGCGGCGGGCCCGCGCAAAGAGAGCGCGGATCGCGCCGAGCAGGCCGAAATATTGCTCTTCACCGGCGTGCGCTACGAGCGCAGCGTCGAGCCGAAAGCGAAGTCGCGCGGCGGCGATTCGGATGCGCCCCATTCGGGCGGCGCCGGCGGCGGCCGGCGCAAGCGTCGCGGCTGACGCAACGCCTTAGGATTTGCGCGCTCTGACGCGTCGTCGCCAGAATTTTCTTGCCAATTTTCGTCATCTCCTGTAGCAGCGGCGGCGGGACACCTCTCCCCAACGAGAGGCGCCCATCTGAAAGGATGGCTTAAGATGACGACGATGCCCGCCGCGCGCCCTCATGACGCGCGTTTTTCTTCCGGCCCCTGCGCCAAACGGCCCGGCTGGACTCCCGAAGCCCTCAAAGACGCTGCGCTTGGCCGCTCTCATCGCGCCAAGATCGGCAAGACCAAGCTCAAGCTCGCGATCGATCTGACGCGCGAAGTGCTCGGCGTGCCGGCCGACTATCGCATCGCCATCACGCCCGGCTCGGACACCGGCGCGGTCGAGATGGCGCTGTGGTCGCTGCTCGGCGCCAAGCCGATCGACGTGCTCGCCTGGGAGAGTTTCGGCGAAGGTTGGGTCACCGACATCGTCAAGCAGCTCAAGCTTCCCGACGTCCGCACGCTGAGCGCGCCCTATGGCGAATTGCCCGATCTCGCGCAGGTCGATTTCAATCGCGACATCGTCTTCACCTGGAACGGTACGACCTCGGGGGTGCGTGTCCCCGACGCCAAATGGATTCCTGCCGAGCGCAAGGGCCTGACGATCTGCGACGCGACCTCGGCCGCTTTCGCGCAAGACCTCGATTGGCCCAAGCTCGATATCGTCACCTTCTCCTGGCAGAAGGCGCTCGGCGGCGAAGCGGCCCATGGCATGCTGATCCTCAGCCCGCGCGCGGTCGAGCGGCTTGAGAGCTACAAGCCGGCCTGGCCGCTGCCCAAGGTCTTCCGTATGACCAAGGGCGGCAAGCTGGTCGAAGGCATTTTCGAAGGCGAAACGATCAACACGCCCTCGATGCTCTGTGTCGAGGATTACATCGACGCGCTCAACTGGTCGAAAAGCATCGGCGGTTTGAAGGGTCTGTTCGCCCGCGCCGACGCCAACGCCAAGGCGATCGCCGATTGGGCGGCAAAGACGCCGTGGGTCGATTTTCTCGCCCGTGTTCCCGCGACCCGCTCCAACACCAGCGTCTGCCTGAAGGTCGTCGATCCCGAGATTGCGGCCCTGCCGGCCGATGCCCAGGCGGCTTTCGCCAAGGCGCTCGCCTCCGTGCTGGAGAAGGAGAAAGTCGCCTTCGACATCGGCGGCTATCGCGACGCGCCGCCCGGCCTGCGCATCTGGTGCGGCGCGACGGTCGAGACCGCCGACGTCAAGGCGCTAACCTCGTGGCTCGATTGGGCCTACGCCCAGGAAAAGGCCAAGCTCGCCAAGGCGGCCTGAGCTTCGACACAACGATCGTCATTGCGAGGAGCGAAGCGACAAAGCGATCCCTGGCCACACAAAGCGGCCGCTTCGGATTGCTTCGCCTCGCTCGCAATGACGGCAGTCTTCTTGATCAATCCTCCCATCGACGGATGCTCGCCATGACCCCTCGCGTTCTCATTTCCGACAAGCTCTCTCCCGCCGCGGTCGCCATTTTCAAGGAGCGCGGCGTCGAGGTCGACGTGAAGCCCGGCCTCGACAAGGACGAGCTCGCCAAGATCATCGGCGACTATGACGGGCTCGCGATTCGCTCGGCGACCAAGGTCACCGCCAAACTGCTCGAAAGCGCGACCAAGCTGAAAGTGGTCGGGCGCGCCGGCATCGGCGTCGACAATGTCGACATTCCCGCCGCCACCGCCAAAGGCGTGATCGTCATGAACACGCCCTTCGGCAATTCGATCACCACTGCCGAACATGCGATCGCGCTGATGTTCGCGCTCGCCCGCCAG
>SSMV01000012.1 GCA_004799435.1 Bradyrhizobium sp.
TGACGGTCGAGCCGATGTAGCCAAAGCCGGCGCCGCGGGTCAGCAGGTCGATATCGACCCCATAGCGCGCCGCGTAATAGGCGATCGGCAGCCCGCAGGCGAAGATGACAAGGCTGACGACGAAGATCGCCGCGGCGGCGTTGACGGTGCCGTAGTTCAACGTCACGGCGGCGCCGATCGCCTCCAGCGCCAGAAAGGAAATGGCGCCGAGAGCGGTGTTGGCGACGCGGGCGGCCGACCATCGGCGCGCGCTCTTGGCGGTGAAGCGGAGCGCGTAGTCTTCGAGCGTCTGGTTAGCAACCCATTGATTATATTGCCGTCTGACGCGGTCTATCCGCTGTCGTCCGACCACAAGAGCCTCCAGCCAGCGGCGAGGCCGCCGCATTGAACCGCCAGGAAAGCTACGTCGCTATTTTGCGATGCAACATACGCGATCCTGCGTATCGCTGCAGTGCAGAAATCGGGCCAGCTTCGAGGGGCCACACCCGGCCCGTTGCAAACCCAGCGAGTTCACCATGACAGACGAAATCGACCGCGATCCGCCATCGCCGCTGCGGCGAAAACTGCTGATGGGCATGGCGGCGGCCCCCATGATGGGCATGTTGACGCGCGCCTCCTTTGCCGATGTCCCCGCGACTTCGGCGGTCAACACCACTGGGCTCGCCGTCACCGACACCGACGTGACGGTCGGCATTCTTCATTCGATCACCGGCACCATGGCGATCAGCGAGACGGGCTCGGTCGAAGCCGAGAAGCTGGCGATCTCCCAGATCAACGCCGCCGGCGGCGTGCTCGGCCGTCAGATCAAATTCATTCAGGAAGACGGTGCCAGCGATTGGCCGACCTTCGCCGAAAAGGCGAAAAAACTGCTGGTCGAGAACAAATGCGCCGCAGTCTTTGGCTGCTGGACCTCGGCCTCGCGCAAAGCCGTGCTGCCGGTCTTCGAGCAATATAACGGCATGCTCTATTACCCCACCTTCTACGAGGGTCTCGAGCAGTCGAAGAACGTCATCTACACCGGCCAGGAGGCGACGCAGCAGATTCTCGCCGGGCTCAACTGGATCAACACCACCAAGGACGCCAAGACCTTCTATCTGCTCGGCTCCGACTACATCTGGCCGCGCACCTCGAACAAGATCGCGCGCAAGCACATCGAGAATCATCTGACCGGCTGCAAAGTGGTCGGCGAGGAATATTTCCCGCTCGGCGACACCCAGTTCAACTCGGTCATCAATAAGATCAAGCTCACCAAGCCGGACGTGATCTATGCGATTATCGTCGGCGGCTCGAATGTCGCCTTCTACAAGCAGCTCAAGGCGGCCGGCATCGATCTATCGAAGCAGTTGCTGCTGACGATCTCGGTCACCGAGGACGAGATCGACGGCATCGGCGGCGAAAACATCGCTGGCGCCTATGCCTGCATGAAATATTTCCAGTCGCTCGACAATGCCAACAACAAGGCCTTCGTCCCAGCCTTCAAGGCGATGTGGGGCGAGAAGACGGTCATCGGCGACGTCACCCAGGCCGCCTATCTCGGTCCCAATCTCTGGAAACTCACCGCCGAGAAAGCCGGCTCCTTCGACATCGACAAGATCGCGGCGGCCTCGCCCGGCGTCGAGTTCAAGGGCGCGCCTGAAGGCTACGTGCGCATTCACGAGAACCATCATCTCTGGTCGAGAACGCGCGTTGGGCGGGCCCGCGCCGACGGTCAATATGACGTGGTGTTTGAGACGCCCGATCTCGTCGAGCCGAACCCGTTCCCCAAGGGCTACCAGTAACGATCCGCGTCACCCCGTTCGCGGATCGCTCACGCGACGACTTTGCAGCCGTCGCGAAGACCGAAGAGCCCGCATCGCGGCGTCGCCGCGATGCGGGAGCGCAAAACAACGGAGATTCGAATGTTCGGCGACTATTCGCTCAGCGACCTCGGCGCGATCTTCGCGATGCAGGGCTTCGCAGGCCTGATCCTCTTCTCGGTCTTTCTTTTGATGGCGCTCGGGCTTGCGATCATCTTCGGCCAGATGGGCGTGATCAACATGGCCCATGGCGAGTTCATGATCCTGGGCGCCTATGTCACCTGGCTGACCTCGAATTTCTTTCAGGCCCATCTGCCCGCGCTATTCGGCGGCTATTTTTTCGTCGCGATGGTCCTTGCCTTCTTCGCCTCCGGCGCGCTCGGCATGCTGGTCGAGTGGGGCCTGATCCGCCACCTCTACAAGCGTCCGCTCGACACGCTGCTGGCGACCTGGGGCCTGAGCCTGATCCTGCAGCAATGCTACCGCTCGATCTTCGGGGCGCGCGAAGTCGGCGTCGATCTGCCGCAATGGATGCTCGGTTCGTTTCAGGTGACCGACGCGATCCAGATTCCGATCAACGGCGTCTTCGTCATGGTTCTGACGATCCTGATCACCTGCGCGGTCGCCTATATTCTCTATTGGTCGCGCTGGGGTCGTCAGGTTCGCGCCGTCGTGCAGAACCGCGTGATGGCCGGCGCGGTCGGCATCAACACCGAAAAGGTCGACCGCTACACTTTCGCGCTTGGCTGTGGCGTCGCCGGCGTCGCCGGCAGCGCCTTCACGATGATTGGTTCGACCGGACCGACCTCCGGGCAGCTCTACATCGTCGACACGTTCCTGGTCGTCGTCTTCGGCGGCGCCGCAAGTCTCCTCGGCACCATCGCCTCGGCCTTCACGATTTCGCAGGCCCAGTCGACGCTCGAATTCTTCCTCTCGGGCTCGATGGCCAAAGTGATCACGCTGCTCGCGATCGTCGGCATCCTCATGTTGCGTCCGCAGGGCCTGTTCGCGCTCAAGGTTCGCAAGTGAAGCGAGACATCGAAACGAGACATCGAAACGAGGCCGCCATGTTCGACACTCCGCGCTTTGCCAACCGGTCGGAACTGCTGGGGATCGCCGTTCTCGCTGTCCTTCTTCTGGTGATCCTGCCGCTCAGTCTCGATGTCTTTCGGCTCAATCTGGTGGCGAAATATCTCACCTATTCCTTCGTGGCGCTAGGCTTGGTGCTGTGCTGGGGCTGCGGCGGCATCCTGAGCCTCGGCCAAGGGGTGTTCTTTGGGCTCGGCGGCTATTGCATGGCGATGTTCCTCAAGCTCGAGGCGTCAAGCGCCGCCAACACCAAGATCCAGTCGACGCCCGGCATCCCCGACTTCATGGATTGGAATCAGCTCACCGAACTGCCCTTCTTCTGGAAGCCGTTTCACTCGCTGACCTTTGCCATCGTCGCGGTTCTGGTCATCCCGGCGATCTTCGCGCTGATTGTCGGCGCGGCGATGTTTAAGCGGCGGGTCGGCGGCGTCTATTTCGCCATCATCACCCAGGCGATCGCCGCCATTCTGACCATCCTGATCGTCGGCCAGCAGGGCTACACCGGCGGCATCAACGGCATCACCGATCTGCGCACGCTGAAAGGTTGGGACATCCGCACCGACCACGCGAAATTCATTCTCTATTTCGTCGAGGTCGGGTGCCTCTTCGTCTGCATCTTCGCCGCCCAATTCATCCGTCACTCGAAGCTCGGCCGCATCCTCGTCGCCATGCGCGACAAGGAGGACCGCGTGCGCTTCTCCGGCTATAGCGTCGCCAATTTCAAAATTTTCGCCTTCTGCGCGGCGGCGGTGCTCGCCTCCATCGGCGGCGCGCTGTTCACGCTCGAAGTCGGCTTTATGTCGCCGTCCTTCGTCGGCATCGTGCCCTCGATCGAGATGGTGATCTACACCGCGGTCGGCGGCCGGATGTCGATCCTCGGCGCGGTCTACGGCACGCTGATCGTCAACGCCGCCAAGACGAGCTTCTCCGAGTCTTTCCCGCAATTGTGGCTGCTCGGCCTCGGCGCGCTGTTCATCGCGGTCGTGCTCGCTTTCCCCAACGGGCTTGCCGGCATCTGGCGCGATCTCATCCAGCCGCGGCTCGATCGCTTTTCGCGGTCACCGAAACCCGACGCGCAATGGAGCCAGCCGATGGCCGACAAGGCGCCAGCCGAGTGAGGGAGCAATCATGCCAATCGGTCATCTGCAAAAGGACTTTCTGCTCGCGGTCGAAGGTCTCACGGTCTCCTTCGACGGCTTCAAGGCGGTCAACAATCTCTCCTTCTATGTCGATGAGAACGAGATCCGCGTCATCATCGGCCCCAATGGCGCGGGCAAAACGACCGTGCTCGATCTCATCTGCGGCAAGACCAAAGCCAGCTCCGGCTCGATCCAGTTTCGCGGCAAGGAACTGACCAAACTCAAGGAAAACGACATCGTCCAGGCCGGCATCGGGCGCAAATTCCAGACGCCGTCGATCTATGACGATCTCACTGTCTTCGAGAATCTGGAGATTTCCTATCCGCGCGGCCGTTCGGTGTTCGGCGCGCTCACCTTCAATCGCGACAGCGCGGTGCGCGAGCGGGTCCAGGAAGTCGCCGAAATGGTGTTCCTCAAAGACCGGCTCGGCATGACGGCCGATCTGCTGAGCCATGGGCAGAAGCAATGGCTCGAGATCGGCATGCTGCTGATCCAGGATCCCGATCTTCTCATGCTCGACGAGCCGGTCGCCGGCATGAGCGTCAGCGAGCGGGTCAAGACGGCCGAGCTGCTCAATCGCATCATCAAGGGCCGCTCGGTCCTGGTGATCGAGCACGACATGAAATTCGTCGAGGACATCGCCCACAAGGTCACCGTGCTGCACCAGGGCCAGGTGCTTGCCGAGGGCTCGATGGAGTCGGTCAAGGCCAATCCCAAGGTCGTCGAAGTCTATCTCGGCCATTGAGCGAGGACGTCATGCTGCAAATCTCGGGACTGCATGTGGCCTATGGCCAGAGCGAAGTTCTGCATGGGCTCGATGTCGCGGTCGCCCCGGGCGAGATCGTCGCCATCATGGGCCGCAACGGCATGGGCAAGACCACGCTGATGAAATCGCTGATGGGGATCGTCCCGACCAAGAGCGGTTCGGTTCGCATGGATGGGACCGAAGTCAGCGGGCTGAGAAGCTGGGAGCGCGTGGCGCACGGGCTCGCCTATGTGCCGCAGGGCCGCATGATTTTCTCGACCATGACGGTCGAGGAAAACATCGAGACCGGCCTCGTCGCCTCGGGCGACAAGGCGGTGTCGGACGATATTTACGAGCTGTTCCCGGTGCTGCTCGAGATGAAGAAGCGCCGCGGCGGCAATCTCTCGGGCGGCCAGCAGCAGCAGCTCGCCATCGCCCGTGCGCTGGCGACCAAGCCGAAGGTCCTGCTGCTCGACGAACCGACCGAGGGCATCCAGCCCTCGATCATCCGCGAGATGGCGCGCACGCTCAAACGCATCCGCGACGAGCGCGCGCTGTCGATCGTCGTTTCCGAACAGGTGTTGAGCTTCGCGCTCGACGTCGCCGATCGCGTGCTGGTGATCGAGAATGGCGAGATCATTCGCGACGACGCGCGCGCCGGAATCAACGAGGCCGAGATCGCCAAGCACCTGTCGATTTGAAATCTATTCGCCTTGCCAAATCTTCGTTCGCCAAATCCCCTTCGTCTTGCCAAGAGGAGCGCCTGATGCCTGACACGCTGATTAAGGTCGACCTGACGAAATCGGCCTATGACAACGACATGATCCACAATCGCTGGCACCCGGACGTGCCGATGGTGGCCAAGGTCAAGCCCGGCGACGATTTCATCATCGAGACCTATGACTGGACCGGCGGCTACATCAAGAACAACGACTCCGCCAATGACGTGCGCGACATCGATCTGTCGACCGTCCATTTTCTCAGCGGTCCGATCGAGGTCGAGGGCGCGGAGCCAGGCGATCTGCTGGTCGTCGATCTGCTCGATGTCGGGCCGATGAAGGAAAGCCTCTGGGGCTTCAACGGCTTCTTCTCCAAGAAGAACGGCGGCGGCTTCCTTACCGAACATTTTCCGCTGGCGCAGAAGTCGATCTGGGACATCTCCGGCCTTTACACTCACTCGCGCCACGTCCCCGGCGTGCAATTCGCCGGCCTGATCCATCCTGGCCTCATCGGCTGTCTGCCCGACCAGAAGATGCTGGACATGTGGAACAAGCGCGAGGTCGATTTCATCGCGACCAATCCGACCCGCACGCCGCCGCTCGCCAATCCGCCCTTCGCCAAGACGACGCACGCCGGGCGCGCCAAGGGCGACGCCAAGGCGAAGATCGCAAGCGAGGGCGCGCGCACCGTGCCGCCGCGCGAACATGGCGGCAATTGCGACATCAAGGATCTGTCGCGCGGCTCGAAAATCTATTTCCCGGTCTATGTCAAAGGCGCCGGTCTCTCGATGGGCGATCTGCATTTCAGCCAGGGCGACGGAGAGATCACCTTCTGCGGCGCGATCGAAATGGCCGGCTGGCTGCATATCAAAGTCGGGTTGATCAAAGGCGGCGTCGCCAAATACGGGATCAAGAATCCGATCTTCCGACCCTCGCCGATCACGCCCAATTACAAAGACTATCTGATCTTCGAGGGCATCTCGGTCGATGAATACGGCAAGCAGCATTATCTCGACGTGCATGTCGCCTATCGTCAGGCCTGTCTGAACGCGATCGAATATCTCAAGAAATTCGGCTATTCCGGCGCGCAGGCCTATTCGATCCTCGGCGTCGCCCCGGTCCAAGGTCATATCAGCGGCGTCGTCGATATTCCCAACGCCTGCGCGACGCTCTATCTGCCGACCGAGATTTTCGATTTCGACATCATGCCGAGCGCGGCGGGTCCGACCAAGTTCATCAAGGGCGGCGTCGACATGCCGACTTCGCCCGACGTCTGAGGGGAGGGGCGCGGCGGCGGCGCGGCCGCCGCGCCGTTTTTGCGGCGAGATAGGGGCGAGCGATGCCGGTCTATGAATATGAATGCGGGACATGCGGCCCCTTCATCGAGATGCGGCCGATGGCGGAATATGCGGACCCCCAGGATTGCCCGCTTTGCGCGCGCGCGGCGCCGCGCGTCATTCTCACTGCGCCGAATTTCGCCTGTATGCCGGCGGAGCGGCGCAAGGCGCGCGCGGTCAATGAGCGCAGCGCACACGCGCCGATGACCCTCGACCAATATAAGGCGGCGCATCGGCCCGGCTGCGGTTGCTGCGGCGGCAAGCCGTCGCGCCTCGTCGCCAAGACGAAAAGCGGCGCGAAGAGCTTTCCGACCGCAAGGCCCTGGATGATCAGCCACTAGCATCCGAGGCCGCGTGACGCGCGCATGCCGCCGCCACGATTACCGATCAACCGATCGAAAGTGACGACCGGAGGAGCGTCGGCCCTCGCTTAAAGCTTCCCGCGCAGGAACTCGACAATTGCATAACCGGCCAGGCTGGCGAGAAGTCCGATCGTAAAATTTGTGGCGGTGAAGATGTCGACCAGCGCGTCAACGAGGCTCTTTCCGCCCGCGCTGTTGCTGCGCTCAAATTCTCCCATCAGGAGATTTGAGTAGAAGAGGAACATGATAAACGCCACCTCGACGATGGCGCGCAGGCCCTTAGCGCCTCGGGGCATTCGACAACCTCATACGCCAACGGTTTGCGGCCATGGCCGCCCGCGCGGCTTCGACCAATCCAAAGGGCCACGCGCCCTGCAGGAAGCCGTAAGCCGATCTCAGTAGGCAGGCCCCGGCAAAGGCGAGAACGAACCAGGCGCTGCGACTTTCAAGGGCGTAGCATAGCAGCATCGCGGTGACCGCAAAAAGACCGAAGGGTGTCGGGCCGTCCATCGCCTAACGGAAACGCGCCCGTCGCGGATCGTCAAGAGCGACGAATTTCAAACTCAGCGGCAGTCCGCTCTCGCCAAATGCGATCCGAGTTATCGACCCGGTCTTTATGGATCGCTTATTTCCCGCGCCCGTAATCCGTATCGCCTTTTTATCCGCACCCGCACTAGCATCGCAGTGCAGCGTATTGTGATGGGGGCGACGGAGATCGCTTGCCGACAGCTCGCAGTGACGCACGGGTCGGACTGGGCTTGATCGCCCAGAATTGTCGACAACACCGAGTTCTGGCTCGATCGCATCGTGGCCAAGTGGGCTGACGACAGGAAGCGCGGCGTTGTCGAGGTTCGCAAGGAGATCGAAGCAATCTGTGAGAATAAGGCGAGCGCGAATAAGGACGACCTGATCGGCGAGATGATTGTCAACCTGTTCGAGGTCGATCTCGAACTGCACAGGCGTTACGGCGACCCGCCTTAAACAGACCGCCTTTCGTCGGGCAGACTCCGCTATCCGACGAATACCGGGAGACGCGCGTGGGCTTGCCTCGCCCGGCGCGCGTCTCCCTCCTCATATCCTGGATTTCGGTCGCGGCCTCGCCGCGGCGACTCGAGAGGCAGCGCAAAGGACGCGCCGAATCCTGCTGCCAGTGTCCGTGGGCCAAAGTCACGGCCTGGCTAGTGTGAGCGTTGCGTTTCGCGCGCCGGGGTTCTTCGCCGCCCGCGCCGCGCATCGGCGGGCCTAACACCGATGGTGCGGAAACTTACGGTCTCTTTATGCAAGTGACGCGAATTCCCTCTCGAATTCTTACGCCCAGAAGGCGCAGAGTCTCGATCGAAAGCAAAAATTGCGGGACGACGCCAATGCGTAAATTCTCCGACTGGAGAGTCTTTAGCACGACCGGCGAAGGCGCCGACTGGCGGCGCTTATACGGTCGCAATAGAGAGCGAGACTATCCCACGCCGGCCGACGTCTTTCTTCCGATCGGTCTACTGGCGCTCGTTGTGCTGAGCTTTGCTTTGATCGGCGAAATTCTGATCGCCGCGCATGGCGGATGAACGGCGTAGCCTGGACAATCCGCAGACCGAAACGGCCCGACTTGGCGGAGCGACACGAATGAGTGACGAGCGCGGGGTATTGCGTGCGGATTCGGCGAGACTGTCGCGATTCATCGTCGGCCCCGATGGAGACGGGCATTGGGTGGTGAGGGATCGTCGCGCGCTCTGCGGCGGACTCTTCGTCAATCGCGAAGATGCAGTCCGCTACGCGAAATTCGAGAGCGACGGAATAGCCGATCAAGTGACGCTTGCGGATAAAGACGTTCACTTTGAGGTGACGCCTCGCACGGCGCTCGATAGCCTCGGTTCTTGCGCCGAGGGCGACGATACGGCGATTGACGGGCACGCCGGCCAAGCGTTTGCCCGGGGCAAAGCGGCGTGAGTTCGCGGACCGTTCGTTCGAAATTCATTGCCGTCTAGCCGCTTCGCGACGTCGGCTGTTCGCACTCCTCTCGTTCAACGCGAAGCACGGCGCCTTCCGGGATGTCGCCAATGCGGAACGAATGAGATTGGGCCCCCTTCGCCCTTCGATCCGGCCGCCAAACATTCATGTCCGGCAACGCACGATCGCGGCAATCGGCGCTTCCCCCGGGGCGCATTGGTGCTCCGTTCCGCCTGAAACGAATATCGCCGGGTCGCCCGTCACCGAGGCGATGACCGCGCCGAGCGCCGCGCGCGCGTGACGCTCGTAGTTGATGTCCGCGTCGGACAGCATTGTGTTGCGCCAGCCGCGCACGCGGCCGGTCGGGCTCGCTTCGGCCTTGGCGAAAACGGCGGCGATCTCGCCGGGCGCGGGCGGGCCGGCGGTCAGATCGAGCCCGGCGCTGGCCAGCGCCAATCGAACGCCCTCGGCGTCGATCACGTCCTTCAGCACGCCGTGACCGATGCGAAAATCGCTGTCCGCTCCCGGCGCATTGCCAAACAACAGGACTTCGCAGGTCTTCAATTCGCCCCCGCAGGACGTCGAGGCGACTGAGGAGTAGAGATCGAGCCGTCGGCCAATGACGCCGTCGCCAAGGTCGGCTTCGTTCACCTCGCCAAGCGCCAGCGCGACGCCGAGACCCATGGCGCCGCGAGCGAAGACCTTCGAGCCGTTCGGATCGCGCGTGACGACATTGACGCTTCGCGCATCCGCATCGGCGATCGCCGCCGGGGTCAGCAGCGGCCCTTTGACCTGGACGTAATGGACGTCGCGCGAATTGGAAATGCCGGCCTGGAGGCGCGCGCGGGCGACGGCCGAAGCCGTTTCGCGCACATGCGTCATGGTCCCAACCTCTTCGGGCGCGAGAACCCTTGTCTCCGCGATGCCGAGCGTCAGGCGCGGTTCGGTTCCGCCCCCCTGTCCGTCGCTGCGCGTAAATACGGTCGCGTGCGGCGAAAGAACGCCCTCGGTGCCGCCGGACCACACAAACGCAACACGGCGCGCGATCTCATCCAAGGTCACGCCGAGCTGGCTCGACAGCAGGAGTTTGAACGCCAGCGTCGCGTAACCTCGCGTGAAATCATTGGCGCCGCCGTTGCCTTCCGTTTTGCCGATCAGCGCGACGATCTTATCGGCCGCGATCTCGCCACTGCTCAAAAGGCGCTGAAGCCCCGTCACATCGTCGGGCGCCGCCATCGCAATTTTGTGGATGCCGATCTTCATGACGCCACCTCCACGCCGTTAAATGCGACGTCCGCGTCAATGGCGGCGTCGCCTCGTTCGCGTCACGCCGGTGCGAACACATAAATAGGATGAACGTAACCGAGCCCGAGCGCCGAGTACCAGGCGACGACGGCCACGATGGTCGAGATCGAAATCACGAGGCCCGAGGCTCTCATGCGCGGCGCATCGACGAACACGCGTTGCGGATAGGCGCCAAAGGCGCGCCCTTCCATCGACATCACCATCATCGAGGCGCGTCGCAGGCTGCCGACGAGGAGCGGTATGACGTAGCGCTGCATCTCGCCGATGCGACCGGTTATGCTGCGCTGGCGCGCAACGCCGCGCACCGCATGGGCGGCGCGGATGATCTTGATCTCTTCCTCGATCGTCGGAACGATGCGCAGCGCGATGAAGAACGCGTAAGCGATGCGATAGGGAATATGAGCCTGCGTGACAAGCGCGATGGCGAGGTCGCGCGGATCGGTGGTCCTCACGAAAACCATCGAGGACAAGATGATCGTATAGATGCGCAATGACGAGGCCAAGGCGTAGTCGGCGCTTTCGGCATAAATGGAGATGGAGAATACACGAAAGGCGATGGTGCTGCCCGGAAGCGTCACGCTCTGGATGACGAAGAAGCTGCTGCAAGCGGCGATGAACGGCCAGGTGCCTTTCAGGATCTCGGCGGGCGAGAGACGCGCAAGAAACAAGGCGGTCGCCAGGATCACGAACGAAATGACGATCTGGATCCAGGCGATATAGGCGCCGAAAGCCAGCAGCGACACGCCGAGCAGCCAGATCAGTTTCGACATCGGATCCAGCCGATGGAAGACCGACTTTCCGGCGCGAAACTGGAAGACGTTGCCGCGCGTCATTTCATCGCCATCGCGCGCGAGGCCGCCAATTCCGAGACAAGGTCGCCCGACGACAGCACGGGTCGCAAGCCGCGTGCGGGATCTTGCGCGGCGAGCCGCCGGCTAAGTTCATGGATCGGCGGGGCGAGGAGCCCGGTCGAGCTTAACAGTCCATCGTCGGCAAAAAGATCGATCGGACGGCCGTCGAAAGCAATACGTCCCGATCGCAGCACCAACGCCCGATCCGCCCATTCTGCGACAAGCCGGACATCATGCGTGATCATCAAGATCGTCGTGCCGTAGCGCTTGCGAAGTCGGTCCATCAGCCCCATCAGGAGTTGCGCGCGTTCATGATCCTGGCCGATTGTCGGTTCATCGAGAACCAGCACGCGTGGTTGCAAAACGAGCATGGTCGCTACGCTCAGACGGCGGCGCTCACCCAGGCTCAGGTTGTAGGGCGAGCGCGCCCGGTAACGATGGAGATCGACGATCTCCAGCACTTCGTCGACACGGGCGGCGATTTCCTCTTGGCCAAAGTCGCGCACTTTCAAACTATAGGCGACCTCCTCGTCCACCCGGTCGGTAACGAATTGATGGTCGGGGTTCTGGAAGACATAGCCGATTTCGGACGCGATCTCGCGCGCGCTCAAGCGCGAAATATCTCGGCCTTCAAGTTTGATGGACCCGGCCGGCGCGCTGTTGATGCCGACTAGCATCCGGGCGAGCGTCGTTTTCCCCGAGCCGTTCCGCCCGAGCAGCGCGACGATCGCGTTGGACTGAATTTCGAGATCGACGCCGCGCAAGATCGGCGTGTTGCGGTCATAGCCGAAGCTCAAGGATTTGATCGACAGCAGCGGCGTCCCTTGCTGGCGCTCGTCGGGCTGTGGCTTGTTCTGTGCGGCGGCCGCTTCAGCGGGCATGCTCCAGTTTGAGGCGAGAGCAAAAGCTTCATCGACGGATAGCGGAACCTGATCGACCGGAAGGTCGCAGCGGGAGGCCGCCGCAAGATCGATGGCGAATTCCGACACCTGTGGAAACCAGCTCGCGGTTGGGACGACAACCGCCTCTTCCGAGTGCACGACTCGCCGCGATGAAAAGGCGGCGCGAGGCGCGCCGTCGAACACAATGGCGCCCCGATCCATCATCACAACGCGCGACACTTTGTCGGCGAGTTCATCGACCCGGTGCTCCACCATGATGATCGTCGTTCCATGCTCGCGGTTGAGGCGTTCGAGCACGGCAAAGATTTCGGCCATGCCGGCCGGATCGAGATTGGCGGTCGGCTCGTCAAGAACCAGAAGTCGCGGCCGGGCGGCCAGCACCGCGGCGATGCTCACACGCTGCTTCTCGCCGCCCGACAGCTCAAAGATCGAGCGATCCCCGAACTCGGTAAGGCCGACGAGGCGCAGCGCTTCGGTCTGTCGCGCGACAATCTCGTTCACGGGCCGACACAGATTCTCGAGGCCAAAGCAGACCTCGTCACGGACCCGCGTGTTGATGATCTGCGCCTCGGGGTCCTGGAAGACCATGCCGACGTCAGTCGCGAATTCCGCCACCTTCGTCTCGGCGACGCTCTTGCCGCAAATCGTGGCGGCGCCTTCCAGCGCGCCGTTGAGGATGTGTGGGACCGACCCGTTGAGGAGATAGAGGAACGTGCTCTTCCCGCATCCGCTGGGTCCAAGGATGAGGACGAACTCACCGCTCGTCACCGTCAAGGCGATGTCGCGCAACACCGGAGCGGACTCGCCTTCGTAAGTGTAGGTCACGCCGGACAGAGCGACGACAACCCGGGCATCCTGTTCCGCTTGAAGCGAGTCGACTTCCGGGAGTGTCCGATTCATATGCGGTTCTCTGGGGCGAACAGGGCGCGTCTCATTCCGCGCCCGATGGAGAGGGGGCGCTTCTCCCTCGGGGGTGGAACGAGACGCGCGTCCGTCCTTTAGCCTTGCATCGCCTTGGGCTGGCTGCCGCTCGCGAGGCCGCCCGCCTCTTCCTTGGCGACCGCGGTGCCGCGCAACACGCCGGCCTTCACGAGAGCCATGGTAATCGGCTTGACCAGGATGATGGCGTAGACGGCGCCGCTTATCATTCGGATCACCAATGCGAGCAGATTATACGAGATGCCCATGTCGCCGAAGCCGAAGAAATAGACCTCCGGAATCTGCTGCAGGAGCGGCGCCAAGGCGCCCGACAGGGCGAGAACCGACAGCGTCCAACGCTTATAGCCATAGATGGCGAAGCCGACGTCGGACATGAATCCTTGCAGGAAGCCGGCGGCCAGAACGGGCAAGCCGTTGGGATTGCCCGACAGCAATTGCGCGACGCCGTTCATGGTCTCGGCGATGGTCGCCGCTCCCGGCTTGCGAATGATGTAACCGCAGAGCGGGCCGGCGACGTAAAAGCCGCCGCAGATGGCTGCGAAGGCAAGGAATCCGTAGCTGCCCGAAAACGTCATGAACAGACGGCCCATCATGGCGTTCGGCGTTCCGAGCACGCCGTTGATGGCGCCAATGACCGCCATGATGACGATCTCGATAAGCGTGAAGCCGATAAAAAACGCTCGTCCCGGCTCGCGGTTCACGAGGTAGAGGATAGCGGCGATTGCAATCGCGATGGCCGCCATCACAAGGTAGATAAAAGCTGCCGACATTGTCATTCTCCCCCTGGCTTAAGTGTAAGCGACAATCTCCGACGCGACCGCTTTCGCGACCCGCCGCCACCACTTCAAAATCTGACCCCCGTGCTCGGCCGCCCTTTGCGACGCCAGGCGACGCTTAGACAAGCGACGCTGAGATCGGCCCAATTTCGCAAGATCGCGATCTGTTTTAAGTCTGACGCGCGTGTCCTTTTGCTTGAAAGAGGTCGTTCGGCTCGCGGCGGCCCGTTTCGAAAGGCTCGGGCAGCCCCAACAAAATGAATTTTGCATTCAAAACGAACGGTCGCGCAAGGGTATAGATTCGCCATACCCCTGTCATTTTAAGGCGCCCTGCTCAAAGAATCGGCGGCTCGGCCTAGACAACAGAACCTGTATGGATTTTTGCTTGTCGCGTTTTCGCCGCGTCGTTCTTCACTCCGCGGCGGCGCGCATCGGTCGCCTCTTTTGCGCAAAATAAGAAATGGCCTGGGACACGCCGCCGGCTTGCGCGGGGACGCCGCGCGACAACAGAGCCGACTCGATCGCGGCGAGTGCGCCAAGGATCGAAGCGTCGTTGAAGTCGCCCAGGTGGCCAATCCTGAACACACGATCGGCGAGACGGCCCAGACCATTGCCGAGCGAGACGGAGGCCTGCCCCAGGATATCGGCGCGCAGGGCGTCGGCGGAATGCCCCTCAGGCATGCGAGCCGCCGTCAACGAACTCGAGTAGTCGGCGGGTTCGTCGCACCAGATCTCCAGGCCCCAATGGCGAACGCAGCGTCGGGTCGCCTCGGCGGCGCGATCATGGCGCGCGAAGACCGCTGGCAGCCCTTCCTCGCGCAACAACTCAAGGGCCACTTTCAGGCCCTGAAGCAGGTTGGTGGCCGGCGTATAGGGAAAATAACCGTCCGCATTGGCGGCGAGCATATCCCCCCAGTCCCAGTAGGCGCGAGGCAGCCGCGCATCCCGAGACGCCGCCCGCGCCTTGTCCGAAATCGCGTTGAAAGCCAGGCCTGGCGGCAGCATCAGGCCTTTCTGCGAACCGCCGACGGTCACATCAACCTGCCATTCGTCGTGTCGGTAATCGATCGACGCAAGCGAGGAGATGGTGTCGACCATCAGCAGGGCGGGGTGGTGGGCGTCATCGAGGGCGCGGCGCACCCGAGCGATATTCGAAACCGCGCCAGTCGAGGTCTCGTTATGCACGACGGCGACCGCCTTGACACGGTGCGCGCGATCCTCGGCGAGATGGCTCTCTAACTCCGCAGCCACCGCGCCACGGCGCCAGTCCCCTGGTACGAACTCGACTTCCAATCCCAGGCGTCGGGCAATGTTTCGCCAAAGGGTGGCGAAATGGCCGGTCTCCGCCATCAGCACCTTGTCGCCGGGCGACAGGGTGTTGACGAGCGCCGCTTCCCACGCCCCGGTGCCGGAAGACGGATAGATGACGACCGGAGATTGCGTCTTGAAGATCTCGGCGATGCCGCCGAGGACCTCCAGCGCCAGGTGGCGAAAGTCAGGACCGCGATGATCGATCGTGGGCTGCGCGATCGCCGCGAGAACCGAAAGCGGCACGTTTGTCGGGCCGGGAATCTGGAGGAAATGGCGCCCGGTGGAACGGCTCATTGAAGGGACCTAGCGGACAAGAGGAGCGTCTGGACGAAGGGCGTAAGCGGACTCGGCGAGGCGTGGCGAGAAGTGTAGTTCTGCATTATGAATGCTATCCGCGCAACAGGTCTGTGGCGACCGCCCTTGTCTTCGGGCCGCACTGCTGGCAAAATGAGGGGGGAATCAAGCGAGAACTGCCGCAAAACCGCATGTTGTCGCCAATTGGCGCGCGGCGGCGCGCGATTTGAATACAAAATGTTTGATTTTGGAGAGCCGGTTCGGTGAATACCTTTGCGCAACCCCAAAGCATTCTGCGCCGGTCGCTTCACCTCGAAGTTGTCCAAAGCCTTCGCGAGTTGATTCTCACCGGCGAATTCGAGCCGCGATCGCGGGTGAACGAAGTCGCCCTATGCGAGCGCTTTGGCATTTCCCGAACGCCGTTGCGCGAGGCGATCAAACTCCTGGCGGCCGAAGGACTCCTCGAACTGCGCCCCAATCGCGGCGCGCGCGTGGCCGCATTGTCCGAGGTGGAGGTTGCCGAAATCCTCCAGGTCATCGGCCCTCTGGAAGCGGCGGGCGCGGAACTTGCCTGCGGGCGGATCACCGAAGGCGAACTCGCCGCGATCGAAACTGCGCATCTCGACATGGTCGACGCCTGGAAAGCGAAAGACTACGACCGGTATTTCGCTCGCAACCGACAGATCCACGATGCGATCATGGCCGCCTCCGGCAATGGCGCGCTGCAATCGGTCTACCGGAGTCTCTCCGGTCGGGTCCAGCGGGCGCGTTTTTCCGCTCATAAGACCGACGAGCAATGGGCGCGGGCGATCGACGATCATAATCTCATGATCATCTTGCTGCGCCGCAGGGATGCGACCGCGCTCGCGCAATTGATGCGCGACCATATCAAGAGCAAGCGGATCATTATTTCAGCCGCCTATAGCGCCCCGGACGCCGCGAAGCGCGGCTCAGGGCGCCTTCGCGGCGCCGCTCCGTCGTGACGGCGGAAAGGCGCCAGCTATAAGCGAGCTTCACACCCTCGACGCCCATGACCTCGTCGCGCTGTTTCGCGCGCGTCGCGCCACGCCCGTCGACGTCTTCGAGGCGGCGTCAGCCCGTATCGCCGCGCTAGAGCCCCGCATTAACGCGATGACCTACATTGCCGCGACGGGTCGGGTCGAAGCCGAGGCCAGCGCGCGGCGCTGGCGGGAGGGCGCTGCGCGCGGGCCGCTCGACGGCGTTCCCGTCACGATCAAGGACAATCTTGCAGTCGCGGGGATGCCGGCGACTTTTGGCAGTCCTGCCTATCGTTCGTTTATTCCCGTCGAGGATGAACTTCCGGTGGCGCGGATTCGGCAAGCCGGCGCGGTCGTGCTCGGCAAGACGAACCTGCCTGAATTCGCGCTCGAAGGTTATACCGACAACGCGCTGTTCGGCGCGACGGGCAATCCGCTCGACCCCGCCCTGACAACAGGCGGATCGACGGGCGGCGGCGCGGCTTCAGTCGCGGCGCTCTATGCGCCGGTCGCGCTTGGCACCGACGGGGGCGGGTCGTTGCGCCGACCGGCCGCGCATTGCGGGCTCTTCGCGTTGAAGACGTCGATCGGTCGTATCCCCAGACGGGGCGGGCTGCCGCAACTCCTGCTCGATTTCGAGGTGGCCGGCGCGCTCACCCGCACCCTTCGCGACACCAAAACCGTCTACGAAACGATGGCGGCGACGGTGAGCGCATCGGCGCCAATCGCGCCGCCGGAGCCGCCGCTGCCGCGACCGCCGCTGCGCATCCTCGCGGTCGAGTTCTTTGGCGACGCGCCGCTCGATCCTGAGATCGGCCGGTCGTTCCAGGCATTCATCGACCGACTCGCGACGCACGGTCACGACGTGCGAGCCGGTTCGCTTCCGCTGGACGTCGAACCCTTGGCCGAGGTCTGGCCGGAGATCGGCCGCGCGCATCTGGCGAAGCTCTTCGCGGAACGTCCCGAAATTGGCGCCGCCGCCTCGCCCAAATACCGGGCGATGGCGGAAGAGGGCGCGCGCCTTCCAGCGACGCGCATGCTCGCCATTCTTGAACGCGTCGCCGTTCTGCGCGAGCAAGCGGCCCGCATGTATCAAGAGATCGATATCGTCGTCACGCCGTCGATTGCGGCTTTGGCCTGGCCGAAGACCCAAAGCCACCCCACTCAGATCAACGATCAGCCGGTCGGCCCGCGCGGACATGCCGTCTACACCGGCTGGGTCAACGCAGCCGGGCTGCCCGCCCTCGCGTGGCCAACCAATCCCGCGTCGGACGGCCGAACGATCGGGGTGCAGCTCGTCGCGGCATCTGGCGCCGACCGACTGCTGCTCGATTTCGAAGGGCGCTTGACGGCGAAGGATTGAGCAACGTGCAACGCCGGAGGCGTTCGCCATCAATTCATCTCGGGCGCGGCGACAGGATCGTCAGCGCTTTCCGACCCATGATTTAAGGAGCCGCGCGCATCATGAGGACTTTGACGTTACAGCCGATCACGGAAGCGGCGTTCGCGCCATTCGGCCATCTGTTGCGCGTGCCGGCCGTCGGGCTGCCGCGGCTCGACCTGATCGAGGACATGCAGAACCTGCGGCCGTCGGCGCGTCTGCGCCTGAGCCTGTCTTCGATCGCCGCGACCCAATTGCCCGTCACGATAGAGCAGATGGAGCGCCACGTTGCCTCTTCCCAGGCCTTCCTGCCGCTGGCGTGCGAAGGTTATCTCGTCGTCGTGGCGCCCCACGGACTTGAGGGAAAACCCGACCTGGAAGGCTTGCGCGCCTTCAGCGTTCCCGGAGACTGTTGCATCAACTATCGGGCGGACACCTGGCATCGTCCATTCACGGCCCTGCACGGACCAGCGCGCTTCGCCGTACTGACTTTCGTTGCGGGCGCTCCAGAAGACGATCAGTTCGTGCCTCTGCCCGAGCCTGTTCGGATCGTGGCGTAGGATCGCTTGCGAAGGCTGGTTGCGCGGCGGCTCCGGGCTCGGTCGGCCCGCTCGCTAGTCGACGATCGCCTGATAGGCCAGCGCGCGAAGTTCGAGCTCGGGCGAGTCGAAGCTCAACATCGATTGCGTCATGAAGAGGCCGACGACCTGCTCAACGGGATCGACCCAGTAGTGTGTCTTCGCGGCGCCCGACCAGCCAAATTCGCCGACCGATCCCGGCGCGCCCGTCTGCGCAACATCGAGCGCGACGCGGGAGCCGAGTCCAAAACCATAGCCGGGGATGAGCATGCCGCCGATCTCGAGCGGCAGGAGCTCGGGCGGCAGCACGTTTGCGTGCATGAATTCGACCGTCTTTCGGCCGAGGATCCGGGCGCCGTCGAGCTGGCCGCCGTTGCCGAGCATCTGGGCAAATCGAAAACAGTCGTTCGTCGTGCTAAACAGACCGTGGCCGCCGCGTTGGAATGTCGCCGGCATGTCGACGGGATAGGTCGCGGAGACGTCGCGCCGTTCGTTGACGCCCTCCTCCCATTGCTGGCGGCAGCTCACGACCGCATCAGGGGTTACAAGCAGGTCCGGCCGTCCATAGATCGCAGCGAGCCGGTCGCGCTTGTTTTCCGGCGCCTCGAAGGCGGTGTCGACCATCATGAGCGGCTCGAAAATGCGCTCTTTGAGGAAGTCCGCCAGACTACGCCGCGAGATCACCTCGATCAGGCGCGCCGCGACGTCTATGCCGACGCTGTAGAACCAGCGAGACCCCGGATGGCAAATGAGCGGAAATCGCGCCAAATCCGCGATCGCGTCGGCGAGCGACACCTTGGGGTCCCAAAGCTTCGCCCTCGCGTATTGGCGGCAGACCGGGGAATCATCGACGAAATTATAGGCAAGGCCGCTCGTGTGCGCCAAAACATCCCGCACGGTCATTGGCTGCTTGGGGTTTGACAGCGGCCCGTCGGGTTCGCGGACTTTCGCGCGAGCGAAAGCCGGCAGGTAATTTGCGATCGGATCGGTGAGATGAAACTTGCCTTCCTCGAACAGCGTCATCAAGGCCGTGCAGATAATCGGCTTTGTCATCGAATAGAGACGGCAGATTGTGTCTTCCGTCATCGGCAAACCGGCCTCAGTGTCGCGGAAGCCGTATTGTCCCCGATGGACGATTTCGCCGCGCCGGGCGACGACGGTGCATATCCCGGCATAGACGCCGCGATCCACATAGGCCTGCATCGCCGGGTCGATCCGCGCCAGGCGCTCGGCGCTCATTCCGCTGCGATCATCGCCTCGCCGCTTTCAAACTCTCCGGATGCTTGCCGCCGTTGCAATCGCGTGTCTCAGCGTTCGGCCAGATCGTCGCTTAACGATCGTCGAGGCCGCGCGAAAATTCGCGCAGAACCGCGTTGAGGTGGCTCCGCATTTTGCGGCGGGCGGTCGCGCCGTCGCGTGCGGCGATCGCGTCGTAGATCGCCCGGTGCTCTTTCATCGTTTTGGCCGGACGGTCGGGACCGATGAGTAATTCTTCGAACTTGCCGAAGAGCGGCTTCGATCGGTAGGCCCATAAGGCGCCGACAATCACCGCGAAGGCGGCGTTGCCGCTAGCGCGAGCAATCTCGACGTGGAATTGCATGTCGCCGTCACGGTACTTCGGCGAGGCGGCGGATTCGGCGCTGGCCTGCACGGTCATGGCCTGGCGCATACGCGCCAGGTTCGCGTCGCCGCGGGCGGAAGCGGCGAGTTCCGCGGTCCACGGCTCGACGTGAAGCCGCGCCTGCATGAGCTGGATGGGACCGATATCCGCGTCGTCGATGTCGGCGACATGACCGCTCTCGGTCGGGCGCGGCATGGCTTCGAGGATCTGCGCGCCGCGCCCGACCCGTATCGAGACCTTGCCCGCTTCCTCGAGCGCGATCAGCGCCTCGCGCACCGTGGTGCGGCTCACGCCAAGCTGCTGGGCGAGGTCGCGCTCGGCGGGCAACAGCGTGCCGATCGGGAAGACGCCCTGCTCAATTTTTTCGCCAAGCAACACGACAATTTGACGATAGAGCCGAACCGGCTCAACCTGCGGCAGCGCCGGCGCTGCGGCGCGTTCGGCTGACGCGGACCCTGATCCGTTCCGCTTTTCCATGTCGATTCAAACCTTTGCGGGCGCAGACCGTGGGAATCGCGTCTCGTCTTTGGCCACAATAGCGCCGTTGACAGCTCTTGCAAACCGGCCTAGTGGTCTTATCAACCAGTGGCTGGACCACTGGACCTCTCTGTCGCCCCTCGGCGTTGGACATCGGGAGAACGTTATGGAGGCTGCCGACCGCAAGCTTCGCATTCGCCTCCTGACAATTGCGGTCGAGGAGGACCTGTTCAAGGTGGTGCGGCGGGGCGCGGCGGACGCGGCGAACGCATTGGGCGTCGAGGCCGAACTGGACGGGACGCCCGATGTCTCCGCGCAGGCGGTCATCGCGCTGGCCCGCAAGGCGCTGGACGAAGGCGTCGACGGCCTTGCGCTCAACATATCCGAGTCGCGGGTATTCGCGCCCGTCATTGCCGAAGCGAAGGCTAGAGGCGTTCCTTGCGTCGCGTTCAACATCGACGCCGACAAGGGCGCAAGCGGCAATCTGAGCCGCATCGTCCAGGATTTCGCGCAGGCCGGGCGCGTGCTCGGCGATCGCGTCGTCTCCCGCATTCCTCGCGGCGCGAAGGTGCTGGTGACTGTGCATGACGATGGCGTCTCTGCGCTCGAAGAGCGTTTCGCAGCCGTTTGCGAGCCGCTGAAAGCGCATGGCGCGGATATCGCGCGTCTGCGCGTCGGACTGAACCCGGATCGGGGCGCATCGGTGATTCTGGAAGCTCTCGCCGCGCGTCCGGCGTCGGCGATTGTCGGCACCGGCCAGGCCGACACGGAGGCTGCGGGAATCGCCGCCAGGACGCTCGCCCCGAAGGCGCCTTATGTCGCGGGCTTCGACCTCTCGCCTGGTATCACGACCCTCATCGCCGACGGTCACATCGACGCGACGATCGATCAGCAGCCCTATCTGCAAGGCTTCTATCCCGTTGTGCAGTTGACGCTGTTCCTGCGCTTCGGGCTCGCGCCCTCTTCGATCGACGCCGGCGCCGCGCTGATCGATCGCGCCAATCTGGAGTCGATCCAACAATTGAGTCGTCAACATATTCGCTGAAACATTTCGTAACGAGTCAAACTTATGAAGATCAAGTCGATCGAACCCTTCATTGTCCACGCGCCGCTTAACGTGGATTCGATCTCCGATTCGACGAACACGATCACCCATTGGGGCATCGTCGGCGCGAGGATCGTGACCGAGGACGGCCTCGAAGGTTACGGCTACACCGGCACGCATGCGCATCTGGCCACCGACCGGCTCGTTGCGCGCTGCATTTCCGACAGCTACGCCCCGCTGCTGATTGGCGAGGACGCGCAGGACGGCGACCGGCTCTGGCGCAAGCTTCTTTCCTATCCGCCGGTGCGCTGGGTGGGCCGCGCCGGCATCACCACCATCGCGGCGGGCGCGATTGACATCGCGCTGTGGGATTTGCGCGCCAAAGCCGCGAAGGTCCCGCTGTGGAAACTGCTCGGCGGCGCGACGGTCGATCGGTTGGAAGCTTACAATACCGACATCGGTTGGCTCTCGACGCCGCTGGCGAGGATGATCGATTCCTGCAAGGCCGCCGTAGAGGTCGATGGCTTCCGGCGCTTAAAGCTCAAAGTCGGGCATAGCGATCCAACGATCGACATCGAGCGCGTCGCGGCGGTCCGCAAGGCTGTCGGGCCCGGCGTAACGATTGCAATCGATGGCAACGGCAAATGGGATCTTCCCACCTGCATGCGCTTCTGCGCGCGGGCGGAGCCGCTGGATCTGTTCTGGTTCGAAGAACCGATGTGGTTCGACGACATCCGTGGACACGCCGAACTGGCGAACTCAACCTCCATTCCGATTGCGCTCGGCGAGCAGCTCTACAGCTTGCATGCCTTCAACGCCTTCATGGACGCCGGCGCCGTGCACTATGTTCAACCCGACGTGACGCGCCTGGCCGGAATCACCGAATATATCCAGGTCGCCCACGCTGCGCATGGTCGCGGGCTGCCTGTGACCGCTCATGTCGGCGACATGGGGCAAGTGCATGTGCATTTGTCGTTCTGGCATCCGGCGACGACGATGCTCGAATACATCCCCTGGATCAAAGATTGTTTCGAGGAGCCGATCCGGGTTCGGGACGGCGCTTATCAGCGACCCGAAGCGCCGGGCGCTGGCACAACGCTCACCAGACAAGCCATCGCAGCGCATTCCAGGCCCCTATAGCTGACGCGTCAAAACCAACCGACGAAGAGACGACATGATGCGACCGCCGCTCGAACGTGAATTCGCTGGAAAGACCGCCTTCGTGTTGGGCGGCAGCTCAGGCATCGGCCGGGCCTCGGCAGAGCTATTCGCCGAACGCGGCGCGAGTGTCGTGGTCGTCGGCCACACGGATGACGCCTATGACGTCGCCCGCAAGATATCGGACAATGGCGGCAAGGCGCTCGGCCTCGTCGGCGACGCCAGCAAAGGCGACTTCGTCCGCGAAGCGATCGAACGCACGATCGCCGCATTCGAATCGCTCGACATTATGTTGTGTTCGGCGGCGATTCATCCGCTCGGCGACGTGGTCGAAACCGACGAGGCGACCTGGGACCGCACCTTCGAGGTCAACGTCAAGTCGATGTATCTGTGCTGCCACTATGGCGTGCCGCATATGATCAAGCGGGGCGGCGGTTCGATTATCACGCTGTCCTCGGTGCAGGCGACGTCCAATACGCCCAATGTCTGCGCCTATGCCGCGACCAAGGGCGCGATCCTCACCTTCACCCACACGCTCGCCGTCGACCTGGCGAAATATAACATCCGCGCCAACACAATCTGTCCCGGCTCGATTATCACGCCGATGCAGGAACATTTCGCCAAGCTCAACGGCGCCGGCCGCAGCGTCGAAGAGATGTATGCGATCTTCGCTCGACCTGTGCCGCTGCAACGCCTCGGCCACGCCTGGGAGATCGCCGAACTCGCGGCGTTTCTCGCCAGCCCGCGCTCGGGGTTCTGCACCGGATCTCAATTTACGGCGGACGGCGGCCTGCTCGCCGGCCTGCGCATTTTCTGACCAGGCGACGGAAAGGCGGAACCCTATGCATCGAATCGATTGCCATATGCACCATTGGACGCTCGCGTTGGAGCGCTACTACGGGCTGTGGATGACGCCGGCGCTGAAGAGCCTTTACGGCGATTTCGGCCCGCGCGACGCGGCGCCGGTCATGACGCAAAGCGGAATCGACGGCGTCGTGCTCGTCTCGGCCGCCAATTCGATTCACGAAACCGGCTACCTGATGGGCGTCGCCGACTCGCAGGACTATGTGCGCGGCGTCGTCGCCTGGATCGACATGCTGGCCCCAGGCGCCGCCGACGACATCCGCTATTGGTCTCGTTTTCGTAAGCTGAAAGGTTTCAGGCCCTATCTGCAGGATCTTCCGGAAGACGATTGGGTGCTGAAGCCGCAGCTCGCGCCGGCGCTCCGCGCGATGGTCGAGTCCGGATTGTCTTTCGATATCCTGATCAAGCCGCGCCATGTCGCGCACGCCGTCGAATTCGTGAGGCGCAACCCGGATCTCATGGTGGTCGTCGACCACATGGCGAAACCCGAGATTCGCAATTCCGGTTTCGAACCCTGGCGGCGCGAGATGGAGGCGTTTCGCGCGCTCAAACACGTTCATTGCAAAATATCCGGGATCCTCACGGAGGACGGCGACGCCTGGTCGCTCGAGCGCATCCGCCCCTACGTGGACGCGGTCATCGACATTTTCGGTCCCGACCGCCTGATGTTTGGCAGCGACTGGCCGGTCGTCAATCTGGTCGCCGATTATGGCCGCTGGGTCGACGCCGTCGAAACGTTGCTGGGCGATCTCACGCGCGCCGATCAGCAGAAAATCTGGGCCGACAATGGCGAGCGCTTTTATCGGCTCTGAGCGTGAGCGACGAAGCGACGCACAGGCGGAGAGTTCGAAACGTGAGACTGGTTCGCCGATCAGAATGCGGCTTCCGGTTTCATCAAGAGCAGGGCGGGTGTGACCCGCGTACAAAGGGAGAGAACGATGAACAGCTACCCGAAGAGCGCCGTTGCGGCCGCGACTCTGTTTGCGCTGATGGCGCTTAGTTCCGGCGCGGCCCTGGCGTCGAGCAATAAGATCGCCCTCATGCCGGGCGGACCGCATCCCTATTTCGCGCCCTGGGAGCAAGCGGCGGCGGACGCAAAGAAGGATTTCGGCATTGGGGACGTCCAGTACAAAGTCCCAGCCGAGTGGAAACTCGATCTGCAAACCGAATTGATGGAGAGTCTCGCGACCCAGGGCTATGTCGGCTTCGGCTTTTTCCCCGGCGATGCAGTGGGCATCAATTCGACGCTTCAGGAACTGTCCGCCAACGGCGGCGTCTCCGCGGCGCTTGCCGGATGCGCGCAGGATCCGACCAAGGCCGCTTTCTGCCTCGGCACTGACGTCTATAAGGCGGCCTATGTCGGCGCGCAGGCGCTCATCAAGGCGATGGGCGGCAAGGGCAGGATCGTTCATCTCGCGGGACTCGTCATCGACCCCAACACGAAGCTTCGCATGGCGGCGATCGAGAAGGCGGTCGGCGAGACGAATGGCGCGGTGACGCTCGTTCAGCACATCACCGATCTCGACGCGCAGGAGGCCGCCGACCAAAAGATCAACGCGTTGCTCGGCGCGCAGAAGGACCAGATCGACGGCCTGATCGCGACCGCCTATATTCCCTCGACAGTGGCCGCCAAAGCGCTGCGCAATCTCGGCGACAAGCGCATCAAGCTGATCGGCATGGACGACGACAAAATCGTGCTTGACGGCATTCGCGACGGGTTTGTCGCCGGCACGATGGCGCAGAACGCCTATGGTCAGGGCTATATCGGCGCCTATGCGCTCGATCTGCTCGCCAGCGGCTGCAAGGTCAAGGACGACGCGCCCTTCCAGAAGACGCCGCAAACAGCCAAGTTCATCGACTCTGGCACGGTGCTGATCCAGAAGGCGAATGTCGATACTTATGCGGACGACCTCAAGAAGGTTACCGCAGAGATCCAGGGCGGGTTCAAGGCCAAGTTCCTCGCCTGCAAGTAAGACGCGGCGCTTCGCCTCGAGAGACGCCTCGGATCATCTGAGAACCGGACGGGATAATGACAGCCGACAAGCCCGCAACCGCCGGACGTCTCTCAATCCTTTCGCTCGCGAGCTCGAATCTTTTCGGGCTCGCGGCGATCGTCGCCGTGTTCTGGGCGATTTTCGTCAGCCTGACGCCTAACATTGCGTCGTCTTTCAGCCTGTTCGCGATTTCGCGCTCGCTTGGCATCGACATCGTCGTCGGATTTTCGACGATGGTCGTGCTGGCGACCGGCGGCATGAATCTTGCAATCGGCTCGATCGGCGTTTGCGCCGTCATGTTCGCCGGCTACCTGATGCAGGAGCTCGGCGTTCCGTCGCCGCTCGCATTGCTTGCCGCATTGATGCTTGGGGCCGCATCCGGCTGGGCGAATGGCGTTACCATTGTCACGACCGGCGCCAACGCCTTCGTCGTGACGCTGGCGAGCGCAAGCCTGTTCTTCGGCGCCATGCTGATAACGACCCACGGCACGCCTTTCGAGGGCCTGCCGCCAGAACTGGCCGACTTCGGCCGAATGCGTTGGGGTTTCGTCTCGCCAATGCTGGCGCTCGCCCTGGCGATCGGGGTCGCGCTGGCGATACTCTTTCACTTCACGGCGCTCGGACGCGAAATCCTGTCGGTCGGCGCGAACACCCGCGCGGCGCGCATGTCTGGCGTTCGCGTCGGCCGCGCGATTGTTGTTGCGCACACGCTGTCGGGGCTCCTCGCCGCGGTCGCCGGGCTCATGACCATGGCGAGGCTCGGCGCGGCGATTCCGGCGATCGGACGCGACTGGCTTTTGCCCTCCTTCCTCGCGCCGGTGCTCGGCGGCACATTGCTATCGGGCGGCGCGGTGTCGATCGGCGGGACGATTCTCGGCGCCTTGTTGATCGCAACCCTGCGTGCGGGAATCCTCACTTTGCAGGTTGCAAACTTCTGGTTGCAACTTTTTCTCGGACTCGTGCTGCTCTGTTCGGTCGCGCTTGACCGCTATCGCGGCGGTTACCTCGAGCGAAAGAGCGCGAGGGTTCGTGCATGAACACGCGCCTTTTGGAGAAGGAATGGCCGGCGCTCGCGGTCGCGATCGCTTTGGGCTTCGGCTTCCTCGCGGCGACTTCGCCCGCCTTCCTGACCGAGTTCAACATCTATGTCCTGCTGCGTTCGTTCTGCATCTCGCTGCTCGTCGCCTTCTCTCAAATGACGACGCTGGCGGTCGGGCAGCTCAACGTCTCGATCGGCGCGCTCGGCGGATTGGTGGCGATCGTCGCCGGCGGTCTGATGGAGAAACTCGGCGTCCCGATCGGCGTCGCCTTGGCGGCCGGGCTCGCGCTCGGCGCGCTCTGTGGCTTCGTTAACGGCGTGCTGGTGACGCGCACCGGGATTGACGGATTCATCGTTACGCTCGCGACCGCCTCGGTGTTCGATGGAATCAATCTGGGGATCACCAAGTCGATCCCCTTTTACAAAATGCCCGCGGCGCTGGTCGCCTTCGGGACGGCGCGCTTCCATGCGCTGCCCTATCTTCTGATCCCGCCTGTGCTGGCGGCGATCGCGCTGGCGATCTTTCTCGCCCGAACGTCGCTTGGCCGATATCTGCTTGCGGTCGGCGGCAACCCACAGGCGGCCGAACTTTCCGGCGTGCCGCGGGCTCGCATCATCGTGCTGGCGCATAGTCTGTCGGGCTTTCTTGCCGCCGGTGCGGCGCTTCTCGCCCTCGCGCAATTGGGCTCGGCGCAGCCGACCATTGGCTCCGACTGGCTGATCCTCTCTTTTGCCGCGCCGATCATCGGCGGCGCGGCGCTGGGCGGCGGCTATGTCTCGGTCCTCGCAACCGCGCTGGCGGTTGTGTTGTTGACGCTGATCCAAAACGGTCTGGTGCTCGAACAGGTCGATCCCTTCTGGGTGGAATTCCTGCTTGGCGGACTAATCCTCGCCGCGGTCGGATTCGACCGACTGCGCGCCGCCCGCGCCGGAGGCGGGTGATGCGCCTTGCGGTCGAGAATGTCGGCAAGTCGTTTCCAGGCGTCGTCGCCCTCGACGGCGCGTCGCTTCGTCTGGAGCCGGGCGAAATCCACGCTTTGGTCGGCGAGAACGGCGCCGGCAAGTCGACCCTGATCAAGATACTCACCGGGATTTACCGTCCCGATCGCGGGCGGCTCACAATCGACGACAAGGAGGCGCGCTTCGCCTCCGCGCGCGACGCCATCGCTTCGGGCATCGGCGCGGTCCATCAGGAGCGCAACCTGGTGCCCCGTTTCACGGTGGGAGAGAATATCGCGCTCGAACAGTTGCCGATGCGCTTCGGCTTTGTCGATTTCGACGCGGTCCATAAGCGTGCGCGAAAGTTCCTCGACGCAATCGACTCCTCCATCGACACGCGCACGGAAGTGCGAAGGCTCTCGGTTGCGCAGATGCAGATCGTCGAGATCGCCAAGGCGCTTTCCCTCGATAGCGGCGTGCTGCTGCTCGACGAGCCGACGGCCTCGATCACCGGTCACGAGGCGGACGCCCTGTTTCTGATCCTCCGCCGCCTGAAGGCCCAGGGCAAGGCGATCGCTTTCGTTGGGCATCGATTGGAGGAAGTGCTCTCCATCTGCGATCGCATAACGGTGCTGCGCGACGGGAAAGTCATGCTCTCGGGCGAACCTGTCGCGAAGGTCGATCGCGCGCGCGTTGTCCGCGAGATGGTTGGGCGCGAGGAGCGAATTGCTGAGTTTGAGCGCGCCATCCCCCAGTCAGACACGCCAGCCATGGAAGCGCGCGAACTGGCGACGGCGCGCGGGCACGTCGGCATAGATTTCAAACTGATGAAGGGCGAAATCCTTGGCCTCTATGGTTTGGTTGGCGCTGGGCGCACCGAGCTCGCCCGCGCCCTGGTTGGCGACGAGCGGATCGTTGGCGGGCAACTGCTGATGGACGGCACGCCTGTCGCCTCGCGCAATGTCGCCGATGCGGTCCATCGGCAAAAAATCGGCTATGTTTCCGAGGATCGCAAGGGTGAAGGCCTGATCCTCGCCCATTCCGTCCGCGCCAATCTGGCCATCACGATTTGGCGGCGTATTGCGGATCGCCTCGGTCTGTTGCGGCGCAGCTCCGAGTTGCGCGTCGTCGCCCCGATCGCGGCCAGGCTCGATGTGCGCACAGGGTCGCTGGAGCGCGAAGTCATCAAGCTCTCCGGCGGCAACCAGCAAAAGGTGTCGATCGGGAAATGGCTCGCCGCCGAGGTGAAGGTGCTGCTGGTCGACGAGCCCACGGTTGGGGTGGACGTCAACGCCAAAGCGGCGATCCATGAAGCGATCGCCGGCGTCGCGCGCGAGGGTGTCGCTGTGTTGCTGATTTCGAGCGACTTGCCGGAAATGGTCGCGCTCGCCGATCGCGTGCTGGTCATGCGCGATTTCGCATTGATCGGCGAAGTCGAGAACGACCGCAATCTGGAGCGGGTCTCGCGCCTGATCATGGAATTGATCCAGAGCCGCTAATGGCCAAGCCTGCGCCTGATAGCGAGGGGCTCCCTTGCACCACCGCATCGCGGGAGGTTTTGGATTCGATATTGACTCCGGCCGCCGCCGCGAATATGCGTTGGAATAACGTTTCATAATAGGCAATGCGAGCCGGGGGGGACATGCGCGGCAAGCCGACCATGATTGATGTCGCCGATGAGGGCGGGATTTCGCTCGGCACAGTGTCCAAGGTCCTACGGGGCGACCCGACGGTCTCGTCGAAATTGCGCGAGCGCGTTCTCGCCGCCTGCCGGAAATTGAATTATCAGCGAAATTGGATTGCCGCGAGCTTGCGAAGCCGGCAAACCAATACGGTCGGCATCATTATTCCGGACATCCTGAACACGTTCTACGCGACGCTCGTCGAGAAGCTGGAGAATCTTGCGTCGGTCGGCGGCTATACGGTTGTGATCGTGACGACCGGTGAGGAGCCGCAGCGGGCTCTGCAACGCATCAATGTGGTCAAGGACAGGCTGGTCGACGGGGTGATCGTCATCCCGTCACTGGGCAGCTCCGAGACGCTCGCATCTTCGGTGGGCGCCGACCTGCCCTGCGTGATTGTCGACCGCGTCGCCGCCGACAATCCATTCCCAAGCGTCGCCACCGATAATTTCGACGCGGCGTATCAGGGCGCAAGATATCTGCTTTCGCTAGGCCATAGACACATCGCGATCGCCGCAAACTCGCCGCGACTCTGGAACACCCGCGAGCGAATTGCCGGCTTTGAGCGCGCGATGGCTGAGGGCAACGGGAGGGCGGACGTCAGGATAGTCGGGATGACGGTCGAGGAGGCCCGAATCTCTCTTGAGGGCCTGTTGGGCGAGAGAGAGCGGCCTACCGCGCTCTTCACATCCAACAACCTTGTCACGCTGGGCGCCGTCGGCGCTTTGCGGAGCTGTGGCGTCAGCGTGCCTCACGAAATCTCCCTTTTGGCCTTTGACGATTTCGAGTGGCTGAGATTGTTGCGACCGGCGATCAGCGCAATCAACCAGCCCGCAGATCAGATCGCGGTGGAAGCCTGGCGCCTTCTCTCGCACCAGATGAGCGGGCGACCGGTGTCGAACCCGCATGTCCGCGCGGCGGGCCAACTGGTTATACGCGAGTCCACTGCACAGCATGGGCGGATCGGCAAAAGGGCGGGAGCGCGCGAGTAGGTTTCGCTGGTGACGTCGCGTTTGTAGCAGGCGGCGGTCGTGCTGCCGATTTTGATCTCGGCCACCGTGTCGAAAGTTTGTGTCTCTAGGGAGTGAATCTTGTCGTATAACGTTTCATATTCGCGCTCATATGTAACGTTTCACGACGGCGGGCAAAGCGTCTTCGTCGGGAGTTTTGGCGCGGCTCAATCGCATGCGCCCCGCCGCGGCGCGGCGGTCGCGAGGATGCGGCGCACCGACGGACTTTGGTCACGGTCGAAGACGCGCCTTACCGCGCGTGGAGTGGGCGACGATGGACGTTAAGGAACTGGAGCTTCAGCTCGACGACTTTGATCGCGCCCGCCGGCAAGAGGCGCTGGCGATGCTTTGGCAGGCCGCGCTGCGTGGCGAAATCACGCTTCCGGCGCGGAGCGGCTCGGTCAACCTTCATGCGCATACGTTCTTTTCCTACAATGCCTACGGTTACTCGCCATCCAAGTTCGCCTGGCTGGCGCGCAAGGCCGGCCTGCTCGCCGCTGGAATTGTCGATTTTGACGTTCTCGACGGCGTCGACGAATTCCTCGAGGCGGGCGAACTGATCGGGCTCAGGACCTGCGCCAGCATCGAGTCGCGCGTCTACGTGCCGGAATTTGCGACGCTGGTGATCAATTCGCCCGGCGAACCCGGCGTCGCCTACCATATGGGCGTCGGTTTTCCGCGTGCGACGACCCATCCGTTTCTCTCGAAGATGCGCTCGGCGGCGCAGACCCGCACGCGGGGGATGATCAAGCGCGTCAATCGGTTTCTCGATCCCGTGCGCATCGATTTCGATCGCGATGTCGCGCCGCTGTCGCCGAACGGCAACGTCACCGAGCGTCACCTCTGCGAAGCCTATGAGCGTCAGGCGATCGCCGTGTTTGCCGACCCGGCGCGCCGCGCCAAATTCTGGAAAGAGCGGTTGGGGGACGCGCCCGATGACAGCGCGAAGCTGCGCGCGCTCATCCGCGCCAAGACGATGAAGAAGGGCGGCGTCGGCTATGTCGCGCCGGACAAAGGTTCGTTCCCGGAAATTGCGCAGATGAATCGCTTCGTTATCGAGGCGGGCGCAATCCCGACGATTGCCTGGCTCGACGGCTTGAGCGACGGCGAACGGCGGATGGATGAATATATCGACACCGCCATGGCCTCTGGGGCGGCGGCTTTAAACGTCATCCCCGATTGCAATTACACGCCCGGTTCGCCCAGCGACAAGGCGAAGAATTTGCACGGCGTCGTAAGCCTCGCCGAGCGTCGCGGCTTTCCGGTCGTCGCCGGCACTGAAATGAACACCTATGGCCAGAAGTTCGTCGACTCATTTGACTCGACCGACCTGAAGCCTTTGGCGCCGACCTTCGCCCGCAGCGCATACATCGTCTATGCGCACACGGTTTTGCGACGAGAGCTCGGGGTTGGCTATCTCGGTCAATGGGCTGAGGCAAACTTCACTTCGGTCGCGACGAAGAATGACTTCTTCTTCGCAGTCGGACGCGCGTTGCAGCCCGGCAAAGACATGCTCGTCGGCGCAGACGCTGACGCGTCGCCGCGACAGCTCTTGAACATGCTCGGTTAGGAGGAACACCCGTGAAGGCGGACTTGCGCATTGCTCGCTCATATAGGCCAAGGCGGTAAGTCCGACATGACCGCGAGCGCTCCACGAGGCATAGCTGTCGTCGATATCGGCGCGACAACCAGCAAGGTTGTTCTCTTCGATTCCGAGCTCGGCGAAATCGACACGCGCAGGACAGAAACTGTCCACCGCGCCGCGCCGCCCTATCGCCACATCGATGCGCAGCGCGTTGTCGAATTCACCGCTGGGGCAATCGGCGAGCTCGATCGCGTTCTGCCGATCGACGTGATCGTCGTCAGCGCTTGCGGCTCGACGCTCGGCTGCGTCGACGAGAACGGCGAGCTCGCGGCTCCCGTCATGGATTATCTCGCCGAGCCGCCGGCGGAGATCGTCGAGGGCTACACAAAAATTGCGCCGCGCTTCGCGGAGACGTTTTGTAACACATGGCCCGCAGCGCTTTCGCTCGGCATGCAGCTCTATTGGCTTGAAACCGCCTTTCCTGACGCATTCACCCGGATCCGGTCGATTATGACCTGGAGCCAATATCTCGCCTTCCGTCTTGGCGGGCGCCAGACATGCGAGATCTCTACACTGGGGGCCTTCTCGCAACTTCTCGACGTGGTGAAAGGCGACTTCTCCTCGCTCGTTCGGCAGCGCGGCTGGGTCGGGCGTTTCGCGCCGCTCACACGCGCCTGGGACGACATTGGCGAACTAAGCGGCGAATTTCGCCCCGCGATGTTTTCCGGCCGCGGGCGCATTGTCTGCGGCGTTCATGATTCCGACGCCAACTATCTGCGCTACCTCGCCGCGGGTTTCGATGAGCTGACGCTGCTTTCGACCGGCACTTTCATCGTCGTCTTCGAAAGTCAGGCGAATGTCTTCGGTCTCGATCCCGGCCGCGAGACCTTCTCGTTTACGAATGTGTTCGGACGGCCGGTCGGTTGTTGCGGATTCTTCGGCGGTCGCGAGTTTGACACTCTCCTTGCGCGCGCGGCGCCCTCCGAGGCGACGGCGGCCGAGATTCAGGCGATTATCGCCGAAGGCGTTTTCGCATTGCCATCATTCAGCGACGCCGGCGGCCCGGTTGCCGGCAGCGCCAATCGCGGCCGCATCGAGGGGCCCTTCACAGGAGTGCCCGCGCAGCGCGCTTCGCTCGCGACGATTTACACCGCGTTGATGACGTCCGAAGCGCTCGACGCAGTCGATTCGCGTTCGCCGATCGTCGTCGACGGCCCATTCTCGCGCAACAGTCTCTTCTGTTCGCTGGTCGCGGCGCTGCGCCCCGGCCAACGCGTCGCTTCCTCTCTGGCCCAGGAGGGAACCGCGGCCGGCGCCGCCGTGCTGGCTCTGATGAAGCCGGCCGGCGAGTTGCCGAAATTTGCCGTCGAGCTGAAGCCGCACGAGCCTGGAGCATTCCCGGGCCTCGCCGCCTATCAGCGGACGTGGCGGGCGAAAGCCCGTTCCGACGCCTTGATGACTTCGGTGCTGTCATGAAGTCCGGGGTCGCTAATTTTCGAGGTCCACGCGTGCGCGCGCATTCGAAGACGGAACGGGACAATGCCGTGAGCGAGCCGTTGCCCAGCCACATGCTGGCCGCGCGGCTCCATGGCGTTGGATTCGAGAACCTCCATGTCGAGCGGGTGCCGGTTCCCCAGCCGAACGACGATCAACTGCTGGCGCGCGTCGACGCGGCCGGTGTATGCGCATCGAATCTGAAATTGATCGCGCAGGGCAGCGATCACACCTTCCTGAATGGCTGGGATCTGGCGCGTTACCCAATCCAGTTGGGCGACGAGGGCTGCGTCACGGTGGTGGCGGTTGGAAAAAATCTCAGCAATCGCTTCGAGATCGGGCGTCGCTACTGCATCCAGCCCGCCGTCGACCATCCGCCGATCAATCATCGCGAGCGCTATCGCAACAATGGCGAGGGAATGTCGAAGGTTGCCGTCGGCTATACGCTGCCGGGACATTTGGCGCAGTATCTTCTGGTCAGCGAGGAGATCATCGCCGCCGGCTGCCTGTTGCCGGTCACCGATAGCGGCATGCCCTATTTCGCCGCCGCGCTCGCCGAGCCGATTTCCTGTGCGATCTCGGCGCAGGATCGGCATCTGCATATCCAGCAGAGCGGACCCGACGCCCCTCGCGAGCCGAAGCTCGGCCTGCTGCGAGGCGGGGTCACCATGGTGATCGGCGCCGGGCCAATGGGGCGCATGCACGCGGAGGCCGCGCTGCGCTATCGGCCGCGGCACCTGATTGTCGTCGACCTGATGCAGAGCCGGCTCCAATGGATTGAAGAAGCGCTTCCGGCGCGCGCGCGAGCGGTCGGTTGCGAGCTGCACGCGGTCGTGTCGGAGCAGGCTGTCGATTTGCTGCACAGGGTGAGCAAGGGACGCGGCGCCGACGACATCATTGTCGCAGTCGCGAGCCGCGCGGTGCAGACCCAGGCGCAGCAATGGCTCGCCAAGGGCGGCGTGTTGAACCTCTTCGGCGGTCTGAAGAAAGGCGATCACGTCATCGATCTCGATACGCTTCGCGTTCACTACGACGAAATCAGAATCTGCGGTTCGAGCGGCGGGTCGCCAGCCGATATCGCGGAAACTTTGCGGATGGCTGCGGCGCGTGAACTCGATGTCGGTCGCCACATGTCGATGGTGGGCAGTCTCGATCAGATCGGCCGGGCGCTCGAGATGGTCAGGAACACCGAAACCGACGGCAAGATCGTTCTCTATCCGCACCTACGACATACGCCTCTCGAACAGGCGCGAAATTGGACGCTCGGCGATGAGCAGACGTTTGTGAAGTGTCATGCATAGAAAGACCTTCGTCGGATTCGGCTTCGGGGCGATCCAGGGTGGGTTGTTCCTCTATGAAGCGTTTCAATCCGGAAACTTCGATCGGCTCGTCGTGGCCGAGGTCTTGCCTGACGTGGTCAATGCGCTGCGACAGAGCAGCGGCTGCTATCGCGTCAATATCGCGACCCGATCGGGGCTCGAGATCCGGGAAGTCAGAGGCGTCGAGGCGCTTAACCCAAATGATCCCGCCGATCGTGCGGCGCTGATTTCCGCCGTGGCCGAGGCGCATGAAATGGCGACGGCTCTGCCGAGCGTCGAGTTCTATGATCACGGTCCGGCGTCGGTCGCGCGCATTCTGGCGGAAGGACTATCGCAACGCACGACGCCTGGCATACTGTACACGGCCGAGAATCATAACCACGCCGCCGAGATTTTGCAGGGCAAAGTCAAAGTGGGGGTGCGGCAATTCCAGTTCCTCAACACCGTGATCGGAAAGATGAGCGGGGTGATCCGCGAGGGATCGTCACGAGAATTTCTCGTCGAGGAGTTCAACCGCATTCTGATCT
>SSMV01000120.1 GCA_004799435.1 Bradyrhizobium sp.
TCTCGATGATCAAGCGGCTGGGCAAGAACCCGGCCTTCCTGACGCCCGATCGCGCGGCGATGACGATGGGCAAGGATTTTCTTGCCGCCTATTCGCTGCTGCTGATCAAGACCTGTCACAGGCGCGGCGCCTTCGCGATGGGCGGCATGGCGGCGCAGATCCCGATCAAGGGCGATCCGGCGGCCAATGAAGCCGCCTTCGCCAAGGTGCGCGCCGACAAGGAGCGCGAGGCCGGCAATGGCCATGACGGCACCTGGGTCGCTCATCCCGATCTCGTGCCGGTGGCGCAGGACGTGTTCGACCGGCTGATGCCGGCGGCGAACCAGCTTTCGGTGGCGCGCACGGACGTGAACATCGCGCAGCGCGACTTGTTGAAAATCCACGAGGGGCCGCGCAGCGAAGCGGGCTTGCGCGAGAACATTCGCGTCGGCGTGCAATATCTGGAGGCCTGGCTGCGCGGCCGCGGCGCCGTGCCGCTTTATAATCTGATGGAAGACGCGGCGACCGCGGAAATCTCGCGCGCCCAGATTTGGCAATGGCTGCACTTGAAAGCCAAGCTCGACGACGGCCGCGTTGTGACGCCGGATTTGTTCAAGACGATCTTCGCCGATGAAATGGCCAAGCTGCGCGCCGCGCTGGGGCCTGCCGTCTTCGACAAGGGCCGCTTCGCGCAAGCCACAAAACTCTTCGAGGACATGTCCCTCGCGCCAACCTTCGAGGAATTTCTGACGCTGCCGGCCTATCGGATGATCGATTGATTCGATCGCGCTGACCAATTCCGTCATAGCCGGGCCCCACCGCAGGTCAGGACTCGACAAACAAATAGTCCGCTAGAATTTTGCCGCTCGCATCGCGTGTTAGAAAGCCGACTCCAGCCGACAGGACTTCGTCGGTGTCGCGCTTCGCCAGATCCCATCGGAATTTTACGACGCCGGGCAAGACTTGCACCGCGGTCGGCGGCCGGAACCACCCGCCCCCCTCGACCACGTTGCGTTGGTGCGAAGCGGACACCCTCGCTTCCAATGCGTCGTGCCCGCCAACGTCGTGCGCGCCCATATAGTGCCGGCCATTCGCCGCCCACAATGTTTCGACTGCTTGGCGACGCCGCGCGGAGTCCCGTTCGTTCCAAATATTGACGAATCCCTCCACAAGCGATTCGGCGCTGTCCGTCATGGCTATGCTCCAATATCTGGGTCAAGCGGCGCGCGCCCCGTATTGCGTCGCGTTCATATTGGTCGTCGAATCCGAAATCACGACCTTGCCGACATGGCGCTTTTCTTCGAAATGCTTATAGGCCTCGATAGCGTCGTCGAAGGCGAATATCCGATCGATCGCCGGTCTCAATTCGTGCAACTCGATGGCGCGGTTCATCTCCTCGAAGGTCGCTCTGCTGCCTACAAATAGGCGCCGCAGCGTGACAAGGCCGCGCAGCGCCGCCGCCTCGATGCTCCCGTGAGGCAACGCCAATACAAGCGCGACCTCGGCGTTCCATGCGCAGCTCGCTAGCGATTTCGGCAACGTATTGACGCCGCCAGTCTCGATGACGTGATCAACGCCTCGTCCGCCGGTCAGCTCACGCAGCTTCGACGGCCAGTCCGGACATTCATCTGAGACGATCACGGCGTCGGCGCCCAAGCGATTCAGGACGGCGGCTTTTGATTCTGTCGATGTGATCGACAGAACGCGCGCGCCGAATAGTTTCGCAAATTGGACGGCGAATAAGGCTACGCCGCCTGTGCCGATCGTCAGCACCGTCTGCCCAGGAGTCGGCTTGCGACCTCCCGCTATGGCAGACCAGGCGGTCACGGCCGCGCATGGCAAGGTCGCGCCTTCCTCAAACGTGAGATGGCTTGGTAGGCGAACCAAAGCCTCTTCGTCGGCGAGCGCGAAGTCCGCCAGCATGCCGTCGCGCGTGCAGCCGAACTGCTCCATTGCGGCCTCAATTTCGAGAAGGCCGCTGCGCCAACGCGGAAAATATGTCGCCGCAACCCTATCGCCGATTTTAACCCGAGTGACCTCCGCGCCGATCGCAACGACGTCCCCCGCTCCATCGCTCAATGGCGTCACATCGGGCGCTCCAGGAAGTGGGTATTGCCTTTTGAGGATGAGAAGGTCGCGATAGTTGATTGCGCGCGCGTGCACTCGAACGACAACCTCCCGCGGCGCCGGAATCGGCTCCGGGAGATCCCGCCGCGCCAAGCCTCCGAGGCCGCCATATTCTTGAATTTGGTACGCTCTCATGCCATCCCGCCCATCGATCTGCGCCCCCAGATTTGCTGGCTTGCAGTTATGTGCGGTACCGCATAAAATCGAAGGCGTCAATGGATTTTATGCGACATGGAACATAATGATGCTGCCGCGCCGCCCAGCAAGCGTTTGGGCAGGCCCCGCAAATATGACCCCGATCAGGCGCTGAATCGGGCCGCCGAGCTTTTCTGGCGAAGCGGTTATTCGGCCGTTTCGCTCGACGATATCGCGCGTGCGACCGGAATGAACCGGCCTAGCCTTGCCGCTGCGTTCGGCGACAAGCAGGTCATTTATTTGCGAACGCTCGCGCGCTATCGCGATGCGTCGCGCAGCCAAGCGCTGCGGCTGCTCTCCGACAGCAAGACCCTACGCGACTTCTTGCGGCGTTTTTACGCCGCGGCGATCGACGTCTATCTCGCTGGCGAAGTCGCGGCGCTGGGTTGCTACTCAATTGGAACGGCGGCGACGCAGGCGGTGACCGATCCGGAAGTGCGGAGCTTTCTCGCCAGCAGCATCGACGACACGGACGCGTTCCTGGCGGCGTTGTTTCGCTCGGCCGAGAAGCATGGAGAGCCGCGCTCGTCTTTGAGCGCAAAGGGGCGCGCGCGCATCGCAACCGCGACTTTGCACAGCTTGGCGATTCGCGCTCGATCCGGCGCCACGCGTAGCGACTTGTGCGAAATCGCAAATTCGGCGGTTGAGCTGCTCTGCCCGCGCGGCGCCAAATTTGAGCTGCCGGTTCGCGTCCGCCAGGGCTCCTTTCGCGAGCGCTAGAGATCCGGACCGATAAGAGCATTGGCATGGGCAGAGGATTGTGATTCACAGCTTCCGAGAAGAAGGCGCAGATGGATCGCGATTGACGCGTCTGGCGGCGCTTGAGTGTAAGATCAGAGGCCAATGATTCTCTCCCCCTCAGGCGATCTCGCCTTTTTCCTCACCGCAATTCCGGCGGTGATCCTGCTCGGCCTGTCCAAGGGCGGCTTCTCCGGCCTGAGCTCGCTGGCGATGCCGCTGATGGCGCTCGCTGTGTCGCCGGTCAAAGCGGCGGCGATCGTGCTGCCGATCCTGATCGTGCAGGACTGGGTCAGCGTCTGGGCTTTCCGCCGCGATTTCGATCTGCGCAATCTGGCGATCCTCATTCCCGGCGCGGCGGTCGGCGTCGCGGCGGGCTGGCTGCTCGCGGCGCGGGTCGACGAACAGGCGGTGCGCCTCGCCGTCGGCCTGATCTCGGTCGGCTTTGTCGTCTTCATGATCGTGCGCGACCGGCTCGCCGGCGCCGAGCCGACGCGGGCCAATGTCGCGCCGGGCCTCTTCTGGGGCGCGATCGCCGGCTTCACCAGTTTCGTCAGCCACGCCGGCGCGCCGCCGATGATGGTCTATGTGCTGCCGCAGCGCTTAGCGCCGCGCATTTTCGCCGGGACCTCGGCCTTTCTCTTCGCCGCGATCAACCTGCTCAAGGTCGGACCCTATTTCCTGCTCGGCCAGTTCAGCCCGGAAAATCTGACCGCTTCCGCCTGGCTGCTGCCGGTCGCTGTCGCCTCGACCTTCGCCGGCGTCTGGCTGGTCAGGCGCGTCTCAAGCGAGCGTTTCTATCTCGCCGTGCTGATCCTCACCTTCGTCATCGGGGTGAAGTTGATCTGGGACGGCGCGACGGGCTTGCTGGCGTAGGGCAAAGTTAACCGCCCCGGCGCATGGAGACGGGGCGAGAGGCGAGAGCGATGAGCGCAGGCGGCGGCGAGGCGATCGAAAAGGGCGACCGGCTGCATCGGCAGATCCCGCTCTTCGCGGCGATCGGCCTGTTCGGCTATGTCGTCGACGCTTCGATCACCTATCTGGGCGCCAAATATCTCGGCCTGTCGCCCGAGATCGCCCGCCCGCCGGGCTTCGCCATTGCGACCATCGTCAATTTCGCCCTCAACCGGGCGCTGACCTTCCGCCATGTCGACGCGCCGCTGCTGCGCGCTTTCCTGCGCTATTGCCTGGTCGCTTCGGCGGGGCTGGTCGTGAATTACGGCGTCTATTCGCTCTGCGTCGCGCTGTCGCCGCTGGTCGGCGTCGCGGTGACGCCGGGTCTGTTGCCGCTGTTTGTGGCGGCCGGCAGCGGCGTCGCCATGGTCGTCACCTTTGCCGGCTTCCGCTGGTTCGCCTTCCGCCGCTGACCGGACGCCTCTCGCTTCGGCGCGCGTCCCGGTTATGATGGCCTGACGCCGCACCGGAGCGCCGGCCATGACGACCTCGTCCTACGACCAGGATCTCGATCGCAATCCCGCCAATTTCCAGCCGCTGACGCCGTTGAGCCTGCTCGAGCGGGCGGCGCAGGTCTTCCCCGACCGGCTGGCGATCGTCCATGGTCCGCTAAGGCGCAATTATCGCGAATTCTACGCCCGCTCGCGTCGCCTCGCCTCCGCGCTGGCCAAACGCGGCTTCAGGCGTGGCGACACGGTTTCCGTCATGCTCGCCAATACGCCGGCGATGCTCGAATGCCACTATGGCGTGCCAATGTCGGGCGCGGTGCTCAACACGCTCAACACCCGCCTCGACGCACCAGCGCTCGCCTTCATGCTCGACCATGGCGAGGCCAAGGGGGTAATCGTCGATCGCGAATTCTCCGCCGTCATCGCCGCCGCGCTGAAGCTCGCCAAGGCCCGTCCGCTGATCGTCGATTACGACGACCCCGAATATGACGGCGCCGGCGAGCGGCTTGGCGGCCTCGACTATGAGGCGCTGCTCGCCGAGGGCGACGCGGATTTCGAGTGGATCAGGCCGCGCGACGAATGGGACGCGATTTCGCTCAACTACACCTCAGGCACCACCGGCGACCCCAAGGGCGTCGTCTATCATCATCGCGGCGCCAATCTGCTGGCGGTCGGCAATGTCGTGACGGCCGATATGGGCCGTCATCCGGTCTATCTCTGGACGCTGCCGATGTTTCATTGCAACGGTTGGTGTTTCCCCTGGTCGATCAGCGTCAAGGCGGGCGTGCATATCTGTCTGCGCCAGGTGCGCGCCAAGGCGATGTACGATCTGATCGCCGAGCATGGCGTCACGCATCTCTGCGGCGCGCCGATTGTCATGTCGGTTCTGCTCAATGCGCGCCCCGAGGAGCGCCGCCCCCTGCCCCATGTCATGCGCTTCTTCACCGCCGCCGCGCCGCCGCCCGCCGCCGTGTTGGCGGCGATGCGCGAAGCCGGTTTCGAGGTGACGCATCTCTATGGGCTCACCGAGACTTACGGCCCGTCGGTGGTCAACGACTGGCGCGAAGAGTGGAACGCGCTCGAACCCGCCGCACAGGCGGCGCTGAAATCGCGCCAGGGCGTTCGCTATCACGCGCTCGAAGGGCTCGACGTCATCGATCCCGAAACGCTGGCCAGCGTGCCGGCGGATGGCGAGACGATGGGCGAGGTGATGTTTCGCGGCAATGTCGTAATGAAGGGCTATCTGAAAAACAAAAGCTCGACCGACAAGGCCTTCGAGGGCGGCTGGTTTCACTCGGGCGACCTCGCAGTGAAACATCCTGATGGCTATGTTCAGCTCAAGGATCGCTCCAAGGACATCATCATCTCGGGCGGCGAGAACATCTCCTCGATCGAGGTCGAGGACGCGTTGTTCCAGCACCCTGGCGTCCAGCTCGCCGCCGTGGTGGCGGCGCCCGACGACAAATGGGGCGAGACGCCCTGCGCCTTCGTCGAGATGAAGCCCGGCCAGAGCGCCACCGAGAGCGAGTTGATCGCCTGGTGTCGCGCGCGGCTCGCCCATTACAAATGCCCGCGCCGGGTCATCTTCGCCGAAATCCCCAAGACCTCGACCGGCAAGGTGCAGAAATTCGCCTTGCGCAAGCTCGCCGTCGCCGCCGGCGCCTCGCCGTGAAGCCTGCCCGTCCCTCGCCATGGCCGGCCCATTGCCGCGCCGCGCTCGCTGAGGCGATTGGGCTTGCAGCGCGGCAGTTTCCGCGCCCCGGCGAAGACGAGGCGACGCGCGTTCACGACCTGCGCAAGACGCTGAAAGGCGCGGCGGGGCTGGCGCGCCTCTTTACCGAACTGGTCGGGCCGCCGGCCTATGCGGCGCTCACCACCATCGACGGGGCGCGCAAGGCGGTCGGGCTGGCCCGCGACCTCGACGTCGCGCCCAAAGTGCTGGTGAAGCTCGATGCGCCGGCTGCGATCCAAGCGGCCCTGCTCGCCGCGATCGCCGGCGAGCGCGAGAGCGCGCGGCGCGCCCATGGCGCGATCGACGCCGCCGGCTTCGCCGCCGAACTCGCCGCGCTCGCCCAAGAGGTCGCTGCCTGGGACGTCGATCAGGCGGGCGCCGGACCGCTGCTGGCGGCGGCGCGCAACGCCTATCGCGCGGCCAAGAAGCGCGGCGAAGCGGCCTTCGCCAGCCGCGAAGCCGACGCGCTTCATGCGTTTCGCGGCAAGGTCGTCGATCTCGCCTTCCAGCTTTCGGCCTTCGAACCGGCCTGGCCGGCCATGACGCGCGCCTGGGCGGGCGAGCTGCATCGTCTGCGCGGCGCGCTCGGCGATCATAACGATCTCACGGTACTCGCCGAATTTGCCCGCTCGCGCCCCGAACTGCCGCCGGCCGAAGCCGAGGCGATTCTCAAACTCGTCGCCAAAAAGCAACGGCCGCTGGAGCGACGCGCCGCTCGGCTCTATGCACGGCTATTCGCCGAGAAGCCCGCTGATTTCGAGCGCCGCCTCGCCGCCTATCTCGATCACCCGCGTCTCAAGCCGCGCGTTAAGCTCGTGCGAGCGCCAGCGCCACCTTAAGGGTAGCGCGCCTTAAGATCGGCGATGCGTTCGGCGTCGCGATCGATGATGCAAGCGAGCCGCGGGTCGCCGCCCTTGGCGCTCATCCCCGCCTCGAAGGGCGCGACATCCTGACATTCGGCGTCGCGCCAGCTCAGCCATTGCGTCTGGGCGTCGTTGAGCGAGCGTTTCCAGCGCGCCTTCTGGGCGTTGAGCACGCCGGCGCGCGAATCGATGTTCTTGGCCGCCGCCTCGGCCGCGGCCACGAGATCGCGCTCATAGTGGTCGGAATTGACGCGCAGACAATCGGCGAGATCGCGCGCGCCAATCTTGCTCGAATCGCAGGCCGCCTGCGACGGGCGCACATCGGCGGCGAGCGCGCTTGGCGCGGCGATCAGGGCGATGAAAGCGACAATTGCGAAGCGCATCATGGAAGTCTCCGTGGAACTTATGACCCCATAACGACGAAAGGCGACGATTCGCCTAAGGCGCCGCCCGACAATCGACAGTTTCATTCCCCTTTCAGCCCGGCGGCGGCCGCCGGCGCAGGAAAGCGTCGATCCGCCCCAGCGCCTTGGCGATATTCTCGCGCGAATTGGCGTAGGAAATCCGAATGTAACCCTCGCCGTGGACACCGAAATCGGGGCCGCCGATCGTCGCAACGCCGGCGTCATCCAGCAGCGCGGCGGCGAGCGGTTTGGCCTTCCAACCCGTCGCCGCGATATTGGGGAAGGCGTAGAAAGCCCCCTTGGGCGTGACCGAGCTGACGCCGGGCAGGCGATTGAGGCCTTCGACGACAAGACCGCGGCGCGCGTCGAATTCGGCGACCATGGCGCGCGCCGCATCCTGCGGCCCGGTCAAGGCGGCGAGGCCGGCAAACTGGGTCGGGGCATTGACGCAGGAATAGGAATTGACCGCCAGTTTGCGCGCCGCCTCATAGAGCGTCTTCGGCCAGACCGAATAGCCAAGCCGCCAGCCGGTCATCGCATAGGTCTTCGACCAGCCGTCGAGCAGGATCAGCCGGTCGCGGATTTCGGGATAGGCGAGCAGCGTGCGATGGCTCAGCCCGTCATAGATCATCTGGCCGTAGATCTCGTCGGAGAGAATGGCGGCCTCGGGCCAGCGCGCCAGCCCGGCGACGAGCCTGTCGATTTCCGCATGCGGCGTGACGCCGCCGGTCGGATTGGCGGGCGAATTGAGAATGACGAGCCGCGTCTGCGGCGTCATCAGCGCCAGCGTCTCCTCGGCCGAAAAGGCGAAGCCATTCTCCTCGCGCATCGGGATTGGCACGGGCCGCGCGCCGGTGAATTCGATCATCGAGCGATAGATCGGAAAGCCTGGGTCGGGATAGAGAATGTCGACGCCCGGCTCGCCGAACATCAGGATCGCCATATACATGGTGACCTTGCCGCCGGGCACGACCATCACGAGTTCGGGCGACACCTCGACGCCAAAACGGCGCGCAAGATCGACGGCCACCGCTTCGCGCAGCGGCAGAATGCCGGTCGCCGCGGTGTAACCATGCTCGCCGTCGCGCAGCGCCTTGATTGCGGCTTCGACGATATGGGGCGGGGTTTTGAAGTCAGGCTGGCCGATGCCGAGATTGATGATGTCGCGGCCCTGGCGCTGCAGCTCCGCCGCCTTGGCGAGAACCGCAAAGGCGTTCTCCTCGCCGATGCGCGAAAAAGCGGGGACGGCGTGCGGCATGGATCGGGCTCCCTTGGACTCGATCCTTTTAGGCCCGATCGCGCGCGGCGGACAAGCGACGCTCGGCGACGCCGCCGGCGGCGCAGCGCTCAAAAGTCCGGTAGATTGAATGGCGTGACAATGGAAAGGCTCTGAGGGGTTTTTGATGGATCGCTGCAATCTCTGCGGCGGCCGGCCTCGCTATATCAAGGGCAATGTTCAAGTCCGCGGGAGGACAGCATGAAAGTCGACAACGGCTTCGGACGGAGAAGCGATCGGGTTTGGCTCACCAAGGACGCGTGCAACCTCGAGGACTTCAAGGCGCTCGTGGAGCGCTCGACCAACCGCGCCGACTACCCATACGCCAGCGAGGTCGTCTCGAACGTGTTGATCTACGATGCCACAACGGTGCGCAGGGCCGCCGCCGCGCCGGAAATACGCAGGGAACTTCTGGCCGAATGGGTCGAGGCGATGACGGACGGGCCGGGCGTCGTCGTCTTCCGGGGCGCCTTCGCGGACTATGCCGCGATCGACGCCTCGAGCGAACATTATTGGGCGATCATCGCCGAACAGCACGCCACCAAGACGGGCGGGGGCGATCATTTCGCCAAGCCGGGCGCGAACGATCGCATTTGGAACGCGCTGGAGAAGCTGTGCCTACGCGATCCCGAGACCTTCGCCGCCTACTATGGGAATGAAATCATCGCGCTGGTCAGCGAGGCGTGGCTTGGGCCGGCCTACCAGATCACCTCGCAGCTCAACGTCGTCAACCCGGGCGGCGCAGCACAATCGGCGCATCGCGATTATCACCTTGGGTTCCAGACCGCCGAGGCGATCGCGCGCTATCCCGTCCACGTGCACCGCCTTTCGCCGGCGCTGACCTTGCAAGGCGCCGTCGCGCATTGCGACATGCCGCTCGACACCGGACCGACGCTCTATCTGCCCTACTCGCAGACTTACTTGCCCGGCTATCTCGCGACCGGCCGGCCGGAATTCGCGGAGTATTTTGCCAGGCGCCACGTCCAATTGCCGCTGGCGAAGGGCGATGCCGCGTTTTTCAACCCGGCGGTTTTCCACGGCGCGGGAACCAACCGTTCCAGGGACGTGCGCCGCATGGCGAACCTGTTGCAGGTGTCGTCGGCCTATGGCCGCGCGATGGAAAGCGTCGACCGGTTGCGCATGAGCGTTGCGCTCTATCCGACACTGCGACGCCTAGTCTCGCAGAATGCCCTTTCAACCAGCGAGACGGCGAATGCCGTTGCGGCCTGTGCGGAAGGCTATTCGTTCCCAACCAACCTCGACCGCGATCCGCCGATTGGCGGCCTGGCGCCGCAGACGCAGCAGGCATTGATGATGCAGGCGCTGGCCGAGAATTGGGAGCCCGCCGCCTTCGAGAAAGCCGCCACCGCGCAGTCTTCTCGTCGGCTGACTTAACCCGACGCGTGGGGACAAGCAGGCAATGACCGGGCGCGGCTACGCGTGGGCGTCGCCGCCGGCGATTTCGGCGAGCCGCTTTTCTTCCTCCGCGCTCAGCGGCGGCGCGGAGGCGGGCGCGCGGCGGCGCGCCAGATAGACGCCAAGGCCGGCGAGCGCCAGTGTCAGCGGCCCGCTCGCCCATAAGAGCAGCGTCGAAAGTTCGAGCGGCGGCTTTAAGAGAATGAAATTGCCGTAGCGCGAGACGAGAAAATCGCGCACCGCCGCGTTGCTGTCGCCCTTGGCGATGCGCTCGCGGATCAGCAGGCGGATGTCGCGCGCCAGCGACGCGTCGGAATCGTCGATCGATTGATTCTGGCAGACCATGCAGCGCAGTTCGGCCGACAGCGTGCGGGCGCGCGCTTCGAGCGCCGGGTCTTTCATCACCTCGTCGGGCTGGACGGCGGCGGCGCTCGCCGCGACAAGCGCGAGGCCGAGAACGAGCAGCGGACGTAAGGGTCTCATTGCTTAACTCGCCGCTGGCGCGGTCGCCGCGCTGGCGCCCTTGGCGCGCGCCGGGGCGCCGAAACGCAGCCGCCGATCGGCGAGCGACAGCGCGCCGCCCAGCGCCATGGCGCAGGCGCCCAACCAGATGAAAGTGACGAGCGGCTTCCAATAAAGCCGGGTCGCGACCGTGCCGTCGTCGGCGGGGTCGCCGATCGACACATAGATCTGGCCGAAGTTCAGGGTGAGGATGCCCGCCTGCGTCGTCGACATCTCGCGCGACGCGAAGCGCCGGCGCGCCGGCTCGACCGTCGCGACAAAGGCGCCGTCGCGCCGCACTGTCATCTTCGCCGCAGTCTCCTGATAATTAGGACCGGTCCGCCGGTCGATCGAATCGAGGACGATCTCATAGGGGCCAACCTGTTGCGCGCCTCCTGCTTTCATCGCGGCGATCGTCTCGGCCCCGAAGCCGGTCGAGGCGAGACCGAGTAGCGCGAGGCCAAAGCCAAAATGCGCCAGCGCCCCGCCCCAGAATGACAAAGGCAGGCCCATCGCGCGCGAGCCCACAGTGGCGAGCGAGGCGCCGCGCCGCCAGATTCGCGCCGCGACCTCGGTCAGCGCGCCGAGCATCGCAAAGATAGCCAGCGCCGCGGCGATCGGCGCGAGAACCGGGCCGCCTTTGGTGATGGCGATCAGCGCGACGAAAACGACGACGCCTGCGGCCAGCGCGATCGTCAGGCGCTGAGCGACGCCGAGGAAATCGCCGCGCTTCCAGGCCATCGAAAAGCCGAAGGGCATGACGAAAGCGACCGCCAGCAACAGCGTCCCGGCGGTGATGTTGAAGAAAGGCGCGCCGACGGTGATCTTCTCGCCGGTGAGCTGTTCGAGCGCCAGCGGATAGAGCGTGCCGAAAAAGACGATCGCCGCAACAGTCGTCAGCAGAAGATTGTTGAGCACCAGCGCGCCCTCGCGCGAGATCGGCGCGAACAGCCCGCCCTGGCGCAGCGTCGGCGCCCGCCAGGCGAAGAGCGCCAGCGAGCCGGCGATGAACAGCGCCAGAATGACCAAAATGAACACGCCGCGGCGCGGGTCGCTAGCGAAAGCGTGGACGCTGGTCAGCACGCCCGACCGCACGAGAAAGGTGCCGAGCAGCGAAAAGGAGAAAGCGAGAATGGCGAGAAAGATCGACCAGACCTTGAGTGCGTCGCGCTTTTCCATAACCGCCACCGAATGAACGAAGGCTGTGCCGGCAAGCCAGGGCATCAGCGACGCGTTCTCGACCGGGTCCCAGAACCAGAAGCCGCCCCACCCCAGCGTGTAATAGGCCCAATAGGAGCCCATCGCGATGCCGAGCGTCAGGAAACACCAGGCGCCAAGCGCGAAGGGTCGCACATAGCGCGCCCAGGCGGCGTCGATGCGGCCTTCGATCAGCGCCGCGGCGGCGAAGGAGAAGACGATCGAGAAGCCGACATAGCCGAGATAGAGCAGCGGCGGATGGATCGCGAGGCCGGGGTCCTGCAGGACCGGATTGAGGTCGCGACCTTCGAAAGGCGCCGGCCACAGACGCTCGAAGGGATTGGAGGTCAAAAGGATGAAGGCGAGGAAGGCGGCGCCGATCAAGCCTTGAACAGCCAGTGCGTCGGCGCGCAGTCGCATCGGCAGCGAGCGGCCGAAGAGCGCGACAGCCGCGCCGAATGTCGCCAGAATCAGCGACCACAGCAGCATCGAGCCTTCGTGGTTGCCCCAGACGCCGGAGAATTTATAGATCGCTGGCACGGCGCTGTGGGAATTCTCGGCGACGTTGAGCACCGAGAAGTCAGACGTCAGATGCGCCCAGGCGAGCGCCGCGAAGGCGGCGGCGACGAAGACAAACTGGCCAAGCGCCGCGCTCGAGCCGACGCCCATCAGCCTCGTATCGCCGCGCCGCGCGCCGATAAAAGGCGCTAGGGTCTGGATCAGCGCCAGGGCGAAGGCGAGAATAAGCGCGAAATGGCCGATCTCGACGATCATGGCTTGGCCGCTCCTTCCTGCCAGCGGCCCTGTTTCTTGAGCGCTTCCACCACTTCGCGCGGCATATAGCGCTCGTCGTGCTTGGCGAGGATCGTTTCGGCGCGCAAACGCGTGTCTGGCGCGCTCACGCCCTCGACGACGACGCCCTGCCCCTCGCGAAAAAGATCGGGAACGGTGGCGAAGCAATCGCCGGCGCAATCGACGCCGACGCTTTTGGCGCCGTCCGTCACCTCGAAGCTCATCGCCGCGGCGTCACGCTTGACCGAGCCGGTCACGACCAGCCCGCCGATTCGCAATCGCGTTCCCGGCGCGAGATTGCGCGCGACGATTTCGCTCGGGCTGAGAAAGAGCGCGATGCTGTCGCTCATCGCATAGAGCGCCAGACCGACCGCGACGCCGACCACCGCCAGCGCAACGCCGATCATCGTCAGCCGGCGGCCCTTGCGCGTCATAGCCCTAGCCTCCAATTCCGAGTTCGCGCGCCAGGGCGTCGATCTCTCGGAGTTCCTGATCCGCCGTAGCGTCGTTCGCCAGCGCCTTGCGCGCCGAGGCGAGCGCTTCTTTCGCCTTGTCCATCTCGTGAAGCACCGAATAGGCGCGAATGAGGCGCGCCCATTCGCTGGCGTCGCCGCCCTTGTCGGCAAGACGCGCCGCCAGCCTTGCGACCATGCCCTCGATCATCGCCTGCTGATCGGCCGGCGCAACGCCGGCGGCGGGCGTGGGCGCTGCGGCGGCGCCCGGAGTCTCAAGCCCGGCGAGGCGCGCCCGCAACACGGGCGCCCAGGGCGCATTGGGCGCGGCGTCGGCAAGCAGGGCGCGATAGGCGGCGATGGCGCGCGGCGCGTCGCCCTCCTGCTCGGCGGCGAGGCCGAGATAGTAGCGGGCGATCGGCAGGCCCGGCTTTTCGGTCAGCGCTTGGTCGAAGGCGACGCGCGCGTCCGCCGTCACGACGCCGCCTGCCGAGCCGACCAGCGCTTCGCCATAATCGGCCCGCGTCTGCGCATCCTCGCCATTGATGCGCAGGAGCTGCGCATAGGCGTTGACGGCGGCGTCGAAGCGCTCGAGCCGCATATAGACCGGCGCCACCACGGCCCAGCCGCGCGCATCGTCGGGCGAAGCGGCGAGGCGGCGTTCGACTTGCGCCAGTGCGGCTTCAGGACTTGTCGCGGATCCAACCGCGGCGGGGCGACCAGCGAGCGGCGCATCGGGCAGGTTCGGCCGTCCGATCAAAAGATAGAGACCGAAGGCGATGATCGGCGCAGCAAGCGCGATCACAACGGCGGCGATCCATCGCGCCCTCGGCGCGTCAGGCGAAGCCTGCGTCGCGGATGCGTCGCTGACGGCGATCAATCGTCGCGCCGTCTCGGCGCGGGCGCCGGCGGCTTCGTCGGGCGGCAATTGGCCGCGCGCCACATCGCGTTCGATTTCGTCGAGTTGCGCTTTGTAGAAGGCCGTCTCGCTCGACGCTGTCGCGACGCTACGCGGGCCGAAGACGAGCGGCCACAGCGCGACGAGCGCTGCAAGTGCCGTCATTCCTGCCAGCGCCGCCCACAACATGCTATCGGCCTCTCGCGCCCCGCAGCCAGCTTCGGCTGCGGTCGCATTGCGCCGGCCGCCTTGCGACCCCGGCGAGTCGGTTCATAGAACAGGTCGCCCTCGCCGGGAAATCGGCGCGGCGGTCTGCGTCTTAAAGTCGCGGCAGCCGCAGGGTCGCCCGCAATCCGCCGAGCGGGCTTTCTTCCAATTTTAACGAACCGCCATAGGCGGCTGCGACATCGACCACGATCGACAGACCGAGACCCGAGCCCGGCCGCGATTCATCGAGCCGCCGGCCGCGCTGCAGCGCCTCCTGGCGTTCCTCCTCGCCAAGGCCCGGCCCATCGTCGTCAATCGTCGCGACGAAAAAAGCCCGACCGGCGTCTGACGGCGGCGGCTCCGACACAGCGCGAATCACGACGCGTTCGCGCGCCCATTTGCCGGCATTGTCGAGCAGATTGCCGACCAGATCGGTCAGGTCCTGCGACTCGCCGCGAAACCGCAATCCGTCGGGGATCTCGACGACAAAGGCGACCGCGCGTTCGCGATAGACCTTCTCGAAGGTGCGCACGAGCTGCTCGATCACCGGCTTGATTTCAGTCGCCGCGCCCGCCGCCCCGGCCCGCGCCGCGGCGCGCGCGCGGTCGAGATAGAAGCTGACCTGCCGTCGCATGACGTCGGCCTGTTCGCGCACCTTGTCCGAGAGCGTCGGGCTATTGGCGTCGGCCTCATTGACGATGACGCTGAGCGGCGTTTTCAGCGCATGGGCGAGATTGCCAACCTGGGTGCGGGCGCGTTGGACGACGGCGCGATTGGCGTCGAGGAGCAGATTGACCTCACCCGCCAGCGGCGCGACGTCCTGCGGAAAATCGCCGCTGATGCGCTCGGCTTCGCCCCGCCGGATCGCAGCCACGCCTTCGCGCAGCACGCGCAGCGGCCGCAATCCGAAGCGAACCGCGAGCGCGGTCGAGCCGAGCAGCGCCACCGCCAGGATCAAGAATGTCGCGGCCAGCGCATATTCGAAGCGTTCGATCTGGGTTTCGATCACATCGGCGTTGGCGGCGACCTGGACGAGAAAGCGCCCCTCGTCGCCGTCGTCGATTTCGCGCTGGATCATTCTCAGCGGCTTGTCGCCGGGCCCCGTCACGTAGCCGCTGCGCACACCCTTGTGATCCTGGTGCGGATCGTCGTCGCCGAGACTCGGCAATTGTGTCGCGAAGAGCGAATGCGAGGTGTGGATCTCGGGCCGCGGCAGATCGAGCCGGGTGATTTGCCAATACCAGCCCGAGAAAGCGAGCTCGAACTGCGGATCGATGACCGCCGGCGCGCCGCCCTGCTGTTCTTCGCCCGATGTCGCCACATTGGCGATCAGGGCCTTGAGATAGACGCCGAGCTGTTCGTCGAAATTCGCCTCCGCCGAACGCGCGTTAAGCGCTGAGAGGCCGAGGCCGGCCACCACCAGGATCGAAGAACTCCACAGGACGGCGGCGATGAAGAGCCGGGTGGCGATCGACTGCCCGTTAAGCCCGCTGCGCAGCGCCGCAAATCCCCGGCTGGCGGGACGATTTGGCTCGGTCAGTGGGCGCTCCTGCGCTTGGCGCCGCCGCCGCCGTTCCCGACCGTCGTCTCGGCGTCGGGCTCGACGATATAGCCGAGCCCCCGCGCGGTCTGGATCACGTCGACGCCCAGTTTCTTGCGCAGGCGGCCGACGAACACTTCGATCGTATTGGAATCGCGGTCGAAGTCCTGGTCGTAAAGATGCTCGACGATTTCGCCGCGCGAGACGATGCGCCCGGCGTGATGCATCAAATAGGAGAGCAGCCGGTATTCATGGCTGGTCAACTTGACCGGCGCGCCATTGACGGTCACGCGGCCGGCGCGCGCGTCGAGCCGCACCGGACCGGCGACGAGTTCGCTGGAGGCGTGGCCGGCGGCGCGCCGCAGCAGCGCGCGAAGACGCGCCAGCACCTCCTCCATGTGGAAGGGTTTGGCGACGTAGTCGTCCGCGCCGGCGTCGAAGCCCTGCACCTTGTCGCTCCAGCGATCGCGCGCGGTGAGGATCAGCACCGGCGTGTCGCGGCCGGCCTTGCGCCAGGCTTCGAGCACGGCGACGCCGTCGCGCTTGGGCAGGCCAATGTCGAGCACGATCGCGTCATAAGGTTCGGTGTCACCCAGGAACCAGCCTTCCTCGCCGTCGAAGGCGCGATCGACGGCGTAGCCGGCGCCTTCAAGCGCGGTCACGATCTGTCGGTTGAGATCGCGATCGTCTTCGATGACGAGCAGACGCATGATCCTGTGACGCCTCTGGGATTCTAGTTTTTGGGGACCGGCTCACGCGCGTTGCGCTCGGCGAGCAGCTTGCCGGTCGTGGCGCTGGTCACGACATGCAGCAATCGGCCGTCACGATGCAGCAGGGCGATTTCATAGACCAGTTCCTCGCCAGAGCGGCAGAGCTTGGCGGAAAGCGCCTCGGCCTTGAACTGCGTCGCCGCCGCCTTGAGCACGGCGAAAGGTTCGAGCAGACGGCGGTTTTTGATCTCCTCGCGCGTCTCGCTGGGCGACAGGCAGGCGCTTTTGACGACGACGCGCGCATCCAACTCATTCGCCCGCGCAGCGCCAAAGGCGAGCGCGCCGAGCGAAACGGCGAGGACCATCGTCGACTTACGCGCCATGCCCGAAGTCTTTCCGCGCGCCCCTGAATAAGCGATGAATGGGACTATAGACGGCGGGCGCCGCTCCCGCCAATCCTATCGCAGAGCGCTCGGCGGGATCGTGACAATTTGATGGGACATCGTTGATGGGACGCCGACTCGGGATTTTGGCGGCTGGCCTTGCGGCGGCGCTTCTAGGGGCGCCAACGCCGGGCGGCGCTGTGGTCGGCGCCAGCCAGTCGGGGGCGGCTTTCGCCAACCGTCTCGTCATGGTGCTGTCGCGAGGGAGCGAGCGCCAGGCTTTCTGCACCGGGATCGTGCTCGAAGCGCGCGTCATCTTGACCGCCGCCCATTGCGTCGGCGCGATCGGCGGCATGGCGATCCTTTATCGCGACGCGGAAGAAAAGCCGGTGCTGATCGGCGTCGCGGCGGCGGCGATTCACCCGCTTTATAGGGCCGATGCGAACGTCGCCCGCGAGCCGACGATCGACATGGCGCTGGTCGAAACCGTTGCGCCGATCGATCCGCGCTTCGTTCCCGCCCGTCTCGCCGAGGGCGACGGTCCGCCAGTTGGGAGCGACGCGATTTTGGCCGGCTATGGGGATGGACGCGAGGGCGATTCGGACAGTGGCGGGACGCTGCGCAGCGCAAGGCTTGCGGTCCGCGCGCCGCTCTCCGACATCCTGCTGTGGACCGAGGACGCAGACGGCGGCGGCGCGGGCGCCTGCCGCGGCGATTCAGGCGGTCCGCTGTTTCTTGCCGACGCGGAGACCGTCGCGGCGGTGGTCTTCTGGACCTCGGGAAGCGTGCGCGGAAAACACTGCGGCGCGATCACCCAGGGCGCGCTTGTCGCGCCTCAGCGTGGCTGGATCGAAAAGACCATGACCAAATGGGGACGCTAGAGGCCAACCTGCCGCAGCTTAGTCTCGCGCCTTGCGCGCCGGCCGATTGGGCCATTTGACAATATGGTCGCCCCATTCGTCCTCGGGCACGTCATCCTCGCTCGCAACGACGCGGCCGCCGACCGAAACGCCCGCCAGACGAACAGTGTCGGGCGTACCCGAAACCAGCGGATGCCACCATTGCAGATCTCGCCCCTCGGCGATCAGCCGATAGGCGCAGGTGACGGGAAGCCAGCTCAGGCTGCGCGCGGTCTCTGGCGTCAGTTTGACGCAGTCGGCCACCCGACTTTGGCGACGCCGATAATCCCGACAGCGACAGGTTTCGCCGTCCAACAATTTGCAGCCTATATCCGTGAAATAAATATGGGCGGTGTCGACGTCCTCGAGCTTAACCATGCAGCAGCGGGCGCAGCCGTCGCATAGGCTTTCCCACTCCTGGCGGTTCATCTCCTCGAGGGTCTTGGCGCGCCAGAACGGAACGGCGGGCGAAGGGCGTTTCGCCATGATCTTCCTTTCCGCGCCAGCCTCAGCCCGGCTCCGCTTCGCTTGACGCCCCGAGCGGGGCGCGTCAAGTCGTTCAAACTGCGGCCGGTCATGCTAGAGGTCGGGCGCTGCGAAACAAAGAGGCGCGCGTGGCGGACGCCGGCCAATCGTCCGGGTTCTGGAAAGGCGTCAGGCGGGCGTTGCTCGCCTTCGACGCCTTCGTCGATTCGTCGATGTTCGAGGGCCAGCGGCGGTCAGTCGGCACGCTCAAGGCGATCGCCGCGCTATCCGACCGGCTGCATGTCTCCGGCATCTCGAAGGCGCTGATCGATCTCACCTGCGAAGGGGTGAACGTCAGCATCGTCGTCCTGCTCGGCGTGCTGGCGCTCGCCCAGCCGGCTTTCCGGCTGACCAGCGACGACGATTGGCTCAAACGCCAGGAACTCGCCGTCACCTTCCTCGATCGCTACGGCGTCGAGGTCGGCCGGCGCGGCATCAAACATGACGATGCGATTCCTTTCGACGAATTGCCCGATCATTTCATCAAAGCGGTGCTGGCGACCGAAGACCGACGCTTCTTCGATCATTTCGGCATCGACGTCGTTGGTACGCTACGCGCCTTGACTGTCAACGCCCATGCCGGCGGCGTCGTGCAGGGCGGCTCCTCGATCACGCAACAGCTCGCCAAGAACCTGTTTCTGACCAACGAGCGGTCGGTCTCGCGCAAAATCAACGAGGCCTATCTCGCTCTGTGGCTCGAGCATCATCTGACCAAGAAACAGATTCTCGGCCTCTATCTCGACCGCGCCTATATGGGCGGCGGCGCTTTCGGCGTGCAGGCGGCGGCGCAATATTATTTCGGCAAATCGGCGCGCGACATCAATCTTCCCGAAGCCGCGATGCTGGCGGGTCTCTTCAAGGCGCCAACCAAATATTCGCCCGGCGTCAATCTGCCGGCGGCGCGGGCGCGCGCCAACGACGTACTCTCCAATCTCGTCGACGCCGGATTCATGACCGAGGGACAGGTCTATGCGGCGCGGCGCAACCCGGCCACGCCTGTCGACCACGGCGGCGAGAATAGTCCCGACTGGTATCTCGACTTCGCCTTTAACGAGGTGAAGACGCTTGCCGAGGCCGGCAAGCTCGGCGACGACCGCGTACTCACGGTGCGCACCGGCCTCGATGTCGGCATTCAGCGCAAGGCCGATTCCGTTATCGAGGACATGCTGCGCGTCAACGCGCCGGCCTATAACGCCCACCAGGCCTCAACGGTGATCGCCGACACCGACGGGCTTGTGCGTGCGATGGTCGGCGGTCGCGACTATGGCGCGAGCCAATTCAACCGCGCCACCGACGCGGCGCGCCAGCCCGGCTCGTCGTTCAAGATTTTCGTCTATCTGACCGCGCTCTTGACCGGGAAATACCACGGCGATTCGAACGTCGACGCGTCCGGCATCTGCATCGGCGATTATTGCGTCCACAATTTCAACGGCGAGAGCGGCGGCCAGATGAAGCTGTACTGGGCGCTTGCGCAATCGTACAACACCGCCGCGATTTGGATGTCGGTGAAGATCGGTGAGTTCTACTGGCCGCCCAAGGAGCCGTATCACGAAGGCAAGATCGCCGCGCTCGGCCGCTCCAAGATCGTCGCCACGGCGCGGGCGATGGGCATCACGACGCCGCTTGTCGACACGGTGTCGTTGCCGGTCGGCGCCGATGAAGTGAAGATGATCGACATGGTCGCAGCCAACGCCGTGCTCGCCAATGGCGGCAAGCGCGTCACCCCCTATGCGGCGATCACGATCCGCAACTCCTCCGGCGCTGTGATCTACACGCATGCCGCCGACGCGCCGACGTCGGTACAGGTCATTCCGGCCGACAAGATCGCCGAAATGAACAACATCATGACCCATGTCCTGACCGAGGGCACCGGTCGGGGCGCGCAAATTCCCGGCCTGACGATCTCCGGCAAGACCGGCACGACCAATGGTCCAACCAACGCCTGGTTCAACGCCTTCACCGGCAATCTGGTGGGCAGCGTCTGGTTCGGCAATGACGACAATACCACGATGACCGCCGCCATGCAGGGCGGCGCGCTGCCGGCGCAGACGTGGCGCGCGATCATGGCCTATGCGCACGAGGGCATCGAACCCAAACCGCCTTATGGCGTCGAGCCGGTCGCGAAAACGCCGGTCGCCGTCGCGCCGGTCAAGGGCCCCGGCGGCGTTGTCGACGCGCCGCGGCAGATCGGTCTGTCGCCGAGTTCGGCGCAGGTCATCCTCGACATCGGCGACTTCGCCCGTGACGCGGAAAAGCACAGCGGCCTCGCGCCAGCGACACGTTACGCCGCGGGGCCGCCGGACGGATCCGGCGTGTCGCCGGCCAGCGCCGCAACGCCATAAACGACGCTTGAGCCGCCGATGGCGCAACGCTTGACTTCCCGCGAAGGGCTGGCGATTTTCGCGCCCCGGCTCGGGGGCGCATCGAAGCCGGGCTGGCGCGGGACCCCTTGAAGTGGCGACGATCGTCAAAGTATTCGCAGCCGGCGCGGCGGGCCTTGCGCTGGGACTGGCGGCGAGCGGCGCGATTCTCGCGCGCGACCCGCCGTTCGGCGTCGTCGCGATCGGCCCCTGGCGCGCCGCAGCCAAGGCGGGCTCGACCGACGCCGACCCCTATACGCGCGCCGCGCTGGAGCGAAGCGGCGAGATTCCCCTTGCGCTTGGCGAAGGGTTGAAACTCGTCGCGCGCGTCGATAGCGACGGGCGCCCGCTCGATCGGCGCTGCGTCTATAAGATCGGCCCGCATACGCCGACGGCGCGCTACTGGACGCTGAGTCTCGTCGATCGCGATGGATTTCCGGTCGAAGACGCCGCCGGGCGCTATGGCTTTCGCTCCAGCGAAATCCTGCGCGAGGGCGACGGCGGGTTCGTTATCTATGTTTCCGCGCTCGCCCATTCCGGCAATTGGCTGCCGATCGGCCATGTGCAGGATTTCGCGCTTGCCCTGCGCCTCTACGACACGCCGCTCGCCGCCAGCGCCGGCGGCATAGACAAATCGACCGCGCCGACCATCGTGCGGGAAGGCTGCGCATGAACCTCGGCGCGCGGTTCGGCGGCGCAGGTCTGTTCGTCGCGGCGACGATCGCGGTGGCCGCGCTGGTTCATCTCTGCGTCGTGCTGGTCATCCCGGCGGTTGCATCGCGCGACGCCTATGCGCGCCTCGCCGAACTTGGACCAGTTGGCGCGACCACGCCGCTGCCGCGCGCCGCGCCGGGCGAGCGCCGCTTTCCCTGGGACGACCCGGCGCTCGCCGGCTCGTTCTGCCGCTTCGATCTCTCCAACGGTCCGCTGCGCGTCAAGGCGCCGGTCGGGCGCGCGGGCTTTGCCTCGCTCTCCTTCCATACGCGTCACGGCGCGGTGTTCTATGCGCTCACCGACCGCGCGGCGACGCATGGGAAGATGGAGGCGGTGATCGCCACGGCCGCACAACTCAGGGTGATCGTCGCCCATGACGACGAGGACGATCCGTCCCAGGATCTGCGCGTCGCCTCGCCAACCAGCGACGGTTTCGTCGTCATGCGCGCCTTCAGCGAATTGCCAAGCCTGTTCGCCGCGGCGACCGAGGAAGCGCAGACGTTGAACTGCGCAATTGAGCCGTTGCCGCAATAGCGCGACACACTTTCGGCGGCATGTGGACTTTCGCCATCGTAGCAGCGATGCTCGCACTCACGAGCGTGAGGCGCGGTCGGGAGGAGCCGGGCTGGTGACGACGCTATTGGTGAGCCACTCGGCCTGCGCGGAACACGACATGGGCGAGGGCCATCCCGAGCGCCCCGAACGTTTGCGCGCTGTTGAACAAGCGATCGACGCCGAAGCTTTCCATCACCTGACGCGCGAGGCTGCGCCGCGCGCCAGTCTGGCCGCGCTGAAGCGCGTTCACCCTTCAGTCTATGTTGAGGCGCTCGAACGCGCCCAGCCAAGCGAGGGCTTCGTGCGCCTCGATCCCGACACCGCGATGTCGCCGGGCACCTGGGAGGCGGCGTTGCGCGCGGCGGGCGGGGCCACATTCGCCGTCGACGCGGTCGTCGCCGCGCGGGCCGACAATGCTTTTGTCATGACTCGGCCGCCCGGCCATCACGCCGAAGCGGCGACGCCGATGGGCTTTTGCTTTTTCAACAACGCCGCAATCGCGGCTCGCCACGCTCAGGCCGCGCATGGCCTGGAGCGCATTGCGATCGTCGATTTCGATGTTCATCACGGCAACGGCACCCAGGATATTTTCTGGGGCGACCCGAGTGTGATGTACGCCTCAACCCATCAGATGCCGCTCTTTCCTGGCACGGGCGCGCGCGGCGAAACCGGCGAGCACGACCAGATCGTCAATGCGCCTTTGCGCGCGGGCGACGGCGGCGACGCCTTTCGCGAGGCGTTTGAGGCAAAGATCCTGCCGCGTCTCGACGCTTTCGCGCCCGATCTGTTGATCGTTTCGGCCGGTTTCGACGCCCATTTTCGCGATCCGCTCGGCAATCTCAATCTGGAGGAGGCCGACTTCGCCTGGGTGACGCAGCGTCTGCTGGCGATCGCCGACAAGCGCTGCGGCGGGCGTCTCGTCTCGCTACTCGAAGGCGGCTACGACCTCGAGGGTCTGGCCCGCTCGGCCGCCGCTCATGTCGGCGCGTTGGTCGCGGGCTGAAGCCCGTCAGCCGTCGATCGGCTCGATCGCCGAAATCTCAATCCCGAAGCCGGAGAGGCCGACGTATTTGCGCGGATTGCCGGTGCGCAGACGGATCGAGCGAACGTCGAGATCGCGCAGGATCTGCGCGCCGAGGCCGACCTCGCGCCATTGCGCCGCGCGCTCGCGCTCCGCGCCGCCCGTCGCCGTCCCGGCGAGATTGGCGGGCACGCCCGCGCCGCCGTCACGCAGATAGACGAGCACGCCGCGGCCCTCCTCCTTGAAGCGTTGCAACACACGGTCGATCAGGCCTGGACCGAAAATATCGCTGACAATGTCGGCGCGATGCAGGCGCGCCGGCACATCGCGCCCGTCGCCGATTGCGCCATGCACGAAAGCAAAATGGAGCACGGTGTCGAAATGGGTGCGATAGGCGTGGCCGGTCAACTCGCCGATCGACGTCTTGACCGGAAATGTAGCGACCCGTTCGACCAGCTTTTCGCGCGCCTGGCGATAGGCGATGAGTTCGGCGACGGAAATGCGCTTGAGTCCATGCCGCGAGGCGAAATTGACGATCTGCGGTCCGACCATCACGGTGCCGTCGTCATTGGCGAGTTCGCAGATGACGGCGACCGGCGGCAGGCCGGCGAGGCGCGCGAGATCGACCGCCGCCTCGGTATGGCCCGAGCGCATCAGCACGCCGCCATCGCGGGCGATCAGCGGGAAGACATGGCCCGGGCGGACGAAATCATTCGCCCCCATATTGCCATTGGCCAGCGCGCGCACCGTGTTGCAGCGCTGTTCGGCGGAAATTCCCGTTGTGAGGCCGTGACGGACGTCGACCGAGACGGTGAAGGCGGTTCCGAGCGGCGCGTCGTTTAGAGCGACCATCGGCGCGAGATTGAGACGGCGGGCGCTGTCGCCGGTCAGCGGCGCGCAGACGATGCCGCAGCCGTAGCGAATGACGAAGGCCATTTTCTCGGTCGTGCACAGGGACGCGGCGATAATCATGTCGCCTTCGTTTTCGCGGTCATCGTCGTCGGTGACGATGATGATTTCGCCCCGCGCCATCGCTTCAACCGCTTCGCCGACCGGATTCGACATGTCCTGTCCTTTTTCTGCGACGACGCCGTCATCGAGGAAATCATTGGGCGTCACGGCGCCTTGGGTTTCGGCGACGATGCGCTGCGCCGTCTCGCGCGACACCCAGGCGGCCTCGGGACGGCAGATCTGCGTCACCGCTCCCGGCGACACGCCAATGCGCCGGGCAAAATCGGCGCGCGTAACGCCGGCGCGCGCCAGCCAGTCGGCGAGTTTCATAAATGGAGCTTACGACGGTTGTTTATTGAGTTCAACTTAATCAGGCGGTCATATTTAGTTTAGATAAATTCAAGAAATTTTCCATGTCGCCCCATGGGGTTGCCACCTCGGCGAGCGGCGCCTCACCCACGATTTTAATCGAAAAAACCCGATCTGAAGCAATCGTTAACCGAGATTCCTCCATGGTTCGAAATTGACGAATCGTCGGGGTCTATCGGGTCCGAAATCGCCGTGACGCCTTGCGTTGCGGCGGTGGCCGACAGCTCAGGATTTCTTCGCGACGGGTCGAGGCTCGCGGTTTGGCGCTTTTTTGGGGGCTCACGGATGCTTGGTGCGAATTTCGGCGGCGACGCCAAAAGGATTCTGGCGGCTTTGCAGCGCTCGGTGGCGATCGCGGAATATGATTCGACCGGAAAGATTTTGAGCGCCAGCGAGAATTTCTGCCGCACGCTCGGCTACGGGCCAGAAGAACTCATCGGCAAATCGCAGTCGACGATCGTCGACGCCGCCTCTGCGAGCAGCATCGAATATCGCGAATTCTGGGCCAAGCTGGCGCGCGGCGAAGCCGATGCGGGAGAATACCGGCGCGCCGCCAAAGGCGGCAAGGACGTTTGGCTTCAGTCGAGCTACGCTCCGGTGCTGGGCGGCGGCGGCAAAGTCCTCAAGATCGTCGAAATCGCCGTCGACATCACCGACGCAAAACGCCTTGCGTTGGAGAGCGGCGGAAAATTGGCGGCAATTTCGCGCGCCCACAGCGTCATCGAATATTCGCCCGAAGCGAAAATCATCGACGTCAACGAACGTTTCCTAAAAGCGTCAGGCTATACGCGCGAGAAAGCGCTCGGCATGGAGCATCGCGCGCTGGTCGATGCGGCTTACGGGAATTCCGACGAATACCGGGAATTCTGGCGTCGTCTCAACAGCGGCGAACACATCGTCAAACTCGTCAAGCGCAAGGGCGCGGGGGACAAGGACCTGTGGATCGAGGCCCATTATGATCCCATCCTCGATCTCGACGGCCGCGTGACGAAAATCGTCAGTTACCTGACCGACGTCACCGATCGGGTCGGCGCGGTCGAGCAGATCGCCGCGGGCCTGAGCCGCCTGGCGCAAGGCGATCTTACCCAGCGCATCGAGACGCAGTTCACCCCGGCGCTCGACAAGATTCGCCTCGACTTCAACGCCTCGCTGGAGACACTCGAGCGTTCGATGGCGACCATTGGCGCCCGAGCCAATGCGATCCGCACCGGATCGGGCGAGATATCCACCGCGGCCGACGATCTCCACCGCCGCACCGAACAGCAGGCCTCGAGCCTGGAAGAGACCGCCGCCGCGCTGGAGCAGGTCACGACGACCGTCAAGAAGACGGCCGAAGGCGCCAAGCACGCTCGCGACGTGGTCGCGGCCGCGAAGGTCGACGCCGACAAGAGCGGCGACGTCGTGCGTCAGGCGACGGCGGCGATGACCGGCATCGACAAGTCCTCCAAGCAGATCAGCCAGATCATCGGCGTGATCGACGAGATCGCCTTCCAGACCAATCTTCTGGCGCTTAACGCCGGCGTCGAAGCGGCGCGGGCTGGCGACGCCGGGCGTGGTTTCGCGGTGGTCGCCTCCGAAGTGCGTGCGCTGGCGCAGCGCTCGGCGGAAGCCGCCAAGGAGATCAAAGGGCTGATCTCCGCTTCGACGACGCAGGTCGATCAGGGTGTGCTGCTCGTCACGCAGACTGGCGAAGCGCTCGCCCGGATTGTCGCCAAGGTGGTCGAGATCAACAGCATCGTCACCGACATCGCCTCCAGCGCCCAGGAACAGGCGACCGGCCTTCAGCAGATCAATATCGCCGTCAATCAGATGGACCACGTCACGCAGAAGAACGCCGCGATGGTCGAGGAAGCGACGGCGGCCTCCCATGCGCTCGTCGCCGAAAGCGGCGAACTCAGCCAGCTGGTGCAACGCTACAAGGTCGGCGGCGGCGCCGAAGACACGATCCGCAAGGAACTGAAGAAAGCCGCGCCGCACGCTTTCGCCGAGCCGCCCGCCAAACGCGCCGAGCCCGCGCCGATGCGCAAGGTCGAACCGGTCATGCCGAAGCCGGCGCCGCGCTCAGCCAAGAGCGCAGCCGCCACGGCGACGGCCCAAGACTGGCAGGAGTTCTAGGCCCCGAAGGGTCGAGAGGCGCTTTTGGCAAAGGAGCGCGCGCCGAGGCCCGGCGCGCCGCTCACATGGCGCCGAACAGCTTATTGAGCAGACTGCGCCCCCGCGCCCCCGGCTGATTGTCGGGCGCGTTGGGGATCGAGCCCGGCGGGACCAGCGCGTCCTGATCGTCGGGCGGCGCCCGAACGGGTTCAGGCGAAAGCGTCGGCTGCGCGCGGCCGAGCGCCAATGGCGGCCCAATCGTTTCCGGCGGCGAGGTCGGCGCGGCGTCGGGCGTCTGTCCGTCGATGCTGCGCCACACGCCAGAGGGCAGGTCGGCCGGCGGCGTGCTGGCCAAAGCCGCCTTCATGAAGCGGCTCCAGATCTCGACCGGAAGATTGCCGCCTGACACTTTCTTGGTCGGCGAATCATCGTCATTGCCGAGCCAGACGCCGGCGGTGAGCGCGCTGGTGTAGCCAACGAACCAGGCGTCGCGCCAATCCTGACTGGTGCCTGTCTTGCCAGCCGCCTGCCAGCCCGGCAGCTCGGCCTTATGCGCCGTGCCGGTCAGCAGCGTCTCTTCCATCATCGTGTTCATCATCGCCACATATTGCGGATCGATGACGCGGCCGAAGCTGGCGTTCTTGCGGGTGTAGAGCAGCTTGCCGTCGGCCGTGCGAACGCGCGCGATCACATGGGGCTGCACGCCAATGCCGCCATTGGCGAAGGCGGTGTAAGCGGAGACCAGCTCCAGCGGCGTCACCGCCGAAGTGCCGAGCGCAATGGTCGCATTGGGATCGAGTTCGGAGGTGATGCCCAGCCGATGCGCGACGCGGGCGACGGTCTTCGGCCCAACCTCCAGCCCAAGTCGCACTGCGACGGTGTTGAGCGACATCGCCAGCGCCTTGGTCAGCGTGACGGGGCCGACATATTCGTGCGAATAATCCTCCGGCTTCCAGCCTTTGACCGAGATCGGCGCATCGTCACGCACCGTGTCGGGGGTCAGGCCCCTTTCGAGCGCGGCGAGATAGACGAAGGGCTTGAAGGTCGAGCCCGGTTGGCGCTTGGCGGCGACGGCGCGGTTGAACTGGCTGTCGGCGTAGTTGCGGCCGCCGACCATCGCTTTGACGGCGCCGTCGGGATCGAGCGCGATCAGCGCGCCCTGTTCGACGCCATATTTGTCGCCCTTGGCGGCAAGTTCATCGGTGACGGCGTGTTCCGCCGCCGCCTGCATGTGCGGATCGAGCGTCGTCGAGACAACGATATCCTGATCGATGGCGCCGACGGTGTCGTCGAGCATGTCCATCACATAGTCGGCGGCATAATTGATCGAGCCGGCGCCTTTCTCGTGCACGACCTCGGCGGGGGAAGCGAGCGCGAGCTTGGCCATCGCCTCGGTGATATGGCCCTGTTCGGCCATCGCCGTGATAACTTCGGCGGCGCGCTCATTGGCGGCGTTGAGATTGTGGTTGGGCGCGAGCCGCGAGGGCGATTTCATCAGCCCGGCCAGCACCGCCGCTTCCGACAGCGTCACCTGACGCGCGCTCTTGCCGAAATATTTCTGCGCCGCCGCCTCGACGCCATAGGCGCCCGAGCCGAAATAGACCCGATTGAGATAGAGTTCGAGGATCTGGTCCTTCGAATATTTGCGCTCGAGCCACAGCGCCAGGATCGCTTCCTGGATCTTGCGCGAGAGGGTGCGCTCCTGGGTCAGAAAGAGATTCTTGGCGAGCTGCTGGGTCAGCGTCGAGCCGCCTTCCATGCCGCCATGGCCGGTGACGTCGCGGATGACTGCGCGACCGATGCCGAGCGGGTCGATGCCGAAATGCGAATAGAAGCGGCGATCCTCGATTGCGATGAAAGCCTTGGGGAGATAGGGCGGCAGCTCGCTCAAGTGCACAGCCGCGCCGCCAGTGTCGCCGCGATTGGCGATCAGCGAGCCGTCGTCGGCGAGAATGGCGATATTGGGCGGCCGCTTGGGGATCGCCAATTGGTCAATCGGCGGCAATTGGCTGGCGTAATAGGCAAACAGGCCGGCGGTCGCGACAAAGCCCCAGACGCCGAGCACGAAGCCCCAATAGATAAGGCGTCGCAATGGCGAGCGGCGCGGCGCGCTTGAGCGCGCGTTACGCCCGCTCTTGCGCTGGCCGCGTCCGCGCGAACTCGGGCGATCGTCGGGATCAGCGCGTAAATCGTCGTCGCCACGCCGTCGATCCAGCCGCGGTTCGATCCGCTCCGGGTTTCGCCTGCCGCCCCTGCCGAACATTCAGATCCCGCCCGGGCTCTCAAGCGAATGCGCGCGAATGAGCTTCTGCGTCGCCGCCCGATCCCATTCGAGGCTAAAGGCGGCGAATTAAGGGCGCGTAAAGCCTGGCGCGCCGCGCCTTACGGCCCCAGAGTTGTCGAAACCCGGCCTCAAGATTGGGGATCGGGCGCGGCTCGCCCTTGCGCGCCCCGCGCCGCCTTGGCAAAGTGCCCGCCGCACGCGATAAGGCGGCGCGTTCGGCCGCGGGGAGACGACGCCAAGCAAGGCCTCGCGTCCCGCCGGCAATCGGAGAAGAGCGCGCAAAAGAGCCTGGGATGTTGCGATGAAGGTCACCATAGAGCGTACCGCCCTGCTCAAGGCCCTGGGCCATGTCCATCGCATCGTCGAGCGGCGCAACACGATCCCGATCCTGTCCAATGTGCTGATCGAGGCGCGCGACCGTCAGCTCACACTCAAGAGCACCGATCTCGATCTCGAGGCGACAGAATCGGCGCCGGCCGATGTCGGCATGGCGGGCGCAACCACCGTTCCCGCCCATGTTCTCTATGACATCGTGCGCAAATTGCCGGAGGGCGCGCAGGTCGGTCTGGAGACTTCGGGCGACGCCGGCCAGTTGCTGGTGCGCTCGGGACGCGCGCGTTTCTTCCTGCAATGCCTGCCGGCCTCCGATTTTCCCGATCTGACGGCGGGCGATTTCCCGCATCGCTTCACGCTGCCGGCGGTCGAGCTCAAGCGGCTGATCGACAATTCGCAATTCGCGATCTCGACCGAAGAGACGCGCTACTATCTCAACGGCATCTTTTTCCACACGATCGAGTCGGGCGGCGCGACGATGCTGCGCGCCGTCGCCACTGACGGCCACCGTCTCGCGCGCGTCGAGACCCCTGCCCCACAGGGCGCGGCGGGCATGCCCGGCGTCATCGCGCCGCGCAAGGCGGTCACCGAAGTGCTGAAACTGCTGGAAGACCTCTCGCAGGATGTCGCGATCGAAATCTCGACCGCCAAAGCGCGCTTTCATTTCGGCGAAGTGGTTTTGACAACCAAATTGATCGACGGCACCTTCCCCGAGTACGGCCGCGTCATCCCGAGCCACAATGACAAGCGGGTGACCGTCGAGAAGGACGCTTTCGCCAAGGCGGTCGATCGCGTCTCGACGATCTCCTCCGAGCGCGGCCGGGCGATCAAACTGTCGATCGCCGACAGCAAAATGACGCTTTCGGTCAATAACCCCGATTCGGGCTCGGCCAGCGAAGAGATCGAGGTTGATTACGATTCGGCGCCGATCGAGATCGGCTTCAACGCTCGCTATCTGTTGGACATCGCCGATCAGCTCGGCGGCGACACGGCGCTGATCAAACTGTCCGACCCCGGCTCGCCGACCATCATCCAGGATCGCGAAGGCTCGCCGGCGCTCTATGTGCTGATGCCGCTGAGGGTCTGAAGCCTGATTTCAGGCTCGCCCGGCGCGCAAGGTGCGTAGCGTCATCCCGACGATGGTCTCGAATCGCGCCGCCAGCGCGGCGCTGGACACTTCCTTGTCGAGCCGCAGCGCGATCGGATGGATGAAGCGATGCGCCGCGTCGAAGATCAGCGCCATCGCGCGGCGCCGGTCGCTCATCGCGAAGGCGCCCGACGCGATGCCCTCCTCGACCACGCGCTGAACTTCCGATTGCACGCGGGCGCGATGGCGCCGCGCAACTGGACGGTCGCCCTCCAGCGCTTCGATCAGCAGATCGAACAGCGCCAAGTCCTCTTCGATTTTCTGCCGATAGGCGCGATGCACCGTCATCAGCATGCTTTCGAGCTTGTCATGGGCGGGCGCCGGCCCTTCCGCGACCTCGCGCAGGCGGGTTTCGATCGGCCGCAACCAGGAGGCGGTGATCTCCTCGAATAGCGTCGCCTTGGACGGGAAGTAACGATAGACATTGGCGTGCGTCATGCCGGCGTCCTGCGCGACGCCGACGATGGTCGCCCGCGCCGCGCCGAATTTGCGGATATGGGCGCGCGCAATTTCAAGAATGCGCGATTCGACGCTGTCAGGACTCGTCGTCTGCTGCACGCCCGCGCGATCCACTCGGTCTTCTCGCCGATGACGATGAAGAGAATGGTCGCACGAAACTTCGCGCTGCGCCACCGATCACGTCTCGATGACGCCCTCGAAATTGCGCGCGCGCACGCCATGCGGCTCGGCGAGATAATCGGCTGAGCGCATCTCGATCAGGCGCGAAGCGGCGCGCGCATATTCAAAGGCCTCCGAGCCCTCAGCCGCTTGGTAAAGCTGATCCGGCTCGGCGGCGGCGGAGGCGATCAACTTGACCTTGGCGTCATAAAGCGCGTCGACCAAAGTGATGAAGCGGCGCGCCGCGTCCCGCTCTTCGGCGGCTAGTCGCGGCACGCCGTCGACGATCAGCGTGTGAAATCGCGCCGCAAGCGCCAGATAATCGGCGGCGGCGAGCGGGCGACGGCAAAGCTCGTCGAAAGTAAAGCGGGCGACGCCGTCGACGGCCTGCGGAACCCGGAGCGAGCGGCCAAGCAACGCGATCTCCAGCGGCTCGCCTTGCCGAGCGCCGGTCAGATCGAGAAAGGCTGCGTCAAGCGCCCTGGCGGCCCGCGCGTCGACCGGCGAATAATAGACCGGCGCGCGGATGAGCTTCTCGAGCCGGTAGTCGGTGCGCGCCTTCAGTTCGCAGACATCGACTTTTTCATCGAGCAGCTTGATGAAAGGCAGGAACAGCGCGCGATTGAGCCCTTCGCGATAAAGATCATCCGGCGCGACATTCGAGGTGGCGACCACGACAATTCCCGCCTCGAACAGGCCTGAGAACAGCCGCCCCAGCAGCATGGCGTCGGCGATGTCGCGCACCGCGAATTCGTCGAAACAGAGCAGCGAAGCTTCCGCCGCCAGCGCCTGGGCGACAGGCGCGATCGGATCGTCGCCGGAAACCTCGCCGAGCCGCCGCTTCTGGCGCCAATGGTGGATGCGCATATGCGCGTCGGCGAGAAAGGCGTGAAAATGAACGCGACGCTTCGGTTCGACCGGCGCCGCCGCGAAAAACAGGTCCATCAGCAGCGTCTTGCCGCGCCCGATCGCGCCATGGATGTAAATTCCGCGCGGCGGTTCGGCCGGTTTGACGCCGATCAGCCGGCCGAGCGGCCCGGGCCGATGCGCTGGATGATAGCCCTCGAGTTCGCGGGCGAGCCGGTCGAGCCGCGCGACCAGCGCCGCCTGCGCCGGGTCGGGCTCGATCCGACCCTCGGCGATCAGCGCGTCATAACGGGCAAGCGGCGAAAGGGTCATCGGCGCCCCGATAGCCGCCGCGACGGCCATTGTCTACAATCGCGCCATGACCCAATCCGCTCGTCCCGTCGGCCCCGGCGCCCATGTCTTTCTGGTCGACGGCTCGTCCTTCGTCTTTCGCGCCTATTTCCAGTCGATCCGGCAGGACCAGAAATATAATTATCGCTCCGACCGCCTGCCGGTCGGCGCGGTGCGGCTGTTCGCGGCCAAGATCCTGCAATTCCTGCGCGAGGGCGCGGCCGGGATCACGCCGACCCATCTCGCCATCATTTTCGACAAATCGGAGAATTCGTTCCGCCGCGAACTCTATCCCGCCTATAAGGCGCACCGGCCGGACCCGCCGCCCGATCTGGTGCCGCAATTCCCGCTGATGCGCGCCACCGTGCGCGCTTTCGGCCTCACCGCCATCGAACAGGACCGCTACGAGGCCGACGATCTGATCGCGACTTACGCGACCCAGGCGCGCGCGCTCGGCGCCGACGTGCTGATCGTCTCGGCCGACAAGGACCTGATGCAGCTTGTCGGGCCGGGCGTCGCGATGTTCGACCCGGCCTCGGGCGACCGCGAGGAGCGGCGCATCGGTCCGGCCGAGGTCGTCGATTATTTCGGCCTCGGCGCCGACAAGGTCGTCGACATTCAGGCGTTGGCCGGCGATTCGACCGACAATGTGCCCGGCGCACCGGGCATCGGCGTCAAAACCGCCGCGCAACTGATCGGCGAATATGGCGATCTCGAAACGCTGCTCGCCCGCGCCGGCGAGATCAAACAGCCCAAGCGCCGCGAGACGCTGACCAACCCCGAGAACGTCGCGCTGATCCGCCTCTCCCGACAGTTGGTGGAACTGGTGCGCGACGTTGCGGTGGAGACGCCGCTCGATACGCTCGGCACGCCCAAGCTCGACGGCGCGCCGCTGGTCGCCTTTTTGAAGGCGATGGAATTCACCACCATCACAAGGCGCGTCGCCGAACTCTATGGCCTCGACGCCAATGCGATCGAAGCCGATCCGCGCTTTGTCGGCCCCGGCGGCTGGCGCGGTCGCAATGGTGAGCCGAGCGCGCCCGAGGCCGCGGCGCCCGAGGCTACGCCGGCCGCCGCGCCTCCCACGGACCGCGGCGCCGTGCCCGCGACCACCGAGACGAGCGCGCCGACGCCGCAGGCGCTCGCCGCGCATCATGCGGCAAGGGCGCGCGCCGAGCCTTTCGATCTCGCGGCCTACGCCACCGTCAGCGACGCCGCGACGCTCAAAGCCTGGATCGCCCGCGCCTATGAGGCGGGCGTCGTCGCCTTCGACACCGAGACCAGTTCGCTCGATCCGCAACAGGCCGAGCTGATCGGCGCTTCGCTCGCCGTCGCGCCGGGCGAGGCCTGCTACATCCCGATCGGCCATCACGCCGGCGAAGGCGGCCTGTTCGACGGCGGCGGGTTGTTGCCGGGCCAGATCGCCGAGGCCGAAGCGATCGCGCTGCTCAAGCCGCTGCTCGAAGACCCCGGCGTGTTGAAGATCGGCCAGAACGTCAAGTTCGACTGGCATGTCTTCGCCCGGCGCGGCGTCGAGGTCGCGCCCTACGACGATACGATGCTGATCTCCTATGCGCTCGATTCGGGCGCGACCAACGAAGGCCATGGCATGGACGCGCTCTCCGAGCGCTGGCTCGGCCATAAGCCGATCGCCTTCGGCGAAGTCGCGGGCACAGGGCGCAATTTCATCGGCTTCGGTCGGGCGCCGATCGACAAGGCGACGCAATACGCCGCCGAAGACGCCGACGTGACCTTGCGCCTTTGGCGCGTCCTCAAGCCGCGGCTTACCGCCGAAGCCATGACGACAGTTTACGAAAAGCTCGAGCGGCCGATGATCCTGCCGCTGGCGCGCATGGAGGCGCGCGGCGTGTCGATCGACCGCGAGATGCTGGCGCGACTGTCGGGCGAATTCGCCGTGGGCATGACGCGCATCGAGGCGGAGGCGCATCGCCTGGTCGGCGGCCCGTTCAATCTCTCTTCGCCCAAGCAGCTTGGCGACATTCTGTTCGGACAAATGGGATTGCCGGGTGGCAAGAAGACCGCGACCGGCGCCTGGTCGACTTCGGCCAGCGTGCTCGAAGACCTCGCCGAGGAAGGCCATGAGCTGCCGGCGCGTATTCTCGACTGGCGTCAACTCGCCAAACTCAAATCGACCTATACCGACGCCCTGCCCGGCTATGTCGATCCGCGCACCAAGCGCGTCCATACGTCCTACGCGCTGGCCTCGACCACCACCGGGCGGCTGTCCTCGTCGGACCCCAATCTGCAGAACATTCCGGTGCGCAATGAGGAAGGGCGCAAGATCCGCCGCGCCTTCATCGCCGCGCCGGGCCGCAAGCTGATCTCGGCCGATTATTCGCAGATCGAATTGCGCCTGCTCGCCCATGTCGCCGACATCGCCTCGCTGAAACAGGCCTTCGCCGACGGGCTCGACATTCATGCGATGACGGCGTCGGAAATGTTCGGCGTGCCGGTGAAAGACATGCCGGGCGAAGTGCGCCGCCGCGCCAAGGCGATCAATTTCGGCATCATCTACGGCATTTCCGCCTTTGGCCTCGCCAATCAGCTCGGCATCCCGCGCGAAGAGGCCGGCGCCTATATCAAGAAATACTTTGAGCGCTTTCCCGGCATCCGCGCCTATATGGACGGGACCAAGGCGCAGGCGCGCGCGCAAGGCTATGTGACGACGATCTTCGGGCGCAAATGCCACTTCCCGCGGATCAATTCGTCGAACCCGTCTGAGCGGGCGTTCAACGAACGCGCCGCGATCAACGCACCGCTGCAGGGCGCCGCCGCCGACATCATCCGCCGCGCGATGATCCGCATGGACGGTGCGCTGACCAAAGCCGGCCTCTCGGCGCAGATGTTGATGCAGGTGCATGACGAACTGGTCTTCGAGGCGCCGGACGCCGAAGTGGAAGCGACGATCAAGCTGGTGAGCCGGCTGATGGTCGACGCGCCGGAACCGGCGGTGAAGCTCGGCGTGCCGCTGGCGGTGGAGGCGCGCGCGGCGAACAATTGGGACGAGGCGCATTGAGGGTGGGCGAGATTTGTTATTGGGTGATATTATACCTAGCGAGACCACCCCCAAGAACTAGATCTTCCTATGAAGCCGCCGAGCGTGTCCCTGCCGAAGAAAACTCTCGTTGCAAAGCAGTTGCTGCGAATGCTTTTGGCGCACTATCCCCGAGGTCTGGACACGCACGTAGCACACGAGCGACTCGCTGAGGCGATGGGTATCTCGTCTGAGCAGCGTTGGGCAAAGAGATTGACGGCGCGTGGCGAGGAAAATGCTTGGGAAAACCGTGTTAGGTACGCTCGTCTCGACTTGGTAGAGCGAGAATATATGCAAAGACCCGCTCAATCGGGCCGCGGAGTTTGGCGTCTGACCGAAGCGGGGGTTAGGTACGCGAAAAATCCCAGCGGGATCACCCTGGGAGAGGACACTGACGGGGAAGTAGATTTCTAGGACTTTGCTGGGTGCTGTTTCTCCGGCTCTCGGGTACGCGCTACGGTCGAGAACGCTCGCTCAAAATCCTTCGGATCGTCGCTCGTCTGATGCTCGCGCAGCGATGTGTCGGGATGAGGCGCACTTAACGGAAGCGTTCATTTTCTTGGGGAATTATATACTTGACTCCCTCGCCAGCTTCTGCCATATTGGCCCCATAAGACAAGGGGCTGGCGATGTCCAAGAGCACGATTTCGACCTTCGAACTTTTCGCGATGTTCCCCGATCAGGAAACGGCGCGGGTGTATCTTGAGGGTCGCCTTTGGCCGAACGGCCCGCGTTGCCCTGTCTGCGGACTGGGCGAGCGGATCACGGCGCGCAAGGAAGGCTTCTATCGCTGCAATCAGTGCAAAGAAGACTTCACCGTTCGCACCGGCACGATCTTCGAGCGTTCGCACGTTCCGCTGCACAAGTGGATTTACGCGATGTATCTGCTCGTGACGGCGCGCAAGGGCATCTCGTCGATGCAACTCGCCAAGGAAATCGGGATCACGCAAAAGTCGGCTTGGTTCGTGCTTCACCGTCTGCGCGAGGCTTGCGGCCCGAAGCTCGAAAAGCTGCGCGGCATCATCGAAATTGACGAAACCTATGTTGGCGGCTTGGAAGAAAACAAGCACCAGTCCAAGCGGCTTCACGTTCGCGGCGGCTCTAACGGCAAGACTGCCGTGCTTGGAATGCGCGAACGCGGCGGCCGAGTTGTCGCTGGAACGGTTGACGACGTGAACGCCAACACGGTGCGGCCGGTGATCGCCAAATATGTTGAAGCCGGCGCGATGCTCCATACTGACGAAGCGACCGTTTACAAAAATGTGCCCGGCTTCGCTCACGAGACCATCAATCACAGCACTGGAGAATATGTTCGCGGCGACGTGACGACGAATGGCATCGAAAGCGTCTTCGCGGTTCTCAAGCGCGGTCTGGTCGGCGTCTATCATCACGCCAGCCCGAAGCATCTTGACCGCTACGTTGACGAATTTGCGTTCCGGCTGAATGAAGGCAATGTGAAGAACCACACGATGACGCGGCTCGACAGTTTCGTTCGCGGAACGGCAGGCAAGCGCCTCACATACAAGGGGCTCATTCAATGAGCGAGCCGAAGGCGCCGAAAGAACTGGACGCAATCGCCGACGTGGTTTTGGCATACAAACCGAAACCGAAGTCGAAGCCTGCGAAGAAGCGCAAGAAGCTAGCGAAAAAGTTGGCGAAACTCGCAAAACCTGAATCGGAGCTTCGGAAAGAGAAGTAGTCATTTTCGGCGGGACCTCCGATGGATTAAGAATGCTAAGGCCGCGAGGCCTGTCGCCAATGCAATCCTGTCGTCATCGGAGGAATTACCCGTGGAGAATCCTGCGGTAACGAATGCCAAATGGTGGGCCGATTTTTGGGAAACCATAGAAAACTGGGCGTTTTTTGGGGTCGTGCTCACGCTTGCGGTTGAATTTGTCGCCGTCCAACTTCTTAAATCTCCGCGAAGAGTTATTGACGACGCGAGACAGCTCGAAATTGCTGAATTGAATAACAGCGCCGAGCGCCTTAGGGGCGACAATTTGGCGCTCCAAACGGTACTGCTGCCGAGGCACGCCGGGATAATCGGAATCGACCAAGCAGCCCCAGCGGACAAGTGGTTTGCCGGCACGGAAAATTTCGCCGGAACCGAGATTTCTCTCCAAGTCGTGGCCGATGCAGAAGCGCAGAACCTCGCAAACGAAATTGCATTTGCGCTTCGTGCGCGTGGATGGAAAACGCGCTTCATCGACGAAAAGACAACCAACTTTTTATCTGCGCGGATCATGGACGGTGTGCAGGTCTCATATCCAATTGGAAAGACGTGGACCCCTGACACGCAAAACGAACCGTGGTTTATTTGGGCGAAGGCAGCCAATTCGCTTGCGACAGCGCTTACGCGAGCGAATCTCGCGCCTGGAGGGCGAGAAATCTCAGCATATGGGCTGCGGAATGAACAACAGTCGGTAGGCACATACGGCCTGTCTCCATACTTTGATCCCCCATTAGAAGGGGTATATTTACAGGTCGGTGCACGACCGGTCGCCGAAACCATTGAGTGGATCAAACGAGGGCGCCCAGATTCTCTGGGCAATATCCCTGGTCTGTTGTCAAAACCCCCGCCGTAAGAAGGCAATGTCATTGCCAATGCGACGGTAGCGAAAGCTAGAGCGCCAACCTCTCGATGGCGGGAGTGCAAAAATCGAGCGAGGGAGTCAAATATATAACTCCCTTTTCTTGACGAGAACAAAACATGAACCTACACTGGTGCAATCTCAGAAGAGGCGAGAATGCAATTCGAGCGATTTTTCTGCCTGGACGCCGAACCCGGAAGCGGCGTCCTTTGCGACGAGCGCGGTCTGTTTGTCGGCGACGCGCCCCTTTTGGAGCGAGACGCGGAGCGAGTCGGAGCGGCGAAATGGCGGTCGCGACCTCTTGGCGAACTGAATCTCGAACTCGCCAAGGCCTATGATCTGCCGATCGCGTTCGACGCTAAAATGCGCGGCCTCGCGACCGTGGCTGGCGCGCTCAATAGCGGCGATGTGACCAAGGCGCAGATCGCGGCGCTGCTGCTGCAACTTCCCGATCCGCCCGCTTTGACGAAGTCCGATCCGACATCAGCAGAGATTGTCGATCTTGTCGGCGCGTTGAAAGCGAGCAACCTCCTCCATCGCGATTGGGACCCGACTAAACATCCGCGCTGGGCCGCCGGCAGTCCTGGCGGGGTCGGCGGACAATTCGCGCCAAGTGATGAAGGTGCGGACACTGACGCATCTCGAGCGGACGCGTCCCGCACTCAAGCACAATTGACGTTGCCGGTGCCCCTCGACGTTCCGCTTATCGAGCCGTTTTCGCCGCCCTCGGAGATCGTGCCGCCTATTGTCCTGCCCAATACGCTTCCGCGTAGCCTGCCGCAGAACCCCTATCCGAGTCGGCCAAAATGCCGAAAAGAATGGGCCGAGGCAGAGGAATATTGCCGCGGACTGTCAGAAAAAGGTTTGCTGGGAAAAGGCGACTATCGCGGAATGGGAAAGACCGTGGAGCAATGCATGCGGGGGCGCGTCTCCCAAGACTGCGGCGGCAACGGTATGTTTGGCTAAAAATCTCCGGGGAGTCAGCTCATGCAAGAACCGACGACGCCGGAGGAAGTGGCGGCGCTACATAATATTCTGCGCACTGACCCGCAGCGATACCTCGGGATCGTCAATAGCTGGATCAGCCTGAATCCAGAAAACGCTAACGCTTGGTACGATCGCCATTCTGTCTGGATGAGAATCGGCGAGCCACGAAGGGCGCTGGAAGACCTGAATCAGGCCGTTCGACTGTCTCCCTCGCCGATAAAATATTTGGCCCGCGGCGAGGTCCACAAACATCTTGGCGAATACGAAGAGGCTCTCGACGATTTTGCCCAAAGCGAGGCGATGATTCCCGACGAGTGGCAAGACCTAGGCTTCGGGCTGGTGCAACAGGCCGATTGCCACGCTCGTCTCGGCAACGAGGCCAACGCACTGGCTTGTTGCGCCCGGCTCCACGATGACTTCTGGAGCCCCGGTCTTCACGATGCGCCCGAGGGCGACAAAGCCGGTATCGCGGCGAGATTGAGGATCATCGCCGCCGAAGCGCACGCAGCGAAGAGACGGGGCGAGACGCGTTAGTCGAACGAAAGGGCGACCATCGAGGCGCACGACGCCCTATTGAACTTGGAGTTCAACGCGATGAAGGAGCCGACGACGCCCGAGGAATTGTGGGAGCTTCACCAGATTCTTCGGAAGGACCCGCAACGCTATCTTCGGATCGTCGACGGCTGGATTCAGGAGAATCCAAGAAATTCTGACGCCTATTACAGTCGCCACCTGGGCTGGAAGGAGATTGGCGAGCCGCGCAAAGCGCTCGACGATGTCAACAAGGCGATCGAATTCGATTCCGCTCCATGTGCAGCGTCGTTCGCGGCCCGCGGAAATATGTACAGGCATATTGGCGAATACGAAGCGGCGCTCCAGGATTACAGACAAAGCGAGGCGTTGGACCCCGAATCCTATGGCGAAGGCTTCACGATGCTCAATGAAGCCGACTGCCATGCGCGCCTGGGCGACGAAGCCGCGGCGCTGGAATGTTGCGCGCGGCTGCCGGACAATTTCTGGACGCCGGGTCCGCATGATGCGCCCCCGGGCGACAAAGCCGCGATCGCGGCGCGACTGAGGATCATCGCCGCCGAAGCGCGCGCGGCTGCCAATCGCGGCGAAGCGGGTTGAGAGGAGCGACCTCGGTCGTGCGCGAAGGCGTGTCGCCCTCCATTCTGGCGAACCAGCATCCCTCCGTGCCATGCTGCGGGCTCACGAGGGTTCCGCTTTCATGCCCCATGTCACGGCGATCTATCGCTATCCGATCAAAGGCCTTAGCCCGCAGGCGCTGACGCAGATCGCGCTTGAGGCCGGCGGCGCCCTCGCCTTCGATCGCGTCTTCGCGCTCGCCCGCGCAGGCGGCGCCGTCGATCCGGCGGCGCCGAAATGGGCGAAGAAAAGCGAATTTCTGATGCTGATGCTCGACGACGGGCTCGCCGAGCTGAAAACAAATCTCGACGCGGACACGCACCGGCTCACGGTCGAACGCGACGGCGCGCCGGCGCTGGCCGCCGATCTCGACGATGCGCGGGCGTGGCCGACGATCGAAGCGTTCTTTCAATCCCAGGTTCCGAACCTGGCCGCGGCGCCGCATCTCGTGCGTTCGCGCGGCGCCCATTTCTGCGACAAGCCGGACAATCTGATTTCGCTGATCAATCTCGCAACCCTGCGCGACCTTGAGGCGCAGTGGGGCTATGCGATCGACCCGCTGCGTTTCCGCGCCAATCTCTATATCGACGGCGCCGCGCCTTGGGCGGAGTTCGATTGGGTGGCTAAGGACATCCGCATCGGCGACACGATTTTCACGGTCGATCGCCGCAACACGCGCTGCACGGCGACCAACGTCGATCCGTCGAGCGGCGCGCGCGATCGCGACATTCCCCGCGCTCTATGGGAGACATTCGGCCACCGGGACCTCGGCGTCTATCTCACCGTGCCCGCAGGCGGCGAGATAAAAATCGGCGACGCGCTCGAGCCGCCCGAGCCGGCGAATCGATCCTCGCGCCACGCCACAGAGTTATGATGAGCAAAGCGCGCGTTGGCGGCTGGCTCTGGGTGCTGTGTCTGCAATATTTCGTCGCCGAGGCGGTGGCGATTTCCGGCTGGCCGGGCCCTTATAGCCTGAGCCGCGACTATATCAGCGATCTCGGCGCGGTCGGCTGCGGCGTCGCCGCCAATGGCTCGGCCGCCATGCCGCTGTGTTCGCCGCTGCATGCGGTGATGAATGCATCCCTTTTCTTACAGGGCCTGCTGATCGTCGGCGGGACGGCGCTCGTCTGGTCGCGCTTTCCGAAGGGCGCCTTGTGGACCGTCGCGCTGCTGCTGGTCGGCGGCTCGGGCTTCGGCGTCTCTCTCGTCGGCCTCGCGCCGGAGGACGCGTTGCCGGGCCCGCATTTTCTCGGCGCGACTGAGAATTTCCTCTTTTGCAACGCCGGCATGGCGGTCATGGGCGTCGCGATGCTGCGCGAGCGACGTGGGATGCCGCTGCTTGGACTCGTCACTTTCGCCGCCGGAATCGTCGGTCTTTTGGGCGTCGCCTGTCTCGGGGTCGCGCTGGTGACGCCGCGCGCCTATCTCGGCCTCGGCGCCGGCGGCATGGAGCGCCTCGTCGCCTATCCTTTCCCGCTGTGGATCGCGGCGATGGGCGCCATGCTTCTGCGCGGGCGCGGCCTGTGGGCGCAACCTCCCTCCGGCCCCACACGTCAGGAGCCCTGAGCGATGGATCGAACGCGCTGCGTCATGCGCTGGCTGATGGCGGCATTCTATTTCGCCGCCGGCGCCGTCCATCTCTGGGCGCCCGACGCCTTTCTGCCGATTGTCCCGGCATGGGTTCCGGCGCCACGCGACGTGATTCTCATCACCGGCCTCTGCGAGCTCGCCGGCGCGTTGGCGTTGCTGACCCCGTCGCCGAGGCGCTTGGCCGGAATCATGCTGGCGCTCTACGCCGTCTGCGTCTTTCCCGCCAATATCAAACACGCGGTCGACAACATCCAATTGCCGGGCCTGCCGACGAGCTGGTGGTATCACGCGCCGCGCCTCGCCATGCAGCCAGTTCTCGTCTGGTGGGCGCTGTTCTGCGCGCGCGTCGTCGATTGGCCGTTCAGGCGAAGTTGAACGGCCAGCCGGAACGCGGCGCCTTCCCGTGCGCATCGAGGCGATCAACTCGCCAGAAGAAAATCGCTCAGGGCCTCTTCCGCCTTCGATCCCGACTTGAGCCGGGGCATCTTCAGGAACGGGCGCGCCGTCAAATGGGGCACGCGGAACACGTCGAGTGTGGCGGCGAGCCGATCGAGATAAAGATATTCCTCCTTGGTCTGCAGATCGAAGCGCGCAAAGCGGCGCTTGCCATCCGCGAGGGCCGCGTCAGAAACGGATTGTTCGGCGAAGTCGATCCACGGCGAGCGTTTCTGGCTCTTGTCGAAGCCCGAACCGACATGCATTGCGAGTTTGCGCCGGTCGCGGATTGCGGTCGGCAGCGCCTCGCGATGAAGCGTCCAGAGGCTGCGCAGCGGCGCCTTGCCACGAACGCCCTCCTCCGTGTGGGTCAACATCTCGCTGGCCGGCAGGCTCAGCGCATAGCCGATCACCGCCGGATCGAGAAAGGGCTCGCGCAGCTCGACGAGGAAGCGCATGCCGAACCGGTCAAGGCGCTGGAGGTTGGTGCGATGCATCAGCGACAGCGCCTGTTCGCGCAGGTTGCGCCCGGCGGTCTCGCCATCCGCGAAGGCAAGCTCCAGGGGCGCGTAGCCGGCGAACAACTCGTCAGCGCCCTCGCCGCAGAGCGCGACGCGATAACCGTCGCGATGAATTCGCCGCGCAAGATGATGGTTGCAGAGGCCGTCGCGAATCATTGACGGTTCGAAGGACTCGGCCGTGTTCACCACCGCATCGATCTGCGCCAAAAGACCGTCGCCGTCCTGGTCCATTGTGACGCGGCGCAGATCGAACCCCGTCGCGTCGGCATAGCGCGCCGCATAGTCGTAATCGGGCGCGTCGTCGTCGCCGAGAAAATAGCCGGGCGTTTCAGGCCTGATCTCGCGCGCGTAATGGGCGACGAGCGTGCTGTCGACGCCGCCGCTGAAGAGGATGGCGGCCGGCAGATCCGGCGGAACGCGAATCTGAACCGCGTCGCGCAAAAGGCGATCGAGAACCGCCGGCTCGTGGGCGATGCGCGGCGTCGCCTGATCGGCGATGAAGCCGCCAAATTTGCCCAGCGCCGCCCGCGTCATGAAATGCCCCGGCGGCAGCAGCAGGACGTCGCCCGTCTCGCAGGCGCCAAGCAGCGGACGGATCTCCGAGCAGAACAGGAAACCGGTCGCCGACTGGATGAGATAGAGCGGCTTCACCCCCAGCGGATCGCGCGCGGCGAGGAATTCGCCATTGGCGACGTCGACGGCGACAAAGGCATACATGCCGTTGATGCGCCGCAACGCCTTGGGGCCCCAGAGGCGCAGCGCGGAGGCCAGCACCTCGGTGTCGGAATCGGTGCGGAAGGCGACGCCAGCCGCCTCCAATTCGCGGCGCAGCTCGCGATGGTTGTAAATCTCGCCGTTGAAGGAAACGAGGATTTCGCCATCGAACGACGCCTGCGGCTGAACGGCGCGCGCGCCATCGACGATGCGCAGCCGCTGCGTCCCCATCGCATAGTCCGGCAAGGGAAGGACAATCGGGTCGGCGACATCGCCGCGATGGCGGACGCCTTCGATAAGGCGGCGCACGGCCTCTTCGGCGCCCGCCCAGGAGATTGCGACCGCGATTCCGCACATCGCGCGAAAACCTTCGACTCGCTGGCGAATCGAGTGATTCGCGCCGTTGGTCGATGTCGCGCAGGCGGGCGGGCGAAACTGCGGCCCCAACTATACAAAACCGTATAGTTCGGCGCGGCGCGGCCATTACGGGGACAGGAGCACTTCCGTTCTTGCGCCGTCGCTCGGGCGATGACACTTTCTAGACGGTTTCGGGTCTGGGGTAGGTCGATGGGGCGCTTGCCGAGGATATCTTGAGAATCCTCATCGTCGAAGACGACCGCGAAAATGCCGATTTTATCGACAGCGGCCTGAGGGCGCTCGGCCATCAGACGGACTGGGCCGAGAATGGGGTCGACGGCGTGCGTTACGCCAGCGTCGAGCGCTACGACGCGATCATCCTCGACCGCATGCTGCCGGCGCTCGACGGGCTTGGCGTCGTGAGGGCCCTGCGCGAGTCAGGCGTTGCAACGCCGATCCTGTTCTTGACCCATCTTTCAGGGATCGACGAACGGGTGGAGGGTTTTGGCGCGGGCGGCGACGATTATCTCGTCAAGCCTTTCGCGTTCGACGAATTGCTGGCGCGACTGATCGCTCTCGCGCGCAGACCGCCGCTGGCGGACGAACGAACGGTCCTCACGGTCGATGACATCGAGATGGACCTGATACGACGCACGGTGCGTCGCGACGGTCAATTGATCGAGCTTCAGCCGCGCGAGTTCCAGTTGCTGGAGTTTTTGATTCGAAGCGAAGGCCGCATGGCGACGCGCACGATGCTGTTGGAGAAGGTCTGGCGGTTCAATTTCGATCCCAAGACCAACATCGTCGAAACGCATATCAGCCGTCTCCGGGCCAAAATCGACAAGGGACGACTCGTCCCGCTGATCCATACTGTCCGCGGGGTGGGATATTCGCTTCGTGCGCCGTAATTCGCTCTTTGGCACGACCGGCTTTCGTCTCACCGCCATCTATGTTGGCGTTTTCACGCTGTCCGTGATCGCGCTGGGCGTCGTTGTTTATTTCAACGTCGGCAGCCAATTCCAGACGGAATTCGACGAGCGCGTCTCCGAGGAGGCGGACGCGCTGGTCGCTTTCGCGCGCAATCATGACGAGGGTGCGCTGATCGCGCGTATCGCCTTCCTCTACCGCCAGCCAGGCGCTCTCGACTATCGTCTGGAAGACGACGCCGGCGTGCTTCTTGCCGGCAATCTCCCGGCGATTCGCAAGGGGAGTGGCTTCCCCGGCGACGGATGGATCGAAATCCCGACGCCTGAAGCTGCGGGCGAGGACGCCGACCAGGACTGGACGCGGGCCCTCATCACAAAATTGGACAGCGGCGATGTCCTTGTCGTCGGCCAGGAGCTTACGGGAGTCCACGAGGCGAGACGCGCGGTGCTGGTCGCATTCGCATGGGCTCTCGCGCTGACGCTTATTTTGGGCGCCGGCGGCGGTCTCATCGTCAGCGCGAGCTTTCTGCGCCGGCTCGATGGAATGAGCCGAGCGGCGGAAGCGATTATGGCCGGCGATCTTCGCCAGCGTATTCCGCGAGCCAACCCCAAGGACGATCTCGGGCGACTGGCGCTGACCTTCAACCGAATGCTCGAACAGATCGAGCGGTTGATCGAGGCGAACCGACACGTGAGTCACAACATCGCGCACGATCTGAGAAAGCCGCTGGCGCGCATCCTTCGCCGCCTTGAGGCGGCGCGAGCGGCCGAGCAGAGCGTTTCGACCTACGAAGTCGCCGTCGACGGCGCGATCGGCGATGTTCACGGCGTACTCGAGACCTTCAATGCGTTGCTCCGCATCGCTCAGATCGAGACCGGGGCGCGCCGCGCCGGCTTCAAGCCGGTCGATCTCGCGGGCGTGGCGCAGGAGGTGGCGGAGGCGTTTCAGCCCGCCGCCGACGACGAGGGAAAGGCGCTGACGACCGACCTGGCGATCCCGCTGCCGCGGGCGGGGGACGAGGAACTGCTCAAGCAGATGGTCGCCAACGTCATCGAGAATGCAATCCGGCATACGCCGAAGGGCGCGCGCATCGCGTTGCGCAGCGATTACGACGCAGGATTTGCGAGGCTAACAATTTCGGACGACGGCCCTGGCGTCCCCACGGCCGAGCGTCAGCATATATTCGAACGGTTCTATCGCCTCGATGCCGCGCGCGCCACTGCCGGCGACGGACTGGGCCTCAGCTTGGTCGCGGCGATCGCGGATCTGCATGCGCTCAAGGTCAGCGCGGAGGACAACCATCCCGGCCTGCGCCTCGTCTTCACTGCGAGCGGCGCCGAACGCGATTCGCTTTCGGACGCGGCCCACCGCCGGCCGCCAACGCCTGCATCGCAGCTTTCGCCTTCGTGAAGCGAGCCGGCGCGGTCATTGCGGATCGGTATAGTTGCAGCCATTTTGCGGCCGCCAAGCAAAGCGAGGACACGCGCGCAACATCGAAACGGAATCGCTCATGCGGATGCGCGCGGCCATCATCGCAGCTTTGATTTTGACTCTGGCGGCGTCTTTCGCCTGCGCAGAGCGGACGCAGGCCGCCGCTTCGCTCAAGGCGACGATGCGAGCGTGGAAGACGAATATGGGCGCGCTGGAGGGCATGGCTGCCGGCGCCGCTCCGCTCGACAGCGCGGAGGCGCTTCGCCTATTGCAGGAATTCGCCACGGATTCGCAAACGACGGCGGGACGATCGATCGTAACGGGTGCCGACGCCGCGGATATCCATGCCCGATTCGAAGCCTTCTCGGCCGACGCCCGACGGGCGGGCGAGGCGATTCCGGCGGGAGACCCGCTGCAACCCCACCTGCTGCGGTTGCGCGCCGATTGCCGCTCCTGTCACGATCTCTACGCCAACTGAACTCTGCGCCAACTTGACCTGGGCCGCCGCGCCGCTCGCCGGGCCCGTTCATCCGCGCTTCATTTAGCCTGCCGCAAACTGTCGAGTCGCCGGGTTTGCGGACCTTCCGCCTCTCGCGCCGCGGTGGGTTGGGCCTGATGAATCTGCGATTTCTGACTTGCGCCTCAGCTTTGGCGCTAACGGGTTTCATCGGCTCCGATTCGCTGATCGGGCCGGCGCAATCGCTGACCATCCCGGCGCTGTGCCTTGAGGGCGAGCCCTGCGTGCCGCTCTGCCATCCCATTTACGAGGCCGAGAAATCGCCGGAGGACTTCGTTCTGCGCGCCGCCTATGAGCTCGGGCCGGCGCAAAGCTTCAAACTGCCGCCGGCCAATTTGACGATGCCGCCGCTGGTCGACCCGAAGAACGTCTATTCGGAGATCGCGCCGGGCAAGATGAGCCCGGCGACCGAGGGCGCGCTGAACCGGGTCTACGCCCCCAATCTGATCACCGGCAAAGTCGACGTCATCGACCCCGACACGTTTGAGGTCGTCGACAGCTATTTCGCCATTCCGAGCCCGCAGCACATCGTGCCGTCCTGGGATTTGCAGACCCTATGGGTCTCGGGCGACATCAGCTATCGCGGCGGCCATGCGTCGCTGGCGGCGATCGATCCCAAGACCGGCAAGGTCACCAAGACGATCGACGTGCCCGACGCCTACAACATGTATTTCACGCCCGACGGACGTTCGGCGATCATCGTCGCCGAGGCGATGCGGCGGCTCGAGTTCCGCGATCCGCACACGATGGAGCTGCAGGGCTATATCGCCGCGCCGCGTTGCGCCGGCGTCAATCACGCCGATTTCTCGCTCGACGGCTCTTATGCGATTTTCACCTGCGAATATGACGACTCGCTCGCCAAGATCGACCTCGTCCATCACACGCTGGTCGGCGTGTTGCAGCTTTCGCCCGGCCATATCCCGCAGGATATCCGCGTCGCGCCCGACGGCTCGGCCTTCTATGTCGCCGACATGCTCAAGGACGGGCTGGTGGTGATCGACGGCGACGCCTTCAAGGAAACCGGCTTCATCCCGACCGGCGTCGGCGCGCATGGGCTCTACCCGAGCCGCGACGGCAAGCTGCTCTATGTCTCCAATCGCGGCACCCATAATCTCGGCGGCGAGCGCAAGGGCGAAGGCAGCGTGTCGGTGATGGATTTCGCCACCCGCCAGATCGTCGCGACCTGGACCATCCCCGGCGGCGGCAGCCCTGACATGGGCAATGTCTCTGCCGACGGCAAATATCTCTGGCTGTCGGGCCGTTATGACGGCGTCGTCTACGCCTTCAATACTGACGACGGCTCGGTCAAAACGATCCCTGTCGGCGGCATGCCGCATGGCCTGACGGTCTGGCCGCAGCCCGGCCGCTATTCGCTCGGCCATACCGGCAACATGCGCTAGCGGCGGCTTTCGTCGTCGCGCCCCGCCGCCGGATCGACGCGGGAGAATCAGATGGACGATCTCTTCAAGACGTTCGACGCGCTCGCCATTCTCTATTGGGTGGTCCCCGGCGCCTTCTTCATTCTGTTTCGCGCTTTCGCGCTAAAGGGCTCCTTTCCCTCGCTGGGCAAGGACGACGTCGTCCCCTTCATCATTGTCTCGGTGCTCTATTGGTATCTGCTGATCTGGGTCTTCGCCGCGTTCTTCGGCGTGCCCGATCTCTATCGCCAATATCTGACCGGCGTTCAGTCGATCGTCGCGCTGGTGGCGGTTCCCTCGCTTCTGGGCGTCGGCGCCGGACTGATCGAGCGCGGCGACGTCGTCGGCAGATTGCTGCGGGCGCATGGCGTTGGATTTCTGTCCCCTTACGCCACCGCCTGGGAGTCGCTGGTCGTCAATCTTCCGGCCGGTTCGGTGCTCATCGTTCATCTCAAGGACGCCGAGCCGATCGTCGGCCGCTGGGTCAACGCGCAATTCGGTTCGGCCGGATCGACCGACAAAGAGGTGCGCGATCTCTATCTCGACGAGATTGGCGCGGTGACCGGCGACAATTATCAGCCCTTCACGCCGACGCGCGGCGCCTATGTCGCCGCCGATCAGATCCAGTTCATCGAAGTCATTTCCGCCGCAACATAAGGGGGAGAGAGATGAGCAAGACGCCCAAAAGCATCCTTCCGGGCTCGGAAGTTCTGCGCGAGACCATCGGCCTGCGCGCCGCCCATCCGACCGGCGGCAAGCCGAAGCCCGGTTCGATCAACATCGGCGGCGGCCCGAAGATCACGCCGAAACCCGACAAGCCGGACCCTGCGAAGACGCCGCAGAAATAGACTCGTCCCTCACCCCTCGTCCTGAGGAGCCCGCGAAGCGGGCGTCTCGAAGGACGCTTCGCATGGGCGCAAACGCGTCCTTAAAGCATCCTTCGACTCGCCCTCGCAAACGCGAGGGCGGCTGAGGATGAGGGCACAGAGGACCTAATAGTGACTTGTTCTACGCTTCCGGCGGCCGCGGCTTGGGCGGCGCCGTCAGCGTCGCGGCGAGACTCGGCGCGACCCGCGCGGCTAGCGCCAGCGCGACCAGCGCTGCGGCGCAGGCAAGCGCCCCGCCGAAAAATGCCGCGCGCGGCCCCATCGCATCCCAGAGCGCGCCGGCGCCAAGGCTCGCGAAAAGCGTCGCGCCGCCGCCGACGAGATTGAAGACGCCGAAGGCGGCGCCGCGCTGTTCCGCCGGCGCGGCGTCGGCGACCAGCGCCGACAGCACGCCCTGGGTGAGGCCAAGATGGAGCCCCCAAAGGGCGACGCCGAACGCCGCCCAGCCGACATTCTCTGCCAGCGCCAGCGTGAGATCGCCGGCGATCAGCACGAAGAAGCCGGTGGTCGCGATCGTCAGCCGGTCGAAGCGATCGGAGAGGACGCCGGCTGGATAGGCGGCGAGCGCATAGAACACATTCATCGTCACCAGAGTCAGCGGCGCGAAAGCGAGCGGCAGGCCGAGGCTTTGAACCCTAAGCACCAAGAAAGCCTCGGAGAAACGCGCCAGCGAAAACATCGCCGCGACAATCACGACCAGCCAATAGGCGCCGCCAAGCCGGCCGAGCGAAGCGAGGTTGAAGGGCAAGCGCGCGGGCTTCGCCGCGCCGCTCGCCTGCGGCTCCTCAACCGCGACGATAAGCAACGCCACGGCGAGCAGCGCGGGAACGACCGCCACCCAGAAGACGGCGCGAAAGGCGCCGTGAGTCGCCGCCATCAGACCGATCGCCAGCGCCGGCCCAAGAAAAGCGCCGACGGTGTCGAGCGACTGGCGCAGACCGAAACTGGCGCCGCGCAGCATCGGCGGCGCCACATCGGCGATCAGGGCGTCGCGCGGCGCGCCGCGCACGCCCTTGCCGATGCGATCGACGAAGCGCGCCGCCGCCACCCCGCCGAGCGAAGCCGCTAGCGGAAAGGCCGGCTTGCTGATCGCCGAGAGGCCATAGCCGAAGACGGTCAGCGCTTTGCGCCTGCCGAACCAGTCCGACAGCGCGCCGGAAAGCGCCTTGACGATCGAGACGATCGCTTCGGCGCCGCCTTCGATGACGCCGATCGTCTCCATCGAAGCGCCCATGACCGAGACAAGATAGATCGGCAACAGCGCATGGATCATCTCCGAGGAGACATCCATCAGCAATGACACGCCGCCGAGCGCCCAGACGGCGACCGGCAGAGCGGGCCCGGGGAAGCGATCCCAAGGTTTCCAGAGTTGAGCGCTATCGATTTTCATCGGTCGGAGTCTGGCCTCGCCGCGAGGCATGCGCCCATACCGGCGCCGTGCAAAGCCCTAGCGCATCGAAGCGCGCTGCGAAACGTAAAAAGGCGCGACATTAGCGCAGAAGCGAGTCCGTAAGCTTGCTGTCAGGTTGCGCCAAAGAAAAGCTTGAACGAAGCGACAGCAATGGAGAGTCTATATCCAATTTTAAAATCTTGGCGCCGCTGGCGGCTGCGGACCGCTTCACCACTCGGGCTGAGGATCGCCTTTTCGCCACGGCTGAATGGGTTCAAAGAGCAAAGGCCCCGCCATCCGCAGGCCGGGAATGACGAGATAGAAGGCGAGCGCGCCGATGACGAAACCGATCAGCACGGCGAGGCTATGCGCGAGCATCGTCGGGTAAAATACGATGACGAGAACCAGCGATTCGATCACATAGAGCGGCACCGACGCCAGCCCCGGATTTGGCCGAAAGCCTTTCCGGTTGAGCAGGACATGCGAAAACAGGCTGTCCGAGAGCCTGCATCCGACAAGCGCGCCAAGACAGCCGAAGGCGAGCGGGCTTTGCCAAGCCACCGCCCCGGTGATTCCGAATAGCCCGACGACCCATAGCGCGACAGTCAGGCCGCCGAAAAAGACCACATCGCCAAAGCCATCGGGGATTTTCACGCCGGCGATCGCGCCGAAGTAGCGCCAGAGCCGGCCGTGACGTTCCTGTAGCGAGTGCAGCAGCGTGAAGGCCACGTCGGCGGTCTGCAGAAAAACAAGGGCGATCAGCGTCTGGTCGCCGCCGAATATCCAGACGCTCTCGGCACTTTCGCTCATCGGCGCCCCCGACACGATGTTGCGCTATGCTAGCGCGAAGCCTTGCGCGCCGCTCATTTTTCGTCAGACGCCAGACCATTGCCGGCCATTGCGAACAAAGGCCGAACTATGTTCCCCTCGCGCCATGGCCCTTGCCGCGATTCGCTCCCAGCCCGCCGACGAACTCAATGACGCGCAGCGGCTGGCCGTCGAGCATGGCGAGGAGCCGCTGCTGGTCATCGCCGGCGCCGGCGTCGGCAAGACGGCGACGCTCGCCCATCGTCTCGCCCATCTCGTGCTTTCCGGCGTCGACCCCAAGCGGGTGATGCTGGCGACCTTTTCGCGCCGCGCCGCCGCCGAGCTCAACCGCCGCGTCCAGCGCATTCTCGCCCGCCGCCTGGCGCCGGAAGCCGCGGCGGCGGCGACGCCGCTCTATAGCGGCACGTTCCATTCGATCGGCGCGCGGCTGTTGCGCGAATATGCGGCGCGGCTCGGCCTCGACCCGGCCTTCACCATCCACGACCGTGAGGACTCCGCCGATCTGATGGCGCTCTGCCGCCATGAGGCCGGCCTGTCGCAGAAGGAGGAGCGTTTCCCGACCAAGGGAACCTGCGTCTCGATCTATTCGCGCGTGGTCAATAGTCGCAGCGAACTCGCCGAGACGCTGGGGCGTCACTATCCCTGGGCGGCGGCGCATGAACAGGCGTTGCGCGCGCTTTTCGCCAGTTTTGTCGAGGCCAAGCAGCGCCATCATGTGCTCGATTACGACGACCTGCTGCTCTATTTCGCCCAGATGGTCGGCGAGCCGGCGCTCGCCGCCGAGATCGTGGCGCGTTTCGATCATCTGCTGGTCGATGAATATCAGGACACCAATCGCCTGCAGGCCGAGATCGTGCTGGCGCTGCGCCCGGCCGGACGCGGTCTCACCGTGGTCGGCGACGATGCACAGTCGATCTATTCCTTCCGCGCCGCGACGGTGCGCAACATCCTTGAGTTTCCAAAAAGCTTCTCGCCGCCGGCGCGCGTCGTCACGCTCGAGCGCAATTATCGCTCAACCCAGGCGATCCTTGCCGCCGCCAATGCGGTGATCGCGCTCGCTCCCGAGCGCTTCCCCAAGAATCTCTGGAGCGAGCGCGAAAGCGGCGCGCCGCCGGAACTGGCGACGGTCGCCGACGAAGCCGATCAGGCGCGTTTCGTCGCGACGCGCATCTTGGAAAATCGCGAGGCAGGGGCGAGCCTCAAATCTCAGGCGGCGCTGTTTCGCGCCGCCCATCATTCGGCGGCGCTCGAACTCGAGCTGACGCGGCGCAATATTCCCTTTCTCAAATTCGGCGGCCTTAAATTTCTCGACGCCGCCCATGTCAAGGACACGCTGGCGCTCCTGCGGTTCGCCGCCAATCCGCGCGACCGCATCGCCGGCTTTCGTGTCGCGCAATTGCTGCCGGGCGTCGGCCCGGCGAGCGCCGAGAAGATCGTCGCCGCCGCAGCCGTTGACGATGGCTTCGCGACATTGGCGCAGTGGCCGGCGCCGGCGCGGGCGCGCGAGGCCTTCGGCGAATTCGCCGCGCTGATGCGCCGGCTCGCCGCGGCTGCGCCCTGGCCGAGCGATCTCGGCGAGGCGATCGCCTGGCGGCAGGCGACGCTCGCTGAAACTTACGATGATTTCGCCATGCGCGCCGCCGATCTCGACGCGCTGGAGCGGATCGCTGTCACCTTCCCGTCGCGCGAACGTTTCCTCGCCGAGTTGACGCTCGATCCGCCCGACGCGACGAGCGATGAATCCGGGCCGCCGTTGCGCGACGAAGACTATTTCATCCTCTCCACCATTCATTCGGCCAAGGGGCAGGAATGGAAATCGGTCTTCGTGCTCAATTGCGTCGACGGCTGCATTCCTTCCGATCTCGCGACCGGCTCCTCGGAAGAGATCGAAGAGGAGCGCCGCCTGCTCTATGTCGCCATGACGCGCGCGCGCGACACCCTGACCCTGATCGCGCCCCAGCGCTTCTATGTGCATGGGCAGGCGAAGAATGGCGACCGCTATGTGTCGGCGGTCCGCACGCGCTTCATTCCCGCTTCGCTGATGAAGCAATTCGATCCGATCGTCTGGCCGCCGCGCGGCGCCGAGCCGGCGGCGAATGTCGCCAGCGGGCCGAAGGTCGATATCGCCGCGCGCATGCGCGCGATGTGGAAATGAATTTCGCAGTCGGGGAAGCGCCCGTCATTGCGAGCGCAGCGAAGCAATCCACGGGTGACGGAAACTCAACGCCTGGATTGCTTCGTCGATCCGCGCCTCGCAATGACGCGGTTGGCGGCGGCGAAAGACTCTAGGCTTTCGGCCTGAAGGATCGACAGACTGCGGGATCGGTCTCCAGCCGATCGCCGCCGATCAGGTCGAGGCAATAGGGAATGGCCGGAAAAACCGCGTCGAGGCAGGTGCGGATCGCCGCCGGCTTGCCGGGCAGATTGACGATGAGCGTGCGCCCGCGCGTGCCCGCGAGCTGACGCGACAAGATCGCGGTTGGCACTTCGCGCAGGCTATGGGCGCGCATGAGTTCGCCAAAGCCCGGCAAGATCCGGTCGCAGACATCGAGCGTCGCCTCGGGCGTAACGTCGCGCGGGCTCGGGCCCGTGCCGCCGGTCGTCAGGATCAGCGAGCAGCGTTCCTCGTCAGTGAGCACGATCAGCGCCGCCGCGATCTCGGCGCGCTCGTCGGGCACCAGCCGGCGCATCGCGCGCCATGACGTCGAGAGGATCGCCGTGAGTGCGGCTTCGATTGCCGGACCGCCCTTGTCCTCATAGACGCCGGCCGAGGCGCGGTCGGAGATGGTGACGACCCCGATCGGCGCCGCACTCATGGGCTAATCTCCGGCTGACGCGCGGCGCCCGCGCGAAACGCTTTGATCGCTTCTTCGACGCTGTGAAAGAGCCGGTCAGGACCGATCAGTCTGTTCAGCCCCTGACGAGCGAAGCTTTGTTGAGCGCGCAGGGATTCGAGCCGGGCGAAAGCGATCTCGACGCCGGCGGCGCGCAGCCGGCCAATCATCGCCGCGAGGATCGTCGCGCCGGTATAGTCGATCTCGACGATGGCGTCGGCCTCGATCACCAATAGCCTGACGCCCGGCTCGGAAAAGGCGCGGATCGATTGCTGAAAGGCGTAGGCGTTGAGAAAAGACAGCGGCGCCTGCGGGGCGACGACCCGAACGCCGGGCTCGCGCTCGCCATGCTGCTGCAACGCGCTCGCCGGCCACCAGATCGACGTGCCGGGAATGCGCTCGAATTCGATCACGCGCGCCCGCGTCGTCGTCCAGACGCCATGCAATAGGGAGAGGACGATGCCAACGCTCACGCCCTGCTGGATCGGCAGAAGCAACAGCGCCAGCATAGTGACGATTACCAGAGCGAATTCGGGGCGGCTGCGCCGCCACACATCGGCCATGGTCGCGACGCGCACGATGCGCTGGGCGACAAAGAGCAACACGCCGGCGAGCGCCGCATGCGGCACCTCGGCGAAAAGACCGGCGCCGAAAGCGGCCAGGACGATCGCCAGCGCCGCACAGAGAAGCGCGCCCAGTTGCGAGACGCCGCCGGTCTCGGCGACCACCGCCGTGCGCGGCGGGCTGGCGTTGAGCGGAAAGGCGCCAACCAGTCCGGCGATCAGATTGGCGGCGCCGACGCCGACAAAATCGCGCCCAACATCGGGGCCTTCGCCCGAAGCGGCGGCGAAACTGCGGGTCGTCGCAGCCGTCTGCACCATGACGACAAGCGCGATCAGCAGCGCGAGTGGGGCCAATTGCGGCAGATCGGGCAGCGCCGCCGTCGGCCAGACCAGTCGCGGCGTCGCGCCGGCGACGACGCCGAGCGTCTCGACGCCCCGCGTCTCAAGCCCGAAGACCGCCGTCAGAGCGGCGGCGACGACCAAGCCGATCAGCGCGCCGGGAAATCGAGGACTGAGACGTTCGCCCCAGAGCATGATCGCCAGCACGCCGAGGCCAAGGCCAAGCGTCAGCGGATTGATCGATCCGACCTCGCCGGCGAGCGCAATCGCCTGTGCGACGAGCGAGCCCGACGGCGAAGCGACGCCGAACAGGGCCGGCGCCTGACTGACGGCGATATGCCCGGCGATGCCGGCGAGAAAGCCGGTGGTGACCGGGATCGATAGAAGATCGGCGACAAAGCCGAGGCCGCAGGCGCCGCCGAAGGCAAGGATCGCCCCAACCAGCAGCGCCAGCGCCGCCGCATCGGCCGCGTAATGGGGCGAGCCGGCCGTCGCCAGCAGCGCCAGCGACCCGGCGAAGATCGGCGCGACAGTCGAATCGGCCCCGACCGACACAAGCCGCGAAGCGCCGAAGATCGCGAAGCCGACCGCTCCGGCGAAGAGCGCGATGAAGCCGATCTGCGGACCGAGACCGGCGAGGCGAGCCGTCGCCATCTGCTCTGGGACCGCAATCGCCGCCAGCGTCAGGCCGGCGATCATGTCGGCGCTGAGGTCGCTCCAGCGCCAGCCAGCAAAAGAATGAAACAGCGGCCAGCGACGCGGCGAGGCGGCGGCGGGCGTTTCGCTCATCGAAATCGGCGCTCTCGCAATACGGCGTTCCTCAAACGGCCTCGCAGAGCATTGGACGGCCGCCTGCCGCTTATTCACGCCAATCGGGTGCTCTCAGTCAATGCGCCGAGCCGCTTTCGCCGCCGCGCGCGACGCGATAGGCTCGCCGACGCGACTCCAGGGAGCCCTGTCTTTATGTTCACGCGACGCCTGGCGTTGGCGATCGGCCTGCTCTTCGCCCTTGTCGGCGCGCAGGGGCCAGAGTTCTCCCAGCAATATCGTCAGCGCTTGGGCGGCGCGCTCAACGAGCTCAACCGCATCGTCGCCGGCTTCAATGCCGACGCGGCGCGCCAATCGATCACGCCGGTTGAGGCGATCGCCCGGCTCGAAGGCAATCCCGACCCGCTCGCCCAGGCGCGCGGCGAAGCGATCGAGACCGACATCGCCCGCGAGTCGCGTCTCGAGCGGGCCTATGACGACATGCTGACGACCGGTACGATGAAGCGGCTCTTCGCGATGACGGTCGATTTCGATCCGGCCATCGCTTCGCAGACGCTGCAAAATTTTGAACCCGCGGTCCCGATCACCCCGGAAGCGCTCCTCTTCGCCGGCATGGCGCTGATTTTCGGCTGGGCCGCAACGCATCTCTGCGCCTGGCCGATTCGGCGTCAATGGCGGGAGCGGCAAGCGCGTCGTCGCAGCGAGCGCATGGCCTGATCGGCCCGGGTTAACCAAGCGCCGCCCGGAGTAACCCTAATCGTCGCAAATCGAGACGAAAGAGAACAAAGGCGGTAGGGATTCTCCCCTTCCCGCCCGGCTCGAGGCGGCCCTGGCGTGAGTTCGATGAGCGTCAATCTGTCCCCCGCTTCAATCTCCGCCGAACGCCGGCCCTGCGTCGCCGGACTGCGGGTCAATGTCGCGACGCTGAGCGAAGCGGTCGAGCTCGCCATTGCGAAAGCTGTCGAGGGCAAGGGCTTCACCTTCTACACGCTCAATCTCGATCACATCGTCAAGCTGCGCCAAAGCGCCGTCTTCCGTTCCGCCTATCGCCGCGCCACTTTCGTTTCGGCGGACGGCTGGCCAATCGTCCGCCTCGCCAATCGTGCCGCAAGGCCGGAAGGCCGCAAGATCGAGCGAACCGCCGGCGCAGACATCGTCGAGCCGCTGTTGAGCGCGGCGGCCGAGCGGGACTTGCCCATTTATCTCATCGGACCGGCGCCCGAGGCCCAGGCGGAGGCGATCGACGCGTTGCGCAAGCGCCTGCCGACGCTGCGCATCGTCGGCGCCGAAGCGCCGACAGTCGAAGCCGGCGATCCGCATTTCGACCGGCTCGGCATAGCGCGGCGCATTCAGGCGAGCGGCGCGAGACTGTGCCTCGTCTCGCTCGGCGCGCCCAAGCAAGAACTTCTCGCCGACGCGCTGTCGGCCCATTGTCCGTCGGTCGGCTTCGTCTGCGCCGGCGCGGCGCTCGATTTCATTGCTGAGAGGATGCGCCGCGCGCCGGAATGGATGCGCAATCGCGGCCTCGAATGGCTGTGGCGGCTCGTTTGCGAGCCGTTGCGCCTCGGGCCGCGCTACGCGGCCTGCGCTTATGCGCTGCTGCTGCTCGAGTTCGGCGTCGCCATCCTGCCGGATGAGGAAGCGGCGTGAGCGCGGCTCCGCGTGCGGCGTTGACGATTGCGCCTTCGCGCCTCGGCTTCGGTTGCGCCTCGCTGGGCTCGCGCGTCTCCGCCGTCGCCGGACTCGACGCTCTGGCCCAGGCCTTCGACGCCGGCGTCAACTGGTTCGATGTCGCCCCCGCCTATGGCGCGGGCGAAGCGGAGCGCCTGTTGGGGCGTTTCCTCAAGGGGCGGCGCGATCGTGCGATTGTCGTCACCAAGGTTGGTATCGCTCCGCCCGAGCGGCTTGGAGCGATTAAACTCGCCTATACGCTCGGGCGGCCGCTCGCCGCCCGTTTCGCCGGCCTGCGCCGCGGCTTTCGCGCCCTATCGGCCACCCGCAACCGCCATCTGCCGCTGACCGCCGCGCTGATCGAAAGGTCGATCGAGGATTCGCTTCGCCGGCTTGGCGTCGATCATATCGATATTTACGCGCTGCACGACCCCGATCCCGCCGATGTGGCGCGCGACGACGTGCGCGAGGCGCTCCAGAGAGTGCGCGCCCGCGGACAGGCGCGCGCCGTCGCCGTCGCCGGCCGGCTCGAGGCCTGCCGCGCCGCGCTGAGCGTCGAGGCGCCCTATGCGATGTTGCAGACCAGCGTCGCCGATCTTGCAGAAGGGGAACCAGCGTTCTCGACAAGCGACGCGCTGATCGTGAGCCATTCGGTATTCGGCGCGGCGGGAAGCGGATTTGCCCGCCTCGCTGACAGGCTCGGCCGCGCGCCTGATCGCCATCGCCGGTTGATCGCCGCCGGCTATGACGCCGACCCGTCGCGCGCCGCCGCCGCTCTGCTGCTCGACAGCGCCCTCGCCGGCAATCCCGACGGCGTGGTGCTGGCTTCGATGTTCGATCCGCGCCATCGCGTCGCCGATCTGGCGCGCGCCGAAAAGCCGGCAGGCCCTGAAGCGCTCGCCCTGCTCGCCGAGACGCTCGCATGACCGCCACGACGTCGCCAAACCCTCGGCCGCAAGAGAGGCGCGCAAGGCGGCTGCTCGCCGTTCATCGCTGGGGCTATCGCAAAGGCGGCGCCGAGGGCGTTCACCTCGATCATCTCGCGCTGTTTCGTCAGCGCGGCTGGGACTGCGCCGAGTTCACCGTCGATCATCCCGACAACGAGCCCTCGCCGTGGCGCGATTATTTTCCCACGCCCTTCGCTCCGAAGCCCGGCCTCGCCGGCATCGGCGCGCTGCCGCGCTTTTTTCATTCACGCGAGGCGGCCGAGAAATTCGCCAGACTCATCGACGATTTCCGTCCCGACGTGATCCACGCCCATGGCGTCTATCATCACCTCACCAATGCGATCCTGGCGCCGGCGCGCAAGCGCGGCGTGCCGATCGTCTATACGCTGCACGATTACAAGCTGATCTGCCCGGCCTATCACTTCTACACCGAGCGCAAGGGCGTCTGCGAAGACTGCCGCGGCGGCAAGCAGTGGAACTGTCTGACCAACCGCTGCACAGGCGGCCCGCTTGCGCAGGATGCGCTCTACGCGCTCGACGGCCTCATCCAATGGCATGGCGGCGCCTTGCGCAAATCGGTTGCGCGCTTCGTCGGCCCATGCCGCTTCATTGTCGATAAATTCGCCGAACACGGCTTTCCACGCGACAGGCTGCGATACATCCCGAATTTCTTCGAGAGCGAAGACGACGCGCCGGTCTCGTCCGACGCGGTCGCCGCGCTGCGCTTGGCGCGCGGACGCAACATCGTCTTTTTCGGCCGGCTCTCGGCGGAGAAAGGCGTCGATGTCCTCATCGACGCCGCCGCCGCCGCGGGCGCGCCTCTGACCATCGTTGGGGACGGTCCGAAGCGCGCCGAACTCGAAGCGCAGGCGCGCGCGCTCGGCGCGCGTTGCCAGTTCACCGGTCATCTGAAAGGGGTGGCCCTCTGGGCGCAGGTCGAAGCGGCGAGTGCGATCGCGCTGCCTTCCGTCTGGTATGAAATCGCGCCAAAAAGCGTGCTCGAAGCGCAGGCGCGCGGCAAGCCGATCATCGCGACCCGCATCGGCGGTCTGCCTGAACTGGTGACTGACCGCGAGACTGGCCTGCTGGTCGAACCCAACGATCGCGCCGGCCTCGCCGACGCCCTGCGCCGGCTTCTCGCGATGGATGACAGCGCGCTCGTCGAAATGGGGGCGAGAGGCCGCGAGCAGGCGACGAGCAGTTTCACCCGCGATCGTTACTATCGCGAAATGACGGCGCTCTATGGCGAGCTTGTCCCGGAACTCGCCGAGGCGAGCCCATGATCGCGCTCGGGCTCGAAGGCGCGTCGGCGCAGACGCATGAAACCATCATCGTCGGCAGCGGCCCAGCCGGGCTGACCCTGGCGATGGAACTGGCGCGGCGCGGGCGCCCCGCCCTGCTGCTCGAATCCGGTCTCGACCGCGCCGGCGCGGCGCAGGATCTTTCCGCCGCAACGCTGGTCGACCCCGCCCGCCATGACGACATGCGAATCGCCGTCGCGCGGCGCCTGGGCGGAACCTCGAACCTCTGGGGCGGCCGCAGCCTACCGCTCGACCCGGTCGATTTCGTTCCGCGCCCCTTTGCCGATCTGACCCGCTGGCCGATCGAATACGAGGAAATCGCCCGCCACTATCCGGCCGCTTGCCGCTACGTCGATTGCGGCGAAGCCGCTTTCACGCTTGCCGCTCCCGATTTGCGGCCGGCTGACGACGACTTTTCGCTTACCTCGCTTGAGCGCGCCAGCAACCGTCCCTGGTTCCAGAAGGCGCATGCGGCGACGCTTCACGCCTCGAAGCTGATCGACATTCGTCTCGGCGCGACCGTCGTTGAGCTCGACGTGGCCGAGAATGGCCATGTGAATGGCGTGGTCACCGTCGCGGCCGACGGGCAGAGATGCGCCCTGCGCGCGGAGCGAGTCGTGCTTGCCGCCGGCGGACTCGAATCGACCCGTCTGCTGCTCGCCGCGCAACGCCGCCATCCGGCGCTGTTCGGCGGGACTGATGGCCCGCTCGGGCGCTATTACATGGGCCATCTGATCGGCGAGATCGCCGATGTCGTCTTCGCCGGCGCGGCGATCGATAACGCCTTCGATTTTATGCGCGACGGTCGCGGCTCTTTTGTCCGCCGCCGAATAACGCCAAGCCCAGCGCTGCAGATGCGGCTCGAATTGCCCAACATCGCCTTCTGGCCGATCGCGCCGCCGATCGCCGACCCGCGCCATCGCAGCGGTCCGCTGTCGGCGACGGCGCTGGCGCTTTCGACCCCCGTCCTCGGCCGGATGATCCTTCCCGAACTGATCCGCGCCCGCCATCTCAAGGGCAATCTCGATTGGCGCGCCCATGCGCGCAATGTCCTCGGCGATCTGCCGGGGACAGCGAGCTTCCTCGCCGGCTTCATCCGGCGGCGCTATTTCAGCGCCGAACGCATCCCCGGCTTCTTTTTGCGCAACGGAGCGCGCCGCTACGGCCTTTCCTATCATGGCGAGCAGAGCCCCAATCGCGACAGCAAGGTCACGCTTGAGCGCGAGACCGACCGGCTCGGCCTGCCGCGGTTGCGCATCGATCTGCGCTTTGCCCGCGCCGACGCCGAAGCCGTGGCGCGCGCCCATGTCAGCCTCGCGCGCTGGCTGCAAGCCTCGGGATTTGGCCGGATCGAATATCGCCAGAACGAAGCCGAAAGCGCCGACGCCGCGTTGGCGCTGATGTCGCATGGCTCGCATCAAATCGGCACGGCGCGCATGGGCGCGACGCGCGGCGAGGGCGTCGTCGACGCCAACCTCGCCGCCTTCGACTGTCCCAATCTCTATGTTCTGGGTTCGGCCGTCTTTCCGACTTCTGGCCAGGCCAATCCAACTCTGTCGATCGTCGCCTTCGCCGTTCGGCTCGCCGACAGGCTCTCTGCCATCGCCGCGCCGGTCGCCGTCACGCGAGCGCAGGCGAGCGCGCATGGCTGATCGTCTCCTCGATCAAGGCGTCATAACGATCGAGCGCGGCGTCGAGCGAGAAGGCGCGCGCGCGGGCCTGACGTGGCGCCGGATCGCCGGGCTCGGAGAGCGCGCGAGCCAAGGCGGAAGTCAGCGCGACGACATCGCCGACAGGAACCAAAGCGCCAAGTTCCGGCGCATCGATAATCTCGGCCGGCCCGCCGCAGGCTGTGGCGACAACCGGCAGCCCATGCGCCAGGCCCTCGACGCAGACGAGGCCGAAGGCTTCGCGGCGCGACGACAGCGCGAGGCAGCGCGCCTGGCCGACCCAGGCCCCGGCGTCCGACGAGAAGCCTGGCGCCTCGACGCGCTCAGTGACGCCGAGCGCCTTCGCTTCGGCTTCGAGACGAACCCGCTCAGATCCTTCGCCGAGAATGACCAGACGCGTGTCCTTTCGCTCGAGTCGAGCGAAGGCGCGCAGGAGCGTGACGAAATCCTTGTCGGGAACGAGCCGGCCCAGCGCGACGATTGTCGGCGGACGCAGGGCGAGCGCGGAAGGCGTGAGCGGCGGCGGGAAGGGTTCGGGCGCGGCCGGATTGGCGATTGCGCGAGCGCGCGAGCGCGGAACTGCGAAGCGCGCCACGAGATCGTCGCGCAGAACATTGGAGACGGCGACGCTCGCCGCCGTGAAGCGCGAGATGAACGGCGTCGCGAGATAGCCGATGCGGCTGAGGCGTTCCGGCTCGCTGGCGAAGAAACCATGATAGGAAAGGATCGCGCGATCGCCGCGACCCGCCCAGTTCGCCGCGAGCGCATGTTTGAGATTGGCGGCGGCCAGCGCCGAAAGACTGACATCTGGCCCGCGGCTCGCCAGGATGCGCGCGAGCGCCAGCGTTGCGCGCCCATGGCCGCGTGGGAGAACCTCGAGCGCGACGTCATGCGACAGGAAGGGCAAAGCCTCGGAAGCTTCGAAATCGACGACGAAAGTAACCCGGTCGCCGCGCGCCGCGAAGCCGGAGGCGAGACGCGCCCAAACGCGTTCCGCGCCGCCGCCAACCAGCGCATGGATGTAGAAAAGGAGCGTGCGGGGGCGAGCATTCGCGTTTGGCATCGAACCGAGTTTGTAGCGGAGAACGATGCGCGCGGGAAACCGTCCGCGACTTTGCGCTGGCGTGGGATTCGCCGATGAGCCGCCTGCGCCTGTTGCTGCCCGAGGCCGGGCTCAAGCGCTGGCATCGCCTGCTTGCCGAACGGCTGATCGACGACGGTCACAGCGTCGCCGTCGCGTTGCGACCGCCGCGTGGCGCGCCGCCGCCATCGACGGCGCTGATCGAGGCCTTGGAAGACTTGCTGAATCGGGGCCGCCGCCCGAGCGCCTGCGAGGCCGAAGCGCCCGGCGCCTGGAGTGCGGCTGACGATGGCGACGCCGATCTGACCTTCGATCTCACCGGCTCGGCCGAGACCGAGGCTGGCGCGATCGTTCCGCATTTCGACGGCGCGCCGGGTGATGGCGCGTGCGATGCGGCGCTCATTGCCGGTCGCGCACCCTGGATCGAGCTGATCGTCCCAAATGACGCAGCCGCGCTCGCCTGCGCCGACGCGCTGCCGGCGCTGCCGGGCGGGCGGCGGCTCATTGCCGGCCGCGCCGCCGTCGCAAACGTGCTGTCGTCGCTTGTTCGCCACGTAGCGGCGAACGGCGCCAGCGAGACGCGGCCGGTGCGCGCTCGCGCTATCGCGCCAGCCCCGACCCAATTCGGCGCCGCCACCGCTCTGCTCTCCGGCCTGATCGCGCGGCGGCTGCGGCAACTGGTCGTTCACGATGGTCATTGGCGGATCGGCCTGCGCAGGCGCTCGGGCGAAGACGCGCTTATGACCGGTCTCAACCACATTCATTCACCAATCTGGCGCTGGCTGCCGGACGACCGCCAACGCTATTTCGCCGACCCATTCCTTTTCGAAGAGGGTGGCGTCACCTACCTCTTCTGCGAAGAATTTCCCTATGCGACCGGCAAGGGCGTCATCTCGGTCTCAACGCTCGACGAGGCCGGCGTTCCCGGCCCGACGCGCATCGTTCTCGAACAGCCTTTCCACCTCTCCTACCCATTGGTCTTTCGCGCCGAAGGCGAGATCTGGATGATGCCGGAGAGCGGCGGCAATCGCACGCTCGATCTCTACCGCGCCGAGCATTTCCCCGACCGCTGGAAGCTCGAGCGCACATTGATCGCCGGCGCTGAGCTTGCCGACGCGACGCCCTTCTTTCACAACGGCCAATGGTGGCTGATGGCGGCGAGCGGCGACCTCACCGGCTCGACCTGGGACACGCTCGTTCTCTACAGCGGTGGGGGTCCGCTCGGCCCATGGACGCCGACGTCCAACGGCCCGGCGCTGATCGACGCCTCGGCGGCGCGGCCGGCCGGCCATATTTTCACCCATGAGGGCGCGCTGTGGCGGCCAGCGCAGGATTGTCGCGCCGGTTACGGCGCCGGGCTTGCTTTGTGTCGGATCGACGCGCTGGGGCCGGGGCGCTTCGCGCAAGCGCCGATGCTTCGCTTCGCGCCGCCCGGCGGCATGCACACGATCAACGCGACTGAAAGATTCGTCGCCATGGACGTAGCGGGACCACGTGCGCGCTTCGCCTGGGCGGAAGGACTCGCGCCATGATCTCGCGCCGAGCTTTGCTCACGGGCGCGGGCGTGGCGCTGGCCGCCGGACCTCTCCGCGCGGCGCCAACGCCTCTGAGCCTCGCAGATTCGGCCAAAGGCGCGGGCCTGCTCTACGGCGCCTCGATCGGTCAGGAGGCGCTCGACGATCCCGCTTACGCGGCGCTCTATCGTCGTCAGACCAGCATCCTGACGACCGACGTCGCGCTGAAATTCGACTGGTTGCGCCCGACGCCCGATCGCTTCGACTTTTCCTACGCCGACGCGATCCTCGGCTTTGCGCTCGATAGCGGCAAGCCGTTGCGCGGCCACACGCTGATCTGGAACGACCGCGCGCCGGACTGGCTGAAGCGCCTGCCGGGTCGCGAAGTCGAGCGCATCTTCGACGACCATATCGAACGCGTCGTCTCGCGCTACGCCGGCAAGCTCTACGCCTGGGATGTCGTCAACGAACCTTTCTGGCCGCTGGACGGCAAGTCCGGCGGCTGGCGCGACGGCCCCTGGTTCGCCGCCATGGGACCGTCTTACGTCGAACGCGCATTCCGCCGCGTCGCGGCGATCGACAAGACCGGGCGCCTCGCGCTCAACGAGGCGCAATGCGACAATGATCACGACTGGGGCAAATCGATCCGGCCGTTGCTCGCCGGACTGGTCGAGCGGTTGCTCGACGCCGGCGCGCCGCTCGACACGGTGGGGCTGCAAAGCCATCTCCAGCCGCAATGGCCGGCCGATTATCCGGCCTTCGCCCATTACATCGAAGGCTTCGCCGCGCGTGGCCTGACGGTCTCGATCACCGAATTCGACGTCAACGATAGTGTCTTTCCCGACGATGTCGCCGCGCGCGACCGCGCCGTCGCCGCGACCGGCGCCACGTTTCTCAACGCCGTCCTTGCCGTTCCGGCAGTCGACATGGTGGTCAATTGGCAATTGTCGGACCGCTACTCCTGGTATCGCGAGCTTTCGCGCCGCCCGCCGCGGGTCCTGCCCTTCGACGACGCCGATCGCGCCAAGCCGCTCGCGAGCGCGATGACGGCCGCTTTCGCCGCCGCCCCGCCCCGCCGGCTCCCGGCCCCGCGCCGTCAATGAGCCGGTCCGCCCCCTCCGCCCGGCAAGGCTTTGGTAACCATGACGCTTTACTTTCGCTGACGAGCCCGGAAGGCGTCGCGTTGGGCGCTGCTTTCCTCAGAAAGTCAGTGCGTTCGATGACGGCCAGGACCGCCCCTCCCCTCCTGCGAGCCGGCGCGGCGGCCGCCGACGCGCCAGACGGCGCTCAAAGCGTCGACATCGGCGAGCTGGCGCGCATCGCCCGCAAGCGCCTGCGACTGCTGCCCTATTGCCTGGCGATCGCGCTGGCGATCGCGCTCGCCTATATCCTTCTGACGCCCAGCCGCTACGCCGCGACCATGTCGATCCTCGTCGATCCGCGCGAACGGCCGCCGGTCGGCCTCGACGCGCAGCCGATGCCGCAAACGCCCGATGTCGCGCTGGTCGAAAGCGAGATGCGCATTCTCGTCTCGAGGGCAGTCCTGCGCCGGCTCGCTGAAGCGCAGAACCTCGCCAATGACCCCGAATTCCGGCCCGGCCTGCTGTCGCTGGCCCTCGACAGCCTGACGGGCCTGCTGCGCGCGCCGGCGACCAGTTCCGACGGCCGGCTCGACGCGCTCGTCGAGGCGCTAGGCAAGCGCGTTTCGGTCAAGCGCGACGAGCGCGACTATCTCCTCGATGTCGAAGTGCGAGCCTCTTCGCCCGATAAGGCCGAGCGTTTGGCGCGCGGTCTCGCCGACGCCTTTTTCGCCGAACAGGGGGAGCTCGGCGAGGATATTGTCGCCAAACAATCGAGCTGGCTCGACACCCGCATCGAAGAGCTGCGCGGCCAGGTCGACGCAGCCGAGCGGCGCGCGCAGGATTATCGCGAAGCCAACGCCATTGTTTTCAGCGACGGGCGGATTTCACCCGAGCAGCAGCTCAAGGACGCCAATGACGCGCTGGTGGCGGCGCGCGGCAAACGCGCCGAGGCCGAAGCGCAGAGCGACCAGGTCAAGGCGGCGCTCGCCTCGCCCTCTAGCGGCGGCGTCGGCGAGGCGTTGCGCTCGCCGGTCATCGAGAAACTGCGCGCCGATCAGGCGGCGCTGGCGCGCGACGAAGCCTATGAGCTGTCGACGCTCGGGCCGCGTCACCCGAGCTATCTGACGACGCGCATGCAACTGGAGTCCGTTCAGACCGGGATCGACGCCGAACTCAAGCGCATTCGCGCCTCGAGCGACCGCGATCTCAAGGCGGCGCGCGCCGCCGAACAGGACGCCGCCAAACTCGTCGCGACGCTTGAGGGGACGAACCAGCAATTCGACTCCCGCCGCATCGAACTCGACCGGCTCGACAGCGACGCCAAAACCCTGCGCGCCAGCTATGAGAAAGCCATGTCGGCGCGCGAAAACGTGCGTCGCGACATTATCGATTCCCCGCATAGCACACTGGTCGATCCGCCCACGGCGGAGATTGGCCGCGTCAGCCCGCGCGCCAGCCTCGCGCTGCTTCTGGCTTTGGTCGCCAGCGTCAACCTGTGGCTCATCGCCGCCTTCGCTGGGGAATATCGCGAGCGCGGCGCGGCGGCGCCTGTGCCGCCTGCCCCCGTCACGCCGCCGACGAAGGGCAAGTCCGCCTCGCCCAAAGCCGGCGTTGCGACAATGGCGCCAGAAGCAGACCGCCATTTCGCTTTCGATCTCGCCGCGCCAGCCTTCGCCACGCCGACTGCCGTCGATGGCGGCGACGAGACCGGGGCGCTCGCCGCCGCCCAGACGGCGATGGCTGAGGACGCGGACTATGCCACGGCGATCGGCGCCATTCGCGAACAGCTCGATAAGCGCCTCATCGGCGGGGCGGGCGCTGCGCCGGTTGTCGCCATTGTCGCCCGCGAGCGCGGCGAAGGCGCTTCGGTCCTCGCCCTTTCGCTCGCGCAAAGCTTCGCCGCCGCCGGCAAACGGGCGCTGCTCGTCGACTGCGACCACCGTCGGCCGACGTTGAGCGCTTTCGCCCGGCGACTGCGCAAGGTCATTATCGATCAGCCAGGACAGGTCGCCAGCGTGTTGTCGCGTGACGCCCAGAGCGGCGGCGAGGCCTTGATCCTGCCGCTCGGCGGACCGGGCGCGCGCAGCCTCAGCGCGCGTCTGCACGAACGCTTCGACTGGATCCTGCTCGATTGCGGACCGCTGATGGGCGCCGGCGATTTGCTGGCCCATGAAAAGACCGCCGACGCGGCGGTGATCGCCGAAGCGGCGGGGATCGACGCCGCCGCGCTCGCCGCTGCCGCCGAGCGCAACAAGCTTGGCGCGCTGGCCGTTGGCGTCGTGCGCATGCCAGCGAAAGCCCCGAGGGTCGCGGCGTGAGCCTGGCGCTCGCCGCCGATTTCCCCGCCCACGAACGCGAACGTCCGCGCCTTAGGGCCGCTGCCCGCATTTGCGCGTTTGCGGCGGCGATTGTCGCCTTCGTCGTCTCGTCGATGACGCTCTACAGGCTCGGCGTCATGTATGACGCTCCGGGCGGCAGCGCGCTCGGCAAGTTGCATCCGGCGACCTATCTCGCCGCGCTGGCGCTGATCCTCGAGGCCGCGTCGCGCCCGCGTCCCTTCGCCTATCTCGCCGCCCTGCCGCTGCGCTTTCCCGGCGCAGGCCTATTCGTCGTCAACCTCGCCCTGATCGTTCTCTACGCGACATTCCTCGCCCGCGAGCCTGTCACGCCGCTGATCGACAGTTTTCTCGTCGCGACGATCCTGCTGCCGCTTTACGAGGATTTCAGCGACGGCCAACGGCTGGCGTTACGACGGGTATTGCATGTCGTCATGTTCGCCAATGCCGCGCTCGGCATTCTTGAATTCGCCTTCCATTTCCGCCTGACGCCCTATTTCGCGGGCGGCCGGCCGATCCTTGGCGATTATCGCTCGACGGCGCTCTTCGGCCATCCGCTGCTCAATGCCGGATCGACAGCGCTTTACGCGACCATGCTGATGCTGGGCGCCGACGGCAGGCTGCGCGCCGCGCCGCGTCTCGCGTTGCTCGCGACGCAACTCATCGCGCTCATCGCCTTCGGCGGCCGAACTTCGCTGGCTCTGGCGCTGGCCGTCGGCCTCGTCGCGCTGTTGCGCACGCTGGGCGAGTTTTTCGGCGGCAGGCGTTTCGATCTGCGCGAGGCGCTTGCGGCGGCGCTCGTCGCGCCGCTCGCCGTCGCCGCCGCAGCCGCGGCCTGGTTTGGCGGGGCGCTCGCGCCGCTGCTAGGGCGTTTCGCCGCCGATCGTGGCTCGACGCAGGCGCGCTTCGTGATTTTCGATTTCTTCAACGCCTTCTCGTTCGAGGACATCCTCATCGGCCCCGATCCGCAACGTCTGGCGTCATTGCAAAATACGTTCGGCGTCGAATATGGCATCGAGAATGGCTGGCTTGGCCTGGTCTTCCAGTATGGCGCGCTGATGACCGCCTTTTTCGTGGCGGGCCTTTTCGCGCTGATCGGCGAATTCTGGCGTCGGGCGAAGTCGGGCGCCTGGGTGGTCGTGCTGCTCTTCCTGCTACAGGCGAGTTCGTCGGCGAGCCTGTCGGTCAAATCCTTCGAGTTCAATCATTTCGCCATTCTGATGCTGGCGGTCTTCGATCGCCGCGCCGCGCGCGCGACCGGAGCGGCGACGTGAGGAGCGGCGGCCTGCTGCGCAATACGTTGCTCTATATGCCGGCGCAGCTCTTTTCGCCGCTGCTGCAATTCACCGTGACGGTGGTCTGGACCCATCTCTTCGATCCCACGGTTTACGGTATCGTCGCCTTCGTCGTCGCCGCGCAGGAGTTGACCGGCGGCCTCGGCCTCGCTTGGTGGTCCGTCTATCTGCTGCGTTTCCGTCAGCGCTACGCCGAGGCCGAACGCTTCGCCGCGATGGACGCGCGCGTCGTCGCCGGCGGCGCGCTCAGCCAGATTGTTTTCGCGCTTCCGACTCTGGCCCTTGTCGGCCTCGCCCCATCGCTCGCCTTGTTCGCGGCGACCGCGGCCTATCTGGCGAGCCGCGCCATGCTCAATCATTACGGCGAGGTGGCGCGCGCCACGCATCGCATCGGCGTCTATTCGCTCGCGCAATTGTCGAGTCCTGTGTTGGGCTCCGGCCTGTCGATCGTCGCGGCGCTCGCGCTGAAACCCGACGCGGCGACTGCGCTCTTCGCCATGGCGCTCGGCCAGACCATCGGCGTCGTCCTCGTTTCGATCGGACTGAGGCGACCGCCGCGCCTCGGCCGCTTCGATCGTGCGATCTTTCGCGAGGCGCGCGATTTCGCCCTGCCGCTGATCTTCTCCGGCCTGTTCGCCTGGGCGGCGGCCAATGGCGTGCGCGTGCTGGTGGGGGTCGGCGAAGGCGTCGCCGGCGTCGGCCTCTTTTCGGTCGGTTGGGGGCTTGGCCAGCGCCTTGCCGCAATGCTGGCTTCGCTTTGCGCAGTCGCCGCCTTCCCGCTCGCGGTCGATCGGCTCGAATCGGGCGATCGCGACGGCGCCCTGCGTCAGGTCGCGCTCAATGGCGCGCTGATGTTTGGCCTTATGGCGCCGGCGGCGGTCGGCGTCGCCTTGCTCGCCGGGCCTTTCGTGCGGCTCGCCATCGCCCAGCAATTCCAGGCTTCGACGACCGTCATTCTGCCGCTGGCGGTCCTCGCCGGCGCGATACGCGCGCTACGCGTCCATACCGGCGACCAGACCGCGTTGCTGCTGCGGCGCACACGCGCGATGACGGTCTTCAATTTCCTCGACGCCGCCGCGTCGCTGATCGGCGGCGGGCTTGGCGAATATTTCGGCGGCGAGATCGGCGCGGCGGTCGGCTGCCTGGCGGGAACCTGCCTCGGCTCGGCGGCGGCGATGGGTTTCGTCGTCTCGCGCCTCGGCTTTCGCATCCCGCTCGCTGCAATCGGCGCGATCGCGCTCGCCACGATTATCATGGGCATGGCGATTGCGCTGGCGCCCCCGGCGAGCGGCGCCCTGGGACTGGCGGTTCGCATTATCGCCGGCGCCGCAATCTACGCGGCGGCGATCGTCGCGCTGGCGCCCCCCGTGCGGCGCTTCGCCCGCGCGCCCTTCGAATTCGTCGCGCGGCTGCGCGCCCGCGACGGATAAGCGAGCGGAACTCCGCCGACTCCCGGTGATTTGGACCTCCGCAGGCGATCGGCTAGACTTTCGCAATGTATAGCGCGGTCACCAACAATATCCGCGTCGTCGTCGAACCCGAATATTCGCCCGAACGCTCGATGGTCGACGAGGGGCGGCACTTCTGGCTCTATACGATCGAGATCGCCAATCTCGGGCGCCGCGCGGTGCAGCTCACTCATCGCCACTGGATCATCACCGACGCGAGCGGGCGGCGACAGGAAGTGCGCGGCGTCGGCGTCGTCGGGGAACAGCCGCGGCTCGAGCCCGGCCAATCCTTCCGTTACACGTCGGGCTGCCCGCTCGCCGATTCGAGCGGCGTTATGCAGGGTGTCTATCGGATGGTCGCCGAGGACGGCGAGGAATTCGAGGTCGAGGTGCCGACCTTCTCGCTCGACATCCCCAGCGCGCCACGGATCGTGAATTGAGCCGGACTCTCAGTCGGTCGCCTTGAGCGTCTCGGCCTTCACCATCGCCTGCAGCGCCTTGGCGTCGATCGGACCGATCTGTTTGAAAGCGATCGAGCCGTCGCCGCGCACGATGAAGGTCTCGGGCACGCCATAGACGCCCCAGTCGATGCCTGCGCGATTGTCGGCGTCGAGGCCGATCTTGGCGTAGGGGTCGCCCATTGCGCCGAGAAAGCGTTTGATATTTTCGGGCGAATCTTTTTGGGCGACGCCGATCAGCGTCACGCCCTTGGCCGTCAATTCGGGATCTGCGGCCAGCGCCATCAGGAACGGATGTTCGGCGTGGCAGGGCTGGCACCAGGACGCAAAAATATTGACGAGCGTGACATGGCCCTGTCGCAGATCGGAATCGGCGAGGCCCGGCGCGCCGTCGAGACCGGGCAGATCGAGCGCTGGCGCGGGCTGTCCGATCAGGGCCGAGGGGATGCGCGACGCGTCGCCCGCATAGAGGCGCGCAAACAGCAGGCCCGCCAGCCCGATGAAGGCGATCAGCGGCAGCGACGCCATCAGGCGGCGGCGGCCGACCGGAGCGAGCGCGCGATCGCTCACCGGGCCTCCGTCTCGCCGCGCGTCGCCTGTAGCCTGGCGAGCGCGCGAGTGAGCAAGCGGTAATCGAGGAGAATGGCGCCGATCATGACTAGGATCGCCGCTCCGGCGACGAGATAGGCGGCGACGATGAAGCCGATGTGAGGAACCGCACTCATGCGGCGGACTTTCCCGTCGCCGGAACGACGGCAAGCCCGTCGCCCTCGGCCGCAGCGATCATCGTCAAACGCGTGAGTCGGCGGCGCAGAATCTCGTTGCGGATCGCCAGCAGCCAGAGAAGCACGAACAGCAATGTGAAGGCGAGCGCCATGATGAGCAGCGGCCACAGCAGTTCGGGGGCGATGGTCGGACCGCCAAGACGGAACACCGAGGCCGGCTGATGCAGCGTGTTCCACCAATCGACCGAGAATTTGATGATCGGCAAATCGACACAGCCGACCAGGGTCAGGATCGCCGCGGCGCGCGCGGCGAGGCTCTGATCCTCGATCGACCGCCACAGCGCGATCAGGCCGAGATAGAGAATGAACAGCGCCAGCACCGAGGTCAGTCGCGCGTCCCAGACCCAGTAGGTCCCCCACATCGGCTTGCCCCACAGCGAGCCGGTGACGAGACAGATGAAGGTGAAGCCGGCGCCGAGCGGCGCCGCCGCCTTCTGCGCGGCGTCGGCCAGGGGATGGCGCCAGACCAGCGTGCCGAGGCTCGCCAGCGTCATCGCGGCGTAGATCAGCGTCGACAGCCAGGCGGCCGGCACATGGATGTCCATGATCTTGACCGTCTCGCCCTGCTGATAATCGGGCGGCGCGGCGAAGCTCAGCCACAGGCCGAGCGCGAATGTCGCCGCGGTCGCCACGGCGAGCCATGGCGTCGCTCGGCGCACGAAGTCGAGAAATATGGAAGGACTGGCGAGATTGCCCATTCGCCGGCCTTTTATCCTCGCGCCGCGCAAGGGGCAATGGCGGTCTCAAGACCTTGAGCGATAAGATAAAGTTTACGCATTTCTGCGAGCGTCCGCGGATGACGTGTTGGCCGGCGCTGGTCTGTTCAAAGCGCAGTCCAATGGCATGACGCCGTACGTTCATCCCGGTTGAAGCCCGGATTGGTCCTGAACGCAAAGGCATAGCGCGTCGCCGCGCCAGGCCGGACATCGCGGCGTTCAGGCGCAAGCCCTTAGAGGCTCAAGACTTGGCGACGACTGGATTTTTCCTGAATGCTCGACTTCAAGGCCGAGGGGACGAAGAGCGAAAGCGCCGAAGCGGCGCTCGCTCGCCTCAATCGTGAATTTGCCGCGATCAGCTCCTGCCATCAGACTTTGATGCGGGCGGTCGACGAGCCGACTCTGCTCGCCGAGATCTGCCGTATCGTCTGCGACGAGGCGGGCTATCGCCTGGCCTGGGTCGGCTACGCCGAACAGGACGCCGGCAAGACCGTTCGACCGGTCGCCCGCGCTGGCGACGACAGCGGCTTTGTCGACAGCGCCGCGATAACCTGGGCTGACGCCGAGCGCGGACGCGGCCCCGCCGGTGTCGCCATCCGCTCGGGCAAGACTTTCTGGGTTCAGGACGCCGGCACCGACCCGCGCGCCGCGCCGTGGCGGCCCGAGGCGCTGGCGCGCGGCTTCCGCGGGCTTGTCGCGTTGCCGCTCAAGGACGAAGCGGGCGACGTCTTCGGCGTCTTTTCAATTTATTCCGGCGAGCCCAACCGCTTCACCGCCGACGAAATCCGCCTGCTCGAGGAATTGGCCGCCGACCTCGCCTTCGGCGTCCTCATCCTGCGTCAGCGCGCCGCGCGAGCCCGCGCCGAGGCGCAATTGCTGGCCTTCGTCCAGACCATCCCCGACATCGTCTGGTCGAAAGACATTCAGGGGCGCTACACGCGCTGCAATCCGACGCTGGAGCGTCTCCTCGGCCGCCCGGAGAAAGACATCGTCGGCAAAACCGATTTCGAGCTTGCGCCACGCGAATTGGCGGAAGCCTACCGGGCGGGCGACCAGTTAGCGATCGAGACCGGCGCGATCCACTCGTCGGAATTCGAAACCGTCCTGCCCGACGGTCAGGTCGTTTTGTTCGAGGTTCGCAAGGCGCCTTTGCGCGACGCGGCCGGCCGCGCGACCGGCGTCATCGGCGTGGCGCGCGATATTTCGGAGCGCCGCCGCGACGCCGAGCGTCAACGGATCGCCGCCACCGCCTTCGAGGCGCAGGAAGGCATTCTGATCATCAACGTCGATCGGACCATCCTGCGCGTCAATCGCGCCTATCTCGAAATGACCGGCTATGACGCGGATGAGATCGTCGGCCGGACGCTGGCGCAGCTCGCCGCCAGCGCCAGCGCCGAGCGGCGTTTCACGGAGATGCTCGACACGGTCGCGCGCGATGGCGCCTGGCGCGGCGAATATCCGGCGCGCCGCAAGTCCGGCGAGGTGTTCCCCGCCTGGGTGACGGTGGCGAAAGTCATCGGCGCCGGCGGCGAGATCACCCACTATGTCGCGACCATGACCGATCTCGCCGAGCGCAAACGCGCCGAACGGGAGATCGAAGCCCTCGCCAATTACGACCGCCTGACCGGCCTGCCGAATCGCGCGCTGTTCATCGATCGCCTGCAACAGGCGCTCGTCGCGAGCCAGAGCAACGGCCGCAAGGGCGCGCTGCTCCTCATCGACCTCGACAATTTCAAGCTGCTCAATGACACCAGCGGCCATGAGGTCGGCGATCAACTGCTTGTGGAAGTGTCGCGGCGCCTCGTCGCCTGCGTCGGCGCGCTCGCAGCGCGCAATGGCGGCGCGGCGGCGCGCGTCGGCGGCGACGAATTCATCGTCCTGCTCGAAAATCTCAGCGATGACCCAGGCGAAGCGGCCAAACTCGCCGGAGAGGCCGGCGAACGCGTGCTCGCCTCGCTCGCGGCGCCCTATATGCTCGCCCGGCGCGTCGCGCATTCCAGCCCGAGCATCGGCGTCGTCGTCTTCACCGGCGGCGCAGCGAATTCGGACGAGTTGCTCAAGCAAGCCGACATCGCGATGTATGAGGCGAAAGCCGCAGGCCGCAACACGTTGCGCTTCTTCGATCCCAACGCCCAGACGGCGCTCGCCGCGCGCAGCGAGGCGGAAGCCGCGCTGCGTCTGGCCATCCGCGACGACCATTTCGTGCTGTACTACCAGCCGCTGGTCGACAGCGACGGGCAGTGGAACGGCGCGGAGGCGTTGCTGCGCTGGGCGGACCCCGAGCGCGGCATCATTGCTCCGGGCGATTTTATCCCGCTGGCCGAGGAAACCGGCCTGATCCTTCCGATCGGCCGCTGGGTGCTGCGCAAGGCCTGCGAGCAATTGCGGGCCTGGACCGGCGCGCGGCGCATGGGCGACTTCCATCTCTCGGTCAATGTCAGCGCCCGCCAATTCAATCAGCCCGATTTCGTTGCCGAAGTTGACGAGATCCTCCGCGCCACTGGCGCGCCGGCCGACCGCCTCACATTGGAATTGACCGAGAGCGTCGTGCTCGACGATCTCGAAGGCGCGGTCGAAAAAATGGCGGCGCTCAAAACGCGGGGCGTCGGCTTTGCGCTCGACGATTTCGGCACCGGCTATTCCTCGCTTGCCTATGTCGCGCGCCTGCCGCTCGATCAGCTCAAGATCGACCGCTGTTTCGTCCGCAATCTGCCCACCGCCGCCAATGACGCCGCGATCGCCCATACGATCATCACGCTTGCCGAGAGCCTCGGTCTTGGCGTGGTCGCCGAAGGGGTCGAGACCGAGGCCCAGCGCCTGTTTCTCGAACGGCACGGCTGCCCTTCGTTCCAGGGTTTTCTGTTCGGCAAGCCGATGCCGATCGAGGAATTCGAGGCGCGTCTCGTCTGAGCGCCCGCTCGGCCTGGGCTAATCCCTGACGCGCCTGAGCGCCGCCGCCGCCGCGAAGGGGGCCAGCGCGATCGCGCCGAGCGAAAAAGCGCAGAGCATCAGAAACGACGAGGCGAAGGGCGCCGCGCTGCCGCTTGCCGCCGACGCGGCGGCAACGCCGAAGATCAGCACTGGAATCGCCAGCGGCAGCGTCAGCGCCGCCAGCAACAGCCCACCGCGCCGCAGCGACACGGTCAGGGCCGCGCCGATTGCGCCGATCATGGTGAGGGCCGGCGTGCCGGCGACCAGACTGAGCGCCGTCAGCGCCAGCGGCCAGGCGCCCATGCCGAGCATCAGCCCGTAGAGCGGGCTGAGGATTGCGAGCGGCAAGGCGCTCGCCGTCCAATGGGCGGCGCATTTGACGAGCACGATCGCCTCGAGCGGCAGGCTGGCGTTGACCAGCAGATCGAGAGAACCGTCCTCGCTGTCGCCGTCGAACAACCGGTCGAGTCCGAGCAGCGTGGCGAGCAAGGCGGCGACCCACAGGATCGCCGGGCCGATGCGCGCCAGAAGCGCGAGATCCGGCCCGACCGCAAACGGTATGATCGAAACCAAGATGAGAAAAAACACCGCGCCGATCGACGCGCCGCCGCCGAGGCGGCTGGCGATGCGCCATTCGCGCAGGAAAAGGGCGGCTGCAGCGGCGCTCACGGCGCGACTCCGACGGCGGGGAGCGGACCGAGCATCAGTTGCGCGGCCCCGTCGAGCCCGATCGGCCCATGGGTCGCAGCGAGAATGACGCCGCCGGCAGAGAGATGTTCGCGCATGACGTCGGCGAACAGCGCTTGAGCGGCAGCGTCGAGCGCCGTGGTCGGCTCGTCGAGGAGCCAGATCGGCCGGCGCGCGACGACGAGGCGGGCGAGCGCGACGCGCCGCTTCTGGCCCGCCGACAGCGCGCGGACCGGAAAATCGGCGATATGGGAAAGACCTAGCCGCCTCAAAGCGTCGGACGGCGCCTGCGCCGCAGGCGAGAGGGAGCCGCCGCCGAGCGTCGCGGCCCAAAAGGCGAGATTTTCATGCGCGGTAAGCGCGCCCTTTAGCCCGTCAGCGTGACCGAGGAGATGCGCCTGCTCGCCGATCGAAGCGTCCGCAGCGCCGCCCTCCAGCGTCAGCGCGCCGCCGGTCAGCGGCAGCAGGCCGGCGATCGCCCGCAGGAGGGTCGACTTGCCCGAACCATTGGGACCGACAAGCAGCAGCGGCGCGCCGGAGCGGGCCTCGAAGCTCAGGCCCGCAATCACCAATCGCCCGCCACGTTCGATGGCGACGTTTTCTGCGGCAAGGCGCATCGACTTTCCTTCGGCGGCGCCTTCGTTTTGAGCGCGAACCGTCTTCAGTTTGTCTATCCCGGCGGTGCAAATATATCTATAAGCGCGCTCATTCCCCCTCTTGCCCCTCTCGAGATTGCGGAGCCCCTTCGATGGCCAGCCTTGACAGCTTCAAATGTCGCAAGACGCTCACGGTGGGGACCAAGACCTATCACTATTACTCGCTGAAAGCCGCCGAACGGAATGGCCTCGCCGGCATCGCGCAACTGCCCTTCTCGCTCAAGATCGTGCTGGAGAACCTGCTGCGCAACGAGGACGGCCGCTCGGTGACCAAGGCCGACATCGAGGCGGTCGCCGCCTGGATGCAGAACCGCGGCAAGGACCAGCATGAAATCGCCTTTCGCCCGGCCCGCGTGCTGATGCAGGACTTCACCGGCGTGCCGGCGGTGGTCGATCTGGCGGCGATGCGCGACGCTATGAAGGCGCTTGGCGGCGATCCCGACAAGATCAACCCGCTGGTGCCGGTCGATCTGGTGATCGACCATTCGGTGGTCGTCGACTATTTCGGCGCCGCCGACGCGCTGAAGAAAAACGTCAAGCGCGAATACGAACAGAATCTCGAGCGCTATCGCTTTCTCAAATGGGGCCAGCAGGCCTTCGCCAATTTCGCCGTCGTGCCGCCCGGTACTGGCATCTGCCATCAAGTCAATCTCGAATATCTGGCGCAGACGGTCTGGACCGCCAAGGAGAAGCGCAACGGCAAGACCGTCGAGGTCGCCTATCCCGACACGCTGGTGGGCACCGACAGCCATACGACAATGGTCAACGGCCTAGCGGTGCTCGGCTGGGGCGTCGGCGGCATCGAGGCCGAGGCGGCGATGCTCGGCCAACCGCTGTCGATGCTGTTGCCGGAGGTGATCGGCTTCAAGCTGACCGGCGAATTGCGCGAAGGCCTCACCGCCACCGATCTGGTGCTGACCGTCACCCAGATGCTGCGCAAGAAGGGCGTCGTCGGCAAGTTCGTCGAATTCTACGGCCCCGGCCTCAATGCGATGTCGGTCGCCGATCGCGCCACGCTCGCCAATATGGCGCCGGAATATGGCGCGACCTGCGGCCTCTTTCCGATCGACGCGCAGGCGCTCGCCTATCTCAAGGCGTCGGGCCGCAAGAGCGCGCGTCTGGCGCTGGTCGAAGCCTACGCCAAGGCGCAGGGCTTCTATCGCACGCGCCTGACGCCCGATCCCGTCTTCACCGACACGCTGGCGCTTGATCTCGGCGAAGTGACGCCGTCTATCGCCGGGCCGAAGCGGCCGCAGGACCGTGTCGCGCTGGCCGATGCGGAGGCCGGATTCGCCGCGGCGCTGGCGGGCGAATTCAAGAGGGCCGGCAAGCTGAACGAGCGCCACGCCGTCGAGGGCGCCAATTACGATCTCGGCGACGGCGACGTGGTGATCGCCGCGATCACCTCCTGCACCAACACCTCCAACCCGAGCGTGATGATCGCCGCTGGCCTGCTGGCGCGCAACGCCGCGGCGAAGGGCCTGTCGGTCAAGCCATGGGTCAAGACCTCGCTCGCCCCCGGCAGTCAGGTCGTCGCCGATTATCTTCAGGCGGCCGGCCTGCAGAAGCCGCTCGACAAGCTCGGCTTCAACCTCGTCGGCTTCGGCTGCACCACCTGCATCGGCAATTCCGGCCCGCTGGCGGCGGAGATTTCGGCGACCATCGCCAAGCACGATCTGGTCGCCGCCGCGGTGCTCTCGGGCAATCGCAATTTCGAGGGCCGCGTCAATCCCGACGTGCGCGCCAATTATCTTGCCTCGCCGCCGCTCGTCGTCGCCTATGCGCTGGCGGGCTCACTTCAAGTCGATCTGACCAAGGAAGCAATCGGCAAGGACAAGACCGGCGCGCCCGTCTATCTCGCCGACATCTGGCCTTCCAACCAGGAAGTGGCGGACATCGTCGAGAACACGATCACCGCGAAAATGTTCAAGAGCAAATACGCCGAAGTGTTCGACGGCGACGCCAATTGGCGTCGGGTCAAAGCGCCGGCCGGCGAGACCTACGCCTGGGACATCGGCTCGACCTATGTACAGAACCCGCCCTATTTCGAGGGCATGACGATGGAGCCCAAGCCGATCGTCGACATCGAGAATGCGCGCATCCTCGGCCTGTTCCTCGATTCGATCACCACCGATCACATCTCGCCGGCCGGCTCGATCCGCGCCTCGAGTCCGGCCGGCCAATATCTCGTCGAGCGTCAGGTGCGCCCGGCCGATTTCAACCAATACGGCACGCGGCGCGGCAATCATGAAGTGATGATGCGCGGTACTTTCGCCAATATCCGCATCAAGAACCAGATGGTCAAAGACGCCAGTGGCTCGGTCGTCGAAGGCGGCTACACGATCCACCAGCCTTCCGGCGAACGTATGGCGATCTTCGACGCCGCGATGCGCTACCAGAGCGAGGCCGCGCCGCTGGTCGTCTTCGCCGGACGCGAATATGGCACCGGTTCGTCGCGCGACTGGGCGGCCAAGGGCACGAAGCTGCTCGGCGTGCGCGCGGTGATCGCCCAGAGTTTTGAGCGCATCCACCGCTCCAATCTGGTCGGCATGGGCGTCCTCCCGCTGGTGTTCCAGGAGGGAACGTCCTGGGTCTCGCTCGGGCTCAAGGGCGACGAGAGAGTGACGATCCACGGCCTGGCGAATGGCCTCGAGCCGCGCCAGACTCTCGAAGCGCGGATCGTTTCGGCCGACGGTTCCACCCGGCGCGTGCCGCTGATCTGCCGCATCGACACGCTCGACGAGCTCGCCTATTTCCGCGCTGGCGGCATCCTGCCCTACGTGCTGCGGCAATTGGCGGCGTAATGCACACGCCGCCGATCCGGTTCGGTCGCTTAAGAGGCGGCCGACCGGGTTCTGGCGAGCAGGAAGGTCTCTAATTCCTCGGCCGCCATCGGCCGCGCGAAGGCGTAGCCCTGCAGAATATCGCAGCCGAGCCCGCGCGCGACCCGCGCGTGCGCCATCGTCTCGACGCCCTCGGCGACAATCTCAATGTCGAGCGAGCGGCCGATGTCGACGATCGAGCCGACGAGGCGGCGTTGCGCCGGGGAATGCACGATCGGCGTGATCAACTGGCGGTCGATCTTGAGCCTGCGCGGCATGATCTTGGTCAGGCTGACGATCGAAGCGTAGCCGCTGCCGAAATCATCGATTTCGATATCGACGCCGAGCGCCTTGAGACGCTGCACCGTCCGGGAAAAGCGCTCGTCGCGCTCGTCGAGATAGATCGACTCGACCAGTTCAAACGACAATTCGCCCGGCTCGATATTGAGCTGGCTCATCGTCTCGATCAGCGCCTCCTCGTGCATGCGCCGCAGCGAGACATTGACCGACAGGCGCGGCGGTCGAAGGCCGGCGGCGCGCCAGTTGCGAATCTGCGCCAGCGCGCCCTCGAGCACCACCTGGTCGATGGCGCCGATCACCGCGATCTCCTCGGCGGTCGAGATGAACTCGCTGGGCGGCAGCACGCCGCGGGTTGGATGGCGCCACCGCGCCAGCGCTTCGACGCCGACGATCTCGAATGTCTGCGCATCGACCTGCGGCTGAAAATAGGGGATGAATTCGCCGCGCTCGAGGCCGCCGATGATGCTGTCGGCGAGGCGCTTGGCCTTGGAGACCTCCGCCTGCAGCGCCGCCGTATAAAACTCGAATCGATTGCGGCCGAGACTCTTGGCGCGATAGAGCGCAAGATCGGCGTTGACCAGCAGGCGTTGGCGGTCGACCTCACGACCTGAGGCGCCGGCGATGCCGATGCTCATGCCCAGACGACATTCGTGTCCTTCGAAATCGGTCGGCTTGCTGACGTCTTCGATGATGCGCCGCGCCAGCTCGTCCATGCCGATCATGCCGTGGTCGGCGTTGCAGACGACCACGAATTCGTCGCCGCCGGTACGGGCGACAAAATCGCCCTGGCGCAAGTGACGGCTGATTGTTTTGGCTGTGTGGATCAGCATCGCATCGCCCGCGGGATGGCCAAGCGTGTCGTTGATCCGCTTGAACCCGTCGAGGTCGACTTGCAGCAAGGCGACTCCGCCGCCCTTGGCTGCGCAATGCACGGCGCGCTCCTCGAGCGCACGCTCAAGATACATGCGATTGGGCAAGCGGGTGAGGAAGTCATGCAGCGAATTGAATTCGATGCGCGCCTTGGCCGCTTCGAGTTCGGCGTTGCGCGCCTCGGTGAGCGCCTTCGAACGAGTCAGATCCTCGGTCAGGGCGACATCGGCGGTGATGTCCCAACTGACGCCGACGATTTGCATCGAGCGATCGGCGGCGATGTAGACGCGACCCATCGAGCGGATGACGCGTGTCGAGCCATCGCCTAGTGCGATGCGAAACTGCGAATTGTAGTGGCCTCGCGTACGAATGGCGTTCTCGAAATCCTCGATCGCCCGCGCCGCATCGCTTTCGTCGAGCCGCACGCGCCAGTCGTGATATTCGCGCCGGCCACCGTCGCTGGGATAGCCGAAGAGCTCGTTCATCCGGTCGTCCCAGACGAGCTCCTGCTTGTCGATGTTGAAGTCCCAGACGCCGACCTGCGACGCATCGAGCGCGAGTTCAAGGCGTCGCGACAGTCGTTGCAGCTCGCGTTCGCGTTCGGAGAGCCGGTCGAAATTGAGGCGTCGCTCGGTGACCAAACGTCCGGCGAGCCATGCCGGTCCGATGATGAGGAGACCGCCCAACAGAATGATGAGCCGCGCCACCCAGCGGCCGGCCACCGCCTTGTCCCAGCCGCCCTTTGGTATCGCCTCCAGCTTCCATTCGCCCGAGGGCACCGGCAGGATCGTGGTCACTGGATCGCCCGCCGACACGCCAGCGTCGCCAAAGAATCGAAACCCACCGATACCCAGATCGTCGCGACCGAGGATAGCGACATCGATCGGCAGGCTTTTCCCGATGAGGCCGGCGTCGCGATACAGCGCGTCGAGGTCAATGACGGCGGAGACAAGGCCCCAAAAGCGGCCGGTCTTGTCCGGGCTATCGACGAAAACGGGCAGGCGGGCGATGAAGGCGCGCCCGCCCTGCACCAGATCGACGGGGCCGGCCAGCACGATGGAGCCGCTGTCGCGTGCGCGGATCACAGCCTCGCGCTGACGCTCATTCTTGCGATAGTCGAGGCCGATCGCCGCTTCATTGCCCAGACGCGGGCACTCGAGCGCGACGACAAGATCGGGAGCGATGGCGATATTGTGCAGAAGCCTATCCGACCGCAGCATTTGCGCGCACAGGCGGTCGAAGCGATCCTGGTCGATGTCAGGCTCGGTCGCGATGTCGGCGGCGAGCCCGCGCACCAACTGGACCTCGCCGCGGATGTCGCCCTCGAGCCGATCCTGGATCAGGTTCAGCTGCGCCAGCGTTTCGCCGCGGGCGCGCTCCAGGGTGAGCTGGCGGTTCTGATTGTCGGCGATCAGACAAAAGAGAATGGCGACGACGGTCGCGATCGCGGCGGGACGATTGCTAGCCCGACGCAATCGTTGGAACAGGGCGCCCGGATTTACGGCCATATTTTCGTCCGTCGCCGAACCGCGCCGGCTCAAATCGGTTTCGCTCGACTATGGGCAAGCGAAATAAGCCAATGCTTAACGCCGCTCGACACAGAGGCTCACGTTTTTGCGAGGCTTAATGTCGGGTTAACCCAAGGCGGCGAACTGGCCCGCCGCCTCGCCCCGGTCTATGGTGCGCCGCACATTTCGGAGGAAGCGATGGACAACGTCGCCGCGCAAACCCACTTCGGCGAACGGACCGTTCGGCTCGACGAGAAGCAAGGCCTGGTCGATGCGGTGTTTCACAATGTCGCGGACCGCTACGACCTGATGAACGATCTGATGTCGTTCGGCCTGCATCGCCTTTGGAAGGATGCGATGGTCGCAAGGCTGCGTCCGCCGCACGCGCGCGCCTGGCGCTGCGTCGACGTGGCCGGCGGCACAGGCGACATCGCTTTTCGTCTCGCCGCGGCCAGTCCAGCGAGCGAGATCACCGTTGTCGACATCAATGCCGATATGCTGCGCGTCGGCGCGGCGCGCGCGCTCAAGCGACGCAACGGCGAACGCATCCGTTTCGTCGAAGGCAATGCCGAGGCGCTGCCGCTCCCCGACGCGAGTTTCGACGCCTATACGATCGCCTTCGGCATCCGCAACGTGCCGCGCATCGAGGCGGCGCTAAGCGAGGCCTTCCGCGTGCTCAAGCGCGGCGGACGATTCCTTTGCCTCGAGTTTTCGCGCGTCGATCTGCCGGTGTTCGACCGGCTCTATGCCGCCTATTCGGATTCGGTGATCCCGGCGCTCGGCAAGGCGGTGGCCAATGACGGCGCCTCCTACCGCTATCTCGTCGAATCGATCCGCAAGTTTCCCCCGCCCCGGCGCTTTGCCGATATGATCGCCGCCGCCGGCTTCGCGCGCGTCGATTATTCGCCTTTGACCGGCGGCGTGGTGGCGATCCATTCGGGCTGGAAGATCTGAACTTGCCGCGTCTGACCGATCTCGGCCACGCGCTTCGGCTGACGCGGGCCTGTTTCACCTTGGCGCGCGAGGGCGCGCTGATCGGGATCGATCCGGCGACGCTGCCGCCGCTTGCCCGTCTGCCGCTCGCCCTCGCCAATATCCTGGCGAAGCGCGGCGCGCGCGGTCTCGACGGCCTCGCCGCGGCGTTCGGCCGGCTCGGGCCGTCCTATGTCAAGCTCGGTCAGTTTCTCGCCACGCGCCCCGATATCGTCGGCTTCAGGGTCGCCGGCGAATTGGAGAAACTGCAGGATCGGGTGACTCCGACCGAACGCGCCGCCGCAGTTGCGGCGATCGAAGCCGCCTTCGGCGCGCCGATCGCGACGCTCTATATCGAGTTCGGCGAGCCGGTCGCCGCCGCCTCGGTCGCGCAGGTTCATCGCGCCCGGGTGCGCGACGCGGACGGCGAGCGCGACGTCGCGGTCAAGTTGCTGCGGCCCGGAGTCGAGCGGCGATTCGCGCGCGATCTCTCCGACATGCTCTACGCGGCGCGCAGCGCCGAGCGTTTCGAGCCGCGGCTCAGACGCCTGCGGCTCGTCGAGGTGGTCGAGACGCTGGCGCGCGGCGTGCGCATCGAAATGGACTTGCGGTTAGAGGCGGCGGCCGCCTCGGAATTCGCCGAGACGCTCGCCAACGAGCCCGGTTTTCGCGCGCCCAGAATCGATTGGAACCGCACGACGCGCGAAGCCCTGACGATGGAATGGATCGACGGCGCGCCGCTCAGCGATCCTGCGCGCCTCGCCGAATTGGGCTTCGATCCGCCGGCGCTCGGGCGGGCGCTCATTCAGTCCTTTTTGCGCCATGCGCTGCGCGACGGCTTTTTTCACGCCGACATGCATCAGGGCAATTTCATCGTCGACGCCGATGGGCGCATCGTCGTCATCGATTTCGGCATCATGGGCCGGATCGGCCGCAAGGAGCGGCGCTTCCTCGCCGAGATCCTCTACGGCTTCATTCGTCGCGATTATCGGCGGGTCGCCGAGGTCCATTTCGAGGCCGGCTACGTGTCATCGATCCATCGGGTCGAGGATTTCGCCCAAGCGATCCGCGCCGTCGGCGAGCCGATCCACGCCCGCACCGCGGATCAGATCTCGATGGCGAAACTGCTGACGCTATTGTTCGAGGTGACCGCGCTCTTCGATATGAAGACCCGGCTCGAACTGGTCATGCTGCAAAAGACGATGGTCGTCGTCGAGGGCGTCGCCCGCAAGCTCGACCCGCATCTCGACATGTGGGCGACCGCCGAGCCGGTCGTCGCCGGCTGGATTTCAGAAAATCTTGGGCCGCGCGGCCGGCTCGAGGACCTCGGCCATCTGGCGGGGGAATTCGCCAGACTGATCGCAGCCGCCCCGGCGCTGCTGGAGCGCCTGGCGCGTAGGCTCGACTCCGAGGATTCGGCCGGCCCAGCGCCCGCGCCCACCGAACTGCCCCGTCAGGGACTCGCAATCCCACTTGCGCTATGGGCAATTTTTGCCGCGCTTGTGTATCTTATATATCATCTTGGCTAAGCTCAGGGAAAGACAAGAAAATTTTATCTACCCTGGAACGTTCGGGGCGGCTTGGACGTTGCCGAACTGTTGAACCCAGCTATGTTGGATAGTGCGCCCGGCGATGTGAAACCGTCGCCGGCGCGCCCGCCCCTCGTTTGAGACAAAGGGCAAGGCCACGGGAATGATCGAACCGACCCTCGCGCGCGCCCGCATCCTGCTGATCGTCGGCGGCGGCGTCGCGGCCTACAAGGCGCTCGATCTGGTTCGTCGGCTTCGGGAACGCGGCGCCTCCGTGCGCGTTGCTATGACGGCGGCGGCACGGGAATTTGTCACGCCGCTTTCTTTTGAGGCGCTGAGCGGCCAGCCGGTTCGCTTCGACCTCTTCGCACTGACCGAAGACTCGGGGATGGGCCACATCGAATTTTCCCGCGAAGCGGACCTGGTCGTCGTCGCGCCGGCGACCGCCAATCTTCTCGCTCGCATGGCCCAGGGCCTCGCCGACGATCTGGCGACGACGACCCTGCTCGCCACCGATAAGCGCGCTTTGCTCGCCCCCGCGATGAACCTGCGCATGTGGCTGCATCCGGCGACGCAGCGCAATGTGGCGACGCTGCGCGGCGACGGCGCGCTCTTCGTCGGACCGGACGACGGCGAAATGGCCTGCGGCGAATATGGGCCCGGCCGGATGGCGGAGCCTTTGGCGATTGTCGCCGCGATCGAGCGTGCGCTGCAGGAGCCAACCGCGATTCCATTGCCGCCGGGCGTCGGTGCGCGGCCGGGCAAGGCGCAAACCTCCGGCGTCCTCGCCGGACGGCGGGTTGTGGTCACCTCCGGCCCGACCCAGGAACCGATCGATCCGGTTCGCTACCTCGGCAACCGCTCGTCGGGCCGTCAGGGCCACGCGATCGCCGCCGCCGCGCGCGCCGCGGGCGCGGAAACAATTCTTGTCAGCGGTCCGACGGGGCTTCCCGACCCGCCCGACGTCGCGGTCGTTCGCATCGAGACGGCGCTCGAGATGCAGGCGGCGGTGCGCGCCGCGCTTCCAGCCGACATTTTTATCGCCGCCGCCGCTGTCGCCGACTGGCGGGTCGACCGCGCGTCGGAGCAGAAGCTCAAGAAGCGCGGCGCCGGCGCGCCGACGCTCACGCTGACGGAAAACCCCGACATTCTCGCCGAGGTCGCCACGCTTCGCAAAGGCCGGCCGTCGCTCGTCATCGGTTTTGCCGCCGAGACGGAGAATCTCGTCGACAACGCGCGCCGCAAGCTCGCGCGTAAGGGCTGCGATCTGATCGTCGCCAATAGCGTGGCGGCCAAAGACGGCGGCTTCGGCGGTCCCGATAATCAAGCGACGATCGTCTCGCACGACGGGGTCGAGGCGTGGCCGCGCATGGCGAAAACGGAACTGGCGAGCGCGCTGATCGCGCTCGCCGCCAAGAGACTGGAAAAGGGACGATGATCGAGGTGCCTTGCCGACATTTTCCCCATTCGGAAGGAATGGCTCTACCGCGCTATCTCAGCGCTGGGGCGGCCGGCCTCGATCTTGTCGCCGCATTGCCCGACGGCGGCGACGTCGTCCTCGATCCCGGCGCGCGGGCGCTGATCCCGACCGGGCTGGCGCTTGAATTGCCGAACGGCTTCGAGGCTCAGGTGCGGCCGCGTTCGGGGTTAGCGCTGAAGGAGGGCGTCACCGTTCTCAACAGCCCGGGCACGATCGATTCGGACTACCGGGGGGAAATCGGCGTCATACTGATCAATTTTGGACAAAATCCAGTGTCAATCCGGCGAGGCGCCCGCATCGCGCAGCTCGTCGTCAACCCAGTCGAGCGCGTCACCCTCATCAAGGGCGAAGCGCTCAATTCAAGCGAGCGCGGCGCGCGGGGCTTTGGCTCCACAGGCCGCTCAGACGAGGAGAATTGAGATGAACCTATTGTCGAGACGCAGTCTTCTCGCCGTTGCGGCGGTCGTCGATATTTCGCTTCATTCGCGCTCCTCGCCGGTCGCCGCCAAGGCGCTCGCCGCCAGGCACAAGCTGCCGCCGCGCCATCTCGAAACGCTGCTGCAAGGCCTCGTTCACGCCAAGATCCTCAAGGGCGTGCGCGGCCCGCGCGGCGGCTATGAACTGGCGCGCGAGCGGCGGCGAATCACGGTGGGCGAGATCGTCCGCACCTCGGTGAACTTGAGCACTGCCGAACCCGAGGAAATCGGCTCGCATTCGCGGCTGCTCGAAAAAGTGATCGACCCCGCCGTGCGGCACGCCGGCGAGTCCTTCCTCGTCAATCTCGACGCCATCACGATCGAACAATTGTGCGACGACGCCGAAAAGGCCAACGTGCTGGCGGAAGAGAAGGCGGCCGGCGATTTCACCATCTGAAAACGATAGTCTATAAATTCCATATGACAAAAGCGGTAAATAGTGTCATAGGGAAACGCGGCCGCCGCTGACATCGCTGGCGGCCATATGGAGGCGGGGTCCATGTCGGCGAGCGGCAAAGAGGCGAAGAGCGACGTGAAGCGAACGCCCGGACGCGGACGCATCTATGAGTCGATCACGGACACAATCGGCGATACGCCGCTGGTCCGGATGGACCGCATCGCCAAGGAGCGCGGCGTGCGCGCCAGGCTGCTCGCCAAACTTGAATTCTTCAATCCGATCGCCAGCGTCAAGGATCGCATCGGCGTCGCGATGATCGACGCGCTTGAGGCTCAGGGGCGTCTCGCGCCCGGCCGCGGCGTGCTGGTCGAACCGACGTCAGGCAACACTGGCATCGCCTTGGCCTTCGTCGCCGCCGCGCGCGGCTACAAGCTGATTCTCGTCATGCCGGAATCGATGTCGGTCGAGCGCCGCAAGATGCTGGCTTTGCTCGGCGCCGAACTGGTGCTGACGCCGGCGTCGCAGGGCATGAAAGGCGCGATCGCCAAAGCCAATGAAATTGTCGCCGCGACGCCCGGCGCGGTCATCCCGCAGCAATTCGAGAACCCGGCCAATCCCGAAATTCACCGCCGCACCACCGCCGAGGAAATCTGGAACGACACGCAGGGCGAAGTCGACATCGTCGTCTCGGGCGTCGGCACCGGCGGCACGCTGACCGGCGTCGGGTCGGTGTTGAAAGCGCGCAAACCGAGTGTGCGCATGATCGCCGTGGAGCCCGAAGACTCGCCGGTGCTATCGGGCGGCGCGCCAGGACCGCATAAGATCCAAGGCATCGGCGCGGGCTTCGCGCCGGCCATTCTCGATCGCAGTCTGATCGACGAAGTCGTCACCGTCGGCAATCAGACCGCTTTCGACACCGCGCGACTGGTCGCGCGGCTCGAGGGCATTCCGGTCGGCATTTCTTCCGGCGCCGCGGTTGCGGCGGCGCTCGATGTGGGCCGGCGGCCGGAGAATGACGGCAAGAACATTGTCATCATCATCCCCTCTTTCGCCGAGCGTTACCTGTCGACGGCACTGTTCGAGGGGCTGTGAGCGGGACCGCGAAAACGCGGGCCTTTACGAGGTCGCGTCTTTCGCGCGCTTCGCCGCCGCATTGATAATTCCGCGTGTCAGCGAAGCATCGGCCGGATAAAGCGGGATGAGACAGGCCTGCACGGCGTGATAGAGATCGGGCTTGCCGGTGAAATAGCGCTCGACCGGCTGCAACGAATCGTCGAGCTGCGGCCGCCAGCCGCCCCAGCGCCGGTCGATGAGATGCTGATCGGCGAAGGTCCAGAAGCGCGCATACCAGTCGTCCGCCAATTCGCCCCCGCCATGCGCGGCGAGGAAGGCCGCGGCGCCGATGCCCTCGCAACATGGCCACCACAGACGATCGCGCACGCGCGGCGCGCCGCTCCACTCCAACGTGTAATAAAGCCCGCCCCGGGTCTTATCCCAGCCCTGCCCGACCGCGCGCTCTAAGAGCGAGCGCGCCGCGTCGGGCAACCAGGCGAGCCGCCTGCCGCCGAGCTCCCAGAGCTGGAGCGCCAGCCGCGTCCATTCCAGCGCGTGACCCGGCGTCACGCCGAAGGGGCGGAACATGTCGGAGCCTTTGTAATCGCGATCGACTTGCCAGCGATCGGTGTAATGCTCCGGCACGAACCAGCCGTTGCCGGCCGCCGCGCGACGCAGAATGAGATCGGCGATGCTCTCGGCCTTGTCGAGGAAATCGCGCTCGCCCGTCGCCTCATAGGCCGCCATCAGCGCTTCGGTCAGATGCATATTGGCGTTCTGGCCGCGGTAGGCTGAAAACGGCGTCCAGTCCTCGCGGAACTCTTCCGCGCTTGCGCCCCAATCCGCCTCCCAGAAGCGCGTCGCGATGACCTCGGCGATGTCGGCGATCAGCGCGTCGGCCTCCGGATGTCCGACGCATTTGGCGCTCGCCGCGGCGAGCAGCACATGGCCGTGGCCATAAGCGAGTTTGTCGCGCTCGCGTGGGCCATGATCGTCGAAAGACCAGAAATAGCCGCCGTGGCGCGCGTCGCGATGGCGCGTGCGAATCGCCTTCACGCCATGATCGATGATGTCGTCGGCGCCTTTGCGGCCGAGCAGACGGGCGATGGCGAAGCAATGGACCATTCGCGTCGTTTCGTGCAGCGGTCGCACGCGCTCGGCGGGCATCGGTCGGCCCCGCTCGTCGAGATTGGCGAAGCCGCCGCTGGCGACAATCAGGTTGGGCTGGAAAAAGTTAAACAGCGCCTCGGCTTGCGCCGCGAGCCACGCTCTATGCGCCGGATCGTCGCGGCGGGGCGTTGGCATTGCTTCTGTCGGGCTCATATTCGGCGTCTCCCCCGGGCGCGCGCTGGCGTATTACGCGACCTTAGCAAAGTTTCTGGCGCCCCGCCCGCCAAGCTGGCATAAGGCGGCGATGACGAAGACCGAGACCTTCGCGTCGCGCTCGACCGGCGAAGCCGACCCTGGCTTCGGCGTCTATGTGCATTGGCCCTTCTGTCTCGCCAAGTGCCCCTATTGCGATTTCAATTCGCATGTGCGCGCCGAGCCGGTCGACGAAGAGCGTTTCGTCGCCGCCTTCCGGGCCGAGATCGCTCATCGCGCCGCGCTGACGCCAGGACGCGTCGCGCGCTCGATCTTCTTTGGCGGCGGCACGCCCTCCCTGATGCGCCCGCAAACAGTGCAGAGCCTGATCGACGCGATCGCCGGGGCCTGGACGCTCGCGCCGGACGCGGAGATCACGCTTGAAGCCAATCCGACCAGCGTCGAAGCCGGCCGTTTCCGCGGCTACCGCGCCGCCGGCGTCAATCGCCTGTCGATCGGCGTTCAGGCGCTCGACGATGCCGATCTCAAAGCGCTCGGCCGTCGCCATAGCGTCGCCGAGGCGATCGAAGCGGTGAAAGTGGCCCAGGCGATTTTCGTCCGCACCTCCTTCGATCTGATCTACGCCCGCCCCGGCCAGAGCGAAGCGGCCTGGCGGTCCGAGCTGATCAAAGCGATCGCCTTGGCCGGCGAACATCTGTCGCTCTATCAGCTCACCATCGAGCCGGACACGATCTTCGAGCGTCTGTGGCGCGCCGGCAAATTGCAGACGCCTGACGAAGACCTCGCCCGCGCCCTGTTCGACGCGACGCAGGAGATCATGGGCGACGCCGGCATGCCGGCTTACGAAGTGTCCAATCATGCGCGGCCCGGCGCCGAAAGCCGTCACAATCTTATCTATTGGCGCTACGGCGAATATGCGGGGATTGGGCCCGGCGCCCATGGCCGCATCGTCACGACAGATGGACGGCGCGCCCAGGCGGCGGAGAAGCATCCCGAAATGTGGTTGACGCAAGTCGAGACCGAAGGTCACGGCCTTGTCGAAAATACGCTGCTCAGCGCCGAGGAACAGGGCGACGAATATTTGCTGATGGGCCTGCGCCTGCGCGAGGGCGTCGACGCCACGCGTTTCGAGGCCTTGAGCGGACGCTCGCTGCGTCGGCGCCAGATCGACGATTTGCTCGCGGATGGGTTCATCGACGAAAGCGCGGATGGCCGCATTCGCGTGACCGCCGTCGGGATGCCGTTGCTCGATTCCGTCGTCGCCGATCTGGCGGCGTGAGCGGGGACCGCCAGCGCGAGGTCACGATGAGATTGCTGATCACAGGCGCGACCGGAAAAGTCGGACGCAATCTGATCGGCAGGGTTCTCTCCGAGCCGCGACTCGCAAACATTCGCATTCGAGCGCTCTGTCACAATCGCCTTCTCCCTGAGGGTCCGCGTCTTGAGGTCGTGAAGGGGACAATCGCCGATCGCAACTGCGTGGAAGCCGCGATGGCGGGCGTGACCCATGTCGTGCATCTGGCGACCTGCAAGGAGACGCCCGAGCTCGTCATGGATGTGACGGTCAAGGGCCTCTTTTGGCTGCTCGAATCTTTCCGCGCGAGCGCCAGCGCGGCGCAGTTCATTCTGATTGGCGGCGACGCCAGCGTCGGCCATTTCTTCTATGACCGCGGCGCGCCGGTGACAGAGCTCACGCCGCATATGGCCTATCCAGGCTGCTATGCGCTTTCCAAGGTGCTGGAGGAGGTCCTGCTGCAACAGGCCCATATTCAATATGGGCTGAACACTTGCTGTTTGCGGGCGCCATGGATCATGGAGAAAGACGACTTCCGCTACACGCTGTCCTTCGGCGACGATGTTTTCGGCGGTCCCGACTGGAAGACGCTGGTGACGCCGGAGATCGCCGAACGCTGCGTTAAGGCGGGGACGGTTCCCTTGTTGCGCGACGCGCAAGGCCGTCCACTAAAGCGAAATTTCGTCCATGTCGACGATCTCGTCGCCGCCATTCTGGCCGCGCTCGACAATCCGGCGACGAACGGCGAGCTCTACAATATCTCGATGGACGAGCCGGTCGATTACGGCGATGTCGCCTCCTATCTCAAAGCGACGCGCGGCCTCGATTCGATCGACATCCCGAGCAACTATCATTCGACTTGGCTCGACAATAGCCGCGCCAAATTCTCTTTCGACTGGCGCCCGAAATACGACTTGCCCAGGCTCATCGAGGCGGCCTGGGCCTACCGGCGCGCGGCGGACGATCCGCGCAAGATTTGGTATGCGGGGTAATTCACGCTGTCCCCTGCCAGTCGCGGTCGCTATGGGGCCGGCTTCACGAACTTGAGCGTGAATCGGTCGCTCTCGCCGATGGCAGCGTATTTTTCATGATCGATGTCCTTGAGCCGATAGGTCGGCGGCAGAGCCCAGACGCCAACGGAATAGTCTTTGGTGTCTTTGGGATTGGCGTTGATCTCGGATGCGCCAACGAACTTGAATCCGGCGGCCTCGGCCAGCGCGACCGCGAAATCCTCGCGCACGTAGCCGCTCTTGGCGAGCGGGTCCTGCGGTTGATCGGATCGTGCGCGATGCTCCTCGACGCCGAGCACGCCGCCGGGTTTGAGCGACTTGAAGAACGCCGCGAAGGCCGCTGGCGCGTCGCCCGCGGCCATCCAATTGTGAATGTTGCGGAAGGTCAGCACGAAATCGGCGCTGCCGGGCGCGGCGATCGGATAGGCGTCGCCGTTGAACGACGTCACTTGAACGCCGCCATAGCGCTCCGGCGCCGCGACGAATTTTGCGTTGAAGGCGGCGATATCCTTTTGCGCTTCCTCAGATGTCGACTGAGGATCGCCGACGGCGGCGATGTAGCGGCCCCGCTCTTTGAGATAGGGGGCGAGAATTTCCGTCCAGTAGCCGCTCGATCCGGGAAGAATTTCGACGACGACACTATCGGGCTTCACCCCGAAGAAGCTCAATGTCGCTTCGGGGTGGCGGAAAGCGTCGCGAGCGCTGTTGGCGGGGCTGCGATCCGAACTGGCGACAAGCGCGGCGAGCGTAGGGTCCGCCGCTTGCGCCGACGCCGCGCATAGCCCGGCCGCCAAAACGCCGGCCAGCGCGAAGCCAAGCCCTCTCAAGATTGTGATCATATCCGCCTCAAATCTTCGCCTCGCGCCCGCCGCCGATTTTCCTGAGGCTCCGATTGAGCCATTTCCGCCACGTCGCTTGCAACCCCCTCCATTGGCCAAAACTTGGAACGTCGCTCCCGCGCTCGCCATGATGTCGCCTGGCGTGGCGGTCGTGGCGGCCGCCGATTTGGCGGCTTGGCGGCGTGAGCCGAGGGGCGGCGCGGCCGAGGCGGTTGATAGTTTCCGGCCTTTGTTTGTTTTCAGCGCGCTGCGCGACGCTATTTTTCCGTCCTCGTCGCGGCGAACGCCTCGCGCAACGGCCAGAGCGGGTCAATCGATAGATTAACATTATTATGGTGTAATTCATAGTCTCGACAAGAAACG
>SSMV01000121.1 GCA_004799435.1 Bradyrhizobium sp.
GGCCGGAAGCGCTGATCGACTTGACCCGCTCGACACGGAAATCCCACTTCAACGTCGGTTCGATGAATGGCGCGATGAAACCGCCGCTGGCGGCGTCGACATGAATTGGAATGTCCAGACCGGTCTCGCGCTGAAGGTCATCGAGCGCCACCGCCAGCGCGGCGACCGGTTCGTAGACGCCGGTGAAGGTCACGCCAAGGGTCGGGATGACGCCGATCGTATTCTCGTCGCAGTATTTTTTGAGATCCCCGGGACGCAGTCCGAGCGCGTCGCCCTCGAGCGGGACCTGGCGAATCTCGACGTCGAAATAGCGCGCGAATTTGTGCCAGCACACCTGCACGGGACCGCAAACAAAATTCGGCTTGGCATAGGACTTGCCAGCGGCGATGCGCCGGTTGCGCCATCTCCATTTGAGCGCCAGTCCGCCGAGCATGCAGGCCTCGCTCGAACCGGTGGTCGAGCAGCCGACAGCATTATGCGCGCCGGGCGCATGCCAGAGATCGGCGATCATGTGGACACAGCGATTCTCGATCTCCGCGGTCTGCGGATATTCGTCCTTGTCGATCATGTTCTTGTTGATCGAATCGGCCATCAACTGGCGGCCTTCCGGCTCCGACCAGGTGGTGCAGAAGGTCGCCAGATTCTGGCTGGAATTGCCATCGAGAAGCAGTTCGTCACGCACCAAATCGTAGATGGGTTGCGCGGCGGAGGAGAGATTCGGGATGCGAAATCTTGGCAGCCGTCGGCTGGCGGAGTCGGTTGCGTACACGTCCTCGATCTCTGACAGGCCGGACTCTGTGACCTTATGCAGCGCCATGGCGGCTTCCTGTCTATTTGACGATCCCGCATCGACGCGCGCGTCGATGCGTTTGTGGCGCCGACCTTAGTTTGCGTCGGATCGTCGGAAAGGATCGGAAATTACCTAGTGCCGGCGACGGGCTTCAGGCAATTTGGAGCGCTGTCTCGCTTCGCCGCGCACAACTCTGGCGGCGCAGGCGCAGAAGGCCCCCGTCGGCGCCCCTATGGATCGTGCATACGTGGAGCAGTCGCCACGGCCGCGGCCGTGGGGACGGGCGATGATTTTGCGTTGATTCCCGGCGTCGGCGAAAGACTGTTGGAGAGCGCGAGCGCGATCAGCGCCAGGATGGCCAGGGCGCCGAGAGCGAAGCGGATCTGCGCCCGCTGCGGTCCCGCCGCTGCGAACACGCTGTCGGACGCGTCGGCGGCGAAGACGGGCGCCTTCGGCAACAAAGCGACCAGATCGGCGATCGACGAGGCGGACATATTTTGCGTCGACTCGCCCTGCAGCGCGGCGATCAACCCGGTCAACCGCAAAACGGCGGCGTCGCTCGGCATCCGCGCCAAGCTGAACGCCTCTTGCCAGGGATCGACATCGGAGCGCGCGAGCGCGGACAGGACGGTGAGCGGCGTCCCGTTTCGATCTTCCCGAAGCGGCGCGTAGAGGAACTTGTCAAACTTCACTCCGATGAGCGGCGCGATAGCGGCGTGAGCCATGTCGACCGGCCATTCTCTTCTTGAGCGCGAAAGCAAGGCGACGGCGGGCGTTCCGCCGCGGCGACCCATCTTGAGACATAGGCCCCAGCGACGGGGGCCGTTAGACTCGGAAACTACCCACGCCGCTGCTCGCCGCGTTTGCGCCGGGTTGCGAGTTGGCCGGAATTTTTGCGATCAGGAGAATCCTCACGCGACCAATGCGGCGAAACCAGCGCCCGTCGGCCTCGCCGCGAGCGCGAGCTCGATTGCGTGAACGATGTCAGGTCCCCGGAATGGTTTTTGAATGAGCACCGCATGCGGCCCGAGCGACAAATCTCGCAACGCGTCGCCAGTCGCGAAGACGTGGGGCACAAAGCCGCTTCGCAGAATCTCTTTGACCGCCGTGACGCCGCTCGCTTCGCCGAGCCCAACATCGACGATCATCAGATCGGGGCGATGACGCGCTGCGGCGGCGACCGCGTTGGCGGCATTGGTCTCCACGGCGCAGACGACATGGCCGAGATCCTCGAGCGTTTCGGCCAGCAACTCGCCGATCATCACGTCGTCCTCCACAACCAGGATGCGCAACGCCTTCATCGGCTGACCTTTCTGTATACGTGGCCAAGCGCCGGCCAGCGCCCTTGCCGCGTCTGCGGCGCCGCTCCTATGCGTGCTCCACGCGTTTCGTCAGGCGCGATCGCCACCGCCCGGCGCCGACTGAGCGAGGTCACGTCTCGGGCGCCGATGGTCACGGACGGCGCGTTCTGGGTCGGGTACATGAGCGACCTTCGTGGTTCGCCGAGTGGGAACAAGGGGATGCGGCGGTTCGGCGTCGTCTGAAGACTGAGGTTCCCCTTCCGCGTCGCGCGAACCGTATGCGCGTCGGATCGGACGATGACGGATTTCTGATCGAAGCGGGCAGCGTCGGAATCTACTCATGTGGCGCCAAGGCGACACCCTCGACAAAGATGTTTGTCGCGGCGGTCGCTCAAGGCGCGCGCCCAACCATTCACCGGAAGAATGCGCGCGCGCCGAAGTAACCGACGCCGAGCGCAATCAGCAGCGCGAGAGCCGGTTGCTTCCCGACCCAGAGGCCGACCGCCTTGGCCGAACGCTCGCCTTGCGCCCCCATGTCGTGACAGAATCCACGCGCGCCGCGATCGCTCCGCCCGGCGGCGTTGCGAGCCTTATCCGTCGCTCCGCCCTTGATGTGCTCGATCAGGTTCGAGACGTCGTGTTTCAGCGTGGCAAGATCGTCGCGTAAGGCCGCCAGATCCATGTCCGCATTGTTCGGTTCAGCCATAGCGTCAGATCTCCCTCGTCGCGATCCGCTTGACGACGCTCTTGTCAGGTTGACGCAAAGGTGACGCTCAGAAAAGATTCGGAAAATACTCAGACTCCAGGTGCGCCGGGTCAGTCGTCATGGCGACGCGTACTCGAAATACATCGCCATACTTCTCACATTGTGCTATGTGTTGATCGAGCGTCCCTTTGGAGTTCCGCTCGACGAGAAACATAACCCGAATGTCTGGAAGTCGTCCGCAACGAAACAAGGCGGAGCGGTCGCATTGGATTCGGAGGCCCCTTTCCGCCAGCAGCCACCCGAATTTCCCCATCGTTGCGATCGGCGCTTCGGCCGGCGGTCTCGACGCATGTAGGAAGCTGCTCGACGCGCTGCCCGCCGACAATGGAATGAGCTTCATTCTCGTCCAGCATCTCGATCCGAACCACGACAGCATGATGGTCGACTTGCTCGCCGGCAACACGGCGATGCCGATCGTGCAAGCGGCCGACGGAATGACGATCGAACGCGACCGCGTCTATGTCATTCCGCCCGGCGTCTATCTCTCGGTGGACGACAGGGCTGCGCTGCGGCTGTCGCGACCGCTGGCGCGGCACGGCATGCGTCTGCCATTCGACTTCCTGTTGAATTCTCTGGCGCGCGAATGCGGCGCGCGGGCGGTCTGTGTGATTCTCTCTGGAACCGGCGCCGACGGCAGTGTCGGGCTCAAGGCGATCAAAGCGCGGGGCGGCCTCGTCATTGCGCAGGATATACGCGAAGCCGACTATGACGGCATGCCGCAAAGCGCGATCGCCACTGGAGACGTGGACCTTGTGCTCCCCGCGGCGAAGATCGCCGAGGCCTTGGTCAGCAACGAACGCGGCGCGACTATGACGCCGACGCCGAGGACCGCGCATGCGCCAGAATCCGTGGAGACCCTGCTGCCGAAGATCATCGACCTTCTGCGCACCAAGACGGTCCACGACTTCACCCATTATAAGCATGGCACGCTCGAACGCCGGGTCGAACGGCGCATGGCGATGGTGGCGACAAAGACCGCGAGCGAATATCTGGAACGCCTGCATCGCGACTCCAACGAACGCGATCAGCTCTCCCGCGACCTGTTGATCAACGTCACGGGCTTCTTTCGCGACGCGTCGGTTTTCGACTTCGTCGAGAAGAGCGTCATTCCCGATCTCGTGCGCGGTCATGACCTGGAGCGACCGCTGCGAGTCTGGATCGCCGGCTGCAGTTCCGGCGAAGAGACCTATTCTCTCGCCATGCTGTTTCGCGAACAGATCAGCGTCTCCCAGCGCGACGTCAGGCTCCAGATTTTCGCCAGCGATGTCGACCCGGATGCGGTGGCGATCGCCCGCGATGGAGTCTATCCGGAATCGGTTCAGGCCGACGTCTCGCCGGATCGGCTGGCTGCGTTTTTTGCCCGCAAGGATCGTTCCTATCGTGTGTCGCCCGAGTTGCGCGCCAGCGTGGTATTCACCGTGCAGGACGTGCTGGCGGACCCGCCATTCGCCCGTCTCGACTTCATTTCGTGTCGGAATCTTCTGATCTACCTGCGCCCCGAGGCGCAAGCCAAGGTCGCCGCCGTCTTTCATTTTGCTTTGCGCGAAGGCGGTCTCCTGCTCCTCGGCCATTCGGAAGCCATCGGCGCCGCCGACGGGCGGTTCGCCGTCGTCTCCAAACCGGATCGGCTCTACCGACGGGTCGGCGGCAGCCGATTTGGCGATATCGTCTTGTCGCCGAGCGCCGGCGTGGGAGCGCGGATGCGAATTCATTCCGGCGCAAACCAGCCGCCTTCACGCCAGGCCGAGCTCGCCGAGCTTTGCCGCAGAATGGTGCTGGAGGCCTATGGTCCGGCTGCGGTGCTGGTCAACCGCAAGCTCGAATGCCTCCACTTCCAGGGACCGATCGATCGTTATCTCAAGGTTGCGGCCGGGCGCCCGGCGCAGGATTTGATCGCCATGGCGCGTGAGGGCGTGCGCGCCAAGCTGAGGTCGGCCCTTCAGCGCGCGCTGCGCGACAACGCGCGCGTCGTCACGCCCGGCGGGCTGACCAAGAGCGAAGCCGGCGTGTCGTCATTCCAGATCGTCGTCGAGCCGGCGCCGAACGGGCGCGAAGACCTATTGCTGGTGTGCTTCGTCGCGACGCCGGCGCCCGAGTTGGCCGCAGGGGGCGCCGTTCCGCCTGCCGATGTTCCTCGCGTGGTTGAACTCGAACGCGAACTTGAGGCGACGAAGCTGGAACTCCAGAGCGCCATCCACAACCTCGAAACGTCGAGTGAAGAGCAGACGGCGATCAACGACGAGGCGCAGTCGGTCAACGAGGAATATCAATCGACGAACGAGGAACTGCTCTCATCCAAAGAGGAGCTGCAGTCGCTCAACGAGGAACTGAACGCTCTCAACAGCCAGTTGCAGGAAACGCTCGATCGGCAGCGCACGACTTCGGACGATTTGCAGAACGTCCTTTACAGCACCGACGTGGCGACGATCTTCCTCGACACCCGTTTCAACATCCGCTTCTTCACGCCGGCGACCAAAGCCTTGTTCAACGTCATCCCGAGCGACATCGGGCGCCCGCTCACCGATTTAAAATCGCTGGCCGCCGATGAGGCTCTCCAGGACGACGCCCGAAAGGTCTTGAAGAGCCAAACGCCGGTCGAGCGGGAAGTCGAGGGTCAGAGCGGCTATTGGTTCATCCGTCGGATCCTGCCCTATCGCACCAGCGACGAGAAAACCGAGGGCGTCGTCATAACCTTTGAAGACGTCACCGAGCGGCGGCGCACGGCCGACGCGCTGACCGCCGCCAAACGACAGGCGGAACTGGCGACCATCGCCAAGTCGCGCTTTCTGGCGGCGGCGAGCCACGACCTGCGGCAACCTTTGCAGACGCTCGCGTTGCTGCAGGGCCTCTTGGCCAAGAAGGTCGAAGGCGACAAAGCCCAGAATCTGGTCGGACGCATCGACGAAGCTTTGAGCGCGATGACAGGCATGCTGAACACGCTGCTCGACATCAATCAGATCGAAGTGGGCGCCGTTAAGGCCGAAACAACTGACTTCTCGGTGAACGAGCTGTTCGTCCGCCTCCGGGACGAACTGAGTTACCACGCGCAGGCGACGGGTCTCGCCTTGCGCGTATTGCCCTGCGCTCTCGCCATTCGCAGCGATCCGCGTCTGCTCGAGCAGATGATCCGCAACCTGCTGTCGAACGCCCTGAAATACACTCAGCGCGGCAAAGTGCTGGTCGGGTGCCGTCGCCGCGGGGCAACGCTGCGCATCGAGATCTGGGACACCGGAATCGGCATCCCGACGTCCGAGCTGCAGTCGATCTTTGAAGAATATTATCAACTGGACAACATCGCCCGCCAGCGAAGCCATGGCTTGGGGCTGGGCCTTTCCATCGTCAAGAGTTTGGGCGAACTGCTTGGCCATCGCGTCAGGGTGCGCTCGCTGCAAGGAAAGGGCTCGGTGTTCTCGATTGAGGTTCCGCTATCGCCGAGCGGCGCCGCGTCGGCGCTTGCGCATCGTCCAAACGAAGCCGCCGACGTGTTCGCGCATATGGCGGGGCGCTCGGGAGCAATCCTGATCGTTGAGGACGATCCAGAGGTGCGTGAGAACCTTGAGCTATTCCTGAGGGAAGAGGGCTATGACGCCACAACCGCCGTCGACGGCCCCGCCGCCCTCGAGTTGGCGGCCCGCAGGGCGATCCGGCCGGATCTCATCCTCGCCGATTACAATCTGCCCAATGGGATGAACGGAATCCAGGTCGCTCAGAAACTGCGGGAAGAGCTCGGCCGCCCAATTCCCTTCATCATTCTCACCGGCGATATTTCAACCGAGGCCCTGCGCGACATCGGTCTTCACAACTGCGTGCAGTTCAACAAGCCGGTCAAGCTGAGAGAGCTGACGCAGGCGATCGAGACGCTCCTGGCGAAGCCGACCGCCGCGCCAGCCGTGCACGCAGTTCACCCGGTTGAATCTGCGATTGTTGCGGACCGCGGCAAGATCTTCATCGTCGATGACGACGATCGCATTCGCGGCGCGATCGGCGCGGTGTTGGAGGACGACGGCCGCGTCGTCGAATCCTACGCGAGCTGCGAGGCGTTTTTGAAGGCCTATAGACCGGGGATCGCCGCGTGCCTGTTGATCGACGCCTATTTGCCGGGGATGAGCGGGCTTGAATTGTTGCGGAAACTCCACAGCGACGGCCATCGCTTGCCCTCAATCATGATCACCGGCAACAGCGACGTATCGACGGCGGTCGAGGCGATGAAGGCCGGCGCCGTGGATTTCATCGAGAAGCCGATCGGCCGCGACGAACTGATCGCCAGCATCGAGCGGGCGCTCGCAATGTCGCAAGACTCCCAAAAGCTGCAGGAATGGCGCGCGTCGGCCACGACTCACCTGGCTGGCTTGACGCCGCGTCAGCGCGAGGTGATGGACCGCGTGCTCGCTGGCGAGCCCAGCAAGAATATTGCGGCAGACCTCGGTATTAGCCAGCGGACGGTCGAGAATCACCGCGCCTCGATCATGAAGAGAACTGGATCGAAGTCGCTTCCGGCTCTGGCGCGACTGGCGCTCGTCGCCGCGGGCGGCGGCGGCGAGCCGGGGGAAGCGCCCTAAGCACTCGCCGAATTGAAGTTCACGACGCCGGCGCCACGTGTAAGTCGTGCGCTATGTGCCGGCCGGCACTCGTCGCGCCTTTGCAAAGCTCGCGTTTAGCTGCCCCAGCCCCAACGGCTGCGCCAGCCGCCGCCGCCGCCGCGGACAAGTCGGAGGACAATCAGCAGCAGCACCGCGCCGATGGTGGCGTTGATGATCGCGCCGATCATGCCTACGCCGAGGTGGATATTGAGCTCGGGCAGCAGCCATCCGCCGATGAAAGCGCCAATGACGCCAATGATGAGATCGTGAAGAAGTCCGTATCCCGTGCCCCGCACGACCTGGCCCGCCAACCATCCGGCGATGACGCCGACCACGACGATGATGAGTAGACTTTCACCTTGCATGTCGGCCTCCGAAAATACCGTGCAGCGGAGAACGCCGCCGATTGACGCGCAGCTGTCCTCAGCCGATCGAATGGGGCTCGCCGCCCCCGGAATCTCCGGTAGCTCCGAGCGGTGCCGAGCGCCGACGATCGGTTAGCGTCCGAACAGCCACAGGGCGACGAGAACAATGACAACGAGGCCGAGAACGCCCCCGAGTCCGCGACCGCCGTAGTAACTATGCGCGTAATAGCCGCCGCCGCCACCGAACACGATGACTAACAAGATGATGATAAGAATGAGACTCATGTTGCATCTTCCTGGCTGAAGCGTTTTGTCCCGGCGGAGGCGACGGGACTCGCGACGTCTTCACCGCGTCTGCACGGCGCCGTTGACGCCGCCGATGACCTTGCCGGCCGTTTCCTTCGCGGCGCCCGTAACGTCCCTGGTCGAACCGGCAATTCCGCTCTTGTCCATGGGTATGCTCTCCGCGCGCTTGGCGGCGAAGCGGCGCGGCGGGTCGAATTGCGCCGTTCCCGTTTCGCTCAAAGACCTTAACGGGCGCGCCAGACCGGCGGCAGCATCGGAAATTACCTAGAGTGGGCGAGTTTCGCTCTCTCGCTCGGCGGCGTCTCGCCCGCGCGGAGCCGCGACCCCAATACGACGTTCGCACTTAGCGTTGGGTCGGAGCGCTCAGGGCGCCAGCGCCAATCGGCTCGGCGATTGGTGGGGGCGGAGCAAACTCGGCGCGTCGCTCGAACAGCTTTGCGCGAGCGGCGCGCGTCCGATCCGCGCTTGTTCTGTCGCCAATGGGCCAACCGGTTGCTCGGTCGTCCCAAACAGCCCCGGTGCGTCTGCCGAAAGCGCAATTGTTTGAATGGGAGCGACGCGGGTCTTGGCGATGGCAAGAGAATCGCCATGACGAAGACTTCTGACTTCTGCAGCGTTGACGACAACGCAGATCGCCGCGCTCGAGACGGCCAGCCTTATGAGGTCGACGGAAGTCTTCCGCATCGGATTCCTTCAGCACGGTCGCGCCGCACATGTGAGAGACGACGCGAGGATGCATCAGAACTAACCGTTGCAGCCGTGCCGATGTCAGACTCGGATTCTACTCATTTCGAGCAACTGCCGAAGTTGTCGGCGCGATGGCGCCCCTCCAGCGATCGCAACGCTGCGTGCCTGCCGGCGATCCCTGACACCTCGTTTCGGGCCGAAGCGTGGCGGAAGTTAAGAGACTTGATTGAGCGCCAAGAAATGCCACACCTCGGCGTGTCCGAGAACGTTGGGGAGTTCACGTCGCGCACCGTGCTCGCGGGGGACTCAAGAGAGCCAGATCGATTGGCATTTCATCGCGCCTGGGAAGTCAGACCGCGATAGTTAAAAAGTCCAGATCCGCACTATTGAGGCGTCGAAGTCGGTTATGGGCAGCCTGTCAGGGCGTGATGCCCTATTGGATACTTCTCATCCTCGGCCACGACCCCGCTGGCTCGCGGCTCGGCGACTCCAACGATCATCGAGGTCCGCCTTCGAGGAATCGACAGCGCAGGTTTGAGGCCCCGCGATGCCGAAGCCAGCGTCAAGCAATTGGTCATCGTGGACACCGATGAGGTCGAGTTCGCAGTCGAAAGGAGCGCCGGGCCCTATTGCTCTTCCGCAGCCTTCGGGGAACGCTACGGTCAACCTTTCCGTGCGCGTCTTCGAGGCTCAACCTTTGAGGCGGATCACGTTGCTATTGGCCTTCAATTGGCAATGGGCAGCCCACCCGTTCATAAGCACTGGGCGCTTTTCGAGCGCGTCGCCGCGCCGATAAGCCTGCTCGGCAGCGTCGCCGACGAGATGTGCGAGCGCAGCTTCAGCGACCTCCCGCAGAAAATTGGTTTCGTTGCCGGCCCAATCCCGAAAGCCGCTGCGAAACCCGTGCACCGTAACTTGCCCCACGCTCAATCGCCTCATCGCGTTCGCCATCGCGACGTGTGAGAGTGGCTTTCCGCGCCGGTGGCCGGGAAAAACAAACTCGCTGATTTTTACCCGAGAAAGCTCTCTTAGGATGGCATGCGCGCTACCGGACAAAGGGACGCGATGTTCACGCCCCGCTTTCATGCGAGCGGCCGGGATAACCCAAACCTTCGCCGCCATGTCCAATTCCGACCATCATCAAATTTCCTATGCGTCGCGCCCGCCGAGGATATGCGCATAGGCGTGTCTGACCGCCGCGCGCGCGTCGATGATCGCGCTTTCCAGCGCGGCAAAATCGGGCAGACCCGCCGCCGCCGCGATGCGGCGTTTGACGCCGCTGGTCGCTTGCGCCGGATCGAAGGGCCCGGCGACGGCGACGCGCATGATCTGCGTCGCGTCGGAATAAAGCCGGTGCGCGACGGTCAACGCCTCGCAATCTTCGCTCGTCAGAACGCCGGCCAAGGCGGCGGCGGCCAGCGTCGCGACGGTCGAAGCGCCGAGCAGCGACGGGAATTCATGCGCGCTGCGCAGCGTCAGATATTGCGCGACGAATTCCACGTCGATCAGCCCGCCCGAGACGAGCTTCAAATCCCAGGGGTCGCGATCGCCCTTTTCGCGGGCGATGAGATCGCGCATGGCGCGCACCTCCCTCGCCAATTTTGCGCCGTCGCGCGGCCTAGTCAGGGCCTCGACGATCGTTGCGCCGATTTCCTTGGCCAGCGAAGCCTCGCCCGCGACGACGCGCGCCCGCGTCAACGCCATGTGCTCCCAGACTTCCGCTTCGCCCGCCTGATAGAGGCGGAAGGCCGAATATTGCGTCGCCAACGGCCCCTTTTGTCCTGACGGACGCAATCGCAGATCGACATCATAGAGCTTGCCGGCCTTGGTCGGCGCGGTGAGCGCGGCGAGCAGGCGCTGGGTCAGCCGCGTGTAATAGACCGCCGCAGCGAGCGGTCGCGCGCCGCCCGAGTCCGACGCATCGGCGGGATAATCATAGATGACGATCAGATCGAGATCGGATGCGGCGGTCATCTCGCGCGAGCCGAATTTTCCCATCGCCAGCACAGCGACGCGCCCGCCCTCGACCTTGCCATGATCGCGCGCGAAGTCATCGGCAACCCGCTTCAGCAGCGCTTCAAGCAACCCTTGAGCAAGCGCGCTATAGGCGCGCCCGGCGCGCTCGGGATCGAGAGCGGCCGACAGCAGCCGCACGCCGATGAGAAAGGATTCTTCCGCCGCGAAATCGCGCGCCCGATCGAGCGTCTCCTCATAGAGCCGTGCGCCGGCGAGAAAGGTCTCCACTCGCGCCGTCATCCGCGCCTCGTTGAGGCTCTCGTCGATCGCGGCGATCCGGCCGGGGTCGATCGCGGCGTCGAGCACATGCGGGCGTTGGGCGACGATCTGGGCGAGGCGCGGCGCGCCGCCGAAAAGATCGCCGAACAATTCGCGCACGGCCGAGTTGGAGCGCAGGATCGACAACAGCTCCACCGCGCCGGGCATGCGCGCCAGCGCCGCGTCGAAACCGGCGAGCGCCGCGTCCGCATCGCCCGAACCGGAAAAGGCGGCGAGCAGCGCTGGGGTCAGTTCGGTCAGCACCTCGCGGGCGCGCGGACTTTGCACCGCCTGCCGACGGCCGAAATGCCAGCCGCGAATGGTCTCGGCGGCGTCCTCCGGCCTTTGAAAACCGAGGCGACGCAGCGTCGTCAGCGTTTCAGGATCGTCGGCGACGCCAGTGAAGACGAGGCTTCCGGCTTCGAGATCGAGGGTGGGCGCGTCCTCAAATAGCTGCGCGTAATGGCGCTCCACGTTAAGCAAATGATCGGTTAGCGCGGCGGCGAAGCGCTCAAACTGAGCATAGCCGCAGAACTTGGCGAAACGCGTCAGCGCCGCCGTCTCGAAGGGCAGGCGCTGGGTCTGCTCGTCGGCGATCATCTGCAGCCGGTGTTCGAGCTCACGCAGAAAGACGTAAGCCGCCGAGAGATCGGCGACGGCGTCCGCGCCGACCCAATGTTCGGTATGAAGCTGGCGCAGCATGTCGAGCGTCCGCGCGCCGCGCATTGAGGGGCGGCGGCCGCCAAAAATGAGTTGCTGCGTCTGGACGAAGAACTCGATCTCGCGAATGCCGCCACGCCCGAGCTTGAGATCGTGGCCGGCGACGGTCACTTGCTCATGGCCCCGCACCGCATGGATCTGCCGCTTCATCGCGTGAATGTCGGCGATCGCGGCGTAGTCGAAATATTTGCGCCAGATGAAGGGCGAGAGCTCGGTGAGAAAGCGCCGGCCGAGTTCGAGCGCGCCGGCGGCCGGCCGCGCCTTGATCATCGCGGCGCGCTCCCAATTCTGTCCGAGCGTTTCGTAATAGGCGGCGGCGCTGGCGATCGACAGGGCGACCGGCGTTGCAGCCGGGTCGGGGCGCAAGCGCAGATCGACGCGAAAGACATAGCCGTCCGGCGTGCGCTCCTGCAGCAGGCGGGTCAGCGCTTGGACGAGACGCACGAAGAGCGGTCCGGGCGCCACGCCTTGCGGGATGGGCGCGGCCTCGGCGTCGTAAAGAACGATGAGGTCGATGTCGCTCGAATAATTGAGTTCGCGCGCGCCCTGCTTGCCGAGCGCCAGCACGACCAAGCCGCTTTCCGCCTCGATATCGGGCGCCTCGGCGTCGAGCGTCAGCCGACCGGCCTTAGCCTCGCGACGCAGCAGAAAGCGCAAAGCCGCGGCCACGGCGGCGTCGGCGAAACGGGTCAGCGCGTCGGTCGTCGCCACGAGGTCCCAGACGCCGCCGAGATCGGCGAGCGCGATGAGCAACGCCGATTCGCGCTTGGCCTGGCGGAGCGCGCGCATCAGCGCGTCCTGCTCCTCGTCGCGTCGCGCCGCGACGGCGACGATCAGCGCGTCGAGCGCGGCCTGCGGCGCGGATTGGAGGAGGCGGGCGAGGCGGCCCGGGTCTTCGACGATCAACGACCAGAGAAAGGGCGAATGATCGGCGACGCAAAGCAGCAGATCGCGTGTCGGCTTCGATTCGACAAGCGTGACCAGTGCGACGGCCGCCGGCTCGCGCAGCAAGGCCTCGAGACGTTTGCGCGCTGTCGCCGGCGCTGCGAGCCGGGGGGCCCGGCGCAGCAAGGCGCCGAGCGGGCGGCTCACGCGGCCGCCTGTTGGTTGGACTCAGGAGCAGGAGCGTCGGCCGCGCCCGGCATGGTCGCCGTCACCTTCAGGCCGGGCGCATTGTCGTCGAGGCTGATGGCGCCGCCATACATGCGCATCACGGCGGCGGCGAGCGACAGACCGAGGCCGGAGCCGGGCCGCGAGCGGGCGCCCTCCAGGCGCACAAAGCGCTCGAAGGCGCGCGGGCGCTCGGCGGCGGGAATGCCGGGGCCGCGGTCGCCGACCTCGATCGCCACCATCGCGCCGTCGCGCCGCGCCTTGATGCTGATCTGCGCCTTGTCCGGCGCTCCGTCGGCGCTGCCACCGTATTTGACGGCGTTGTCGATCAGATTGGCGACCGCCTGGCCGATCAATTCGCGATTGCCCACGACCATCAGCCCTGGCGCGGTCTCGATCGTCAGATGGGCGCCGTTTTCCTCGGCGACCGGTTCGTAGAGCTCGGCGACGCCGGCGACTGTTTCGCCGAGATCGAAGGAAGCGACGCTGGCGCTTTCGGCGCCGGCCTCGGCGCGGGCGATCAACAACAGCGCATTGAAAACCGCGATCAACCCGTCCGATTCCTCGATCGTGCGCTCCAGCGCGGCGCGATAGGCGGATGGGTCGGCAGCGTTGCGCAGGGCCTCCTCGGCGTGATTGCGCAGACGCGTCAGCGGCGTGCGCAAGTCATGAGCGATGTTGTCGGAAACCTCGCGCAGGCCGGTCATCAATTCGCCGATGCGGGCGAGCATGTCGTTAAGACCGGCGGCGAGCCGGTCGAGTTCGTCGCCCGATCCGGAGACCGGCAGGCGCAGGCTGAGATCGCCGCCCATGATCGCGCGCGCGGAAATGTTCATCGCATCGATACGGCGCAACACGCGCCGGGCGACAAACAACGCGCCGAGCGCCGCCAAAGCGGCGAAAAAGACCAGCGAGATCGCCATCGCACGAACCATCACCGCGCCGATGCGCGCGCGATCGCCGAGGTCGCGCCCGACCAGCAGACGGAAGCCGCCGGGCAGAGCGAAGATTTCGGCCAAGGCGCGACGTCCGGTGAGCGACTCGTCGGCCGTCTCATAGGGCGTGTCGATGACGCCGGTCTTGTCGAGCGCGCCGGGAGGCAGTTGCGCGACATTGCCGGCGAGCGGTTCGCCGGCGGTGTCGGTGAGCAGATAGAGCGAGGAGCCTGGCTGGCGGGCGCGCGCCTCGATGATTGCGCCGAGCCGCCGCACGCCGCCTTGTTCATATTGTTCGGCGAGGCCCTTGGCCTGTTCGGAGATTGTCGCGCGCGTTTCGTCGTCGACCAGCTTGATGACCTGCCAGGCGACGACGCCGAGCACAAGCGCCGAACCGATTGCGCTCAATCCGAAGATCGCCAGCGTCATCTTGAACGCCGTGGCGCGAAACAGTCTAGCGAGGGTCTTCACGAAGCACGTATCCGGCGC
>SSMV01000122.1 GCA_004799435.1 Bradyrhizobium sp.
CATGCGTATGGACCACCAGCTTCGGCCGCGCCGTCGAACCCGAAGTGAAATAGAGCAGGAAGGGATCGCTGGCGCGCGTCGCGCCATCGGGCGTGAAACGCTCCTCGGCGCGCATCAAGTCGGCGAAGTCGCTCCAACCCGGCGGCGTCGGCGCGCCGACCGCGATCCGTTTCAATGCGCCCTCTCGCCCGTCGAGTTTCGTCGTCTCGCTCGTCTCGGCGATGACGAGGCTCGCGCCGGCGCGCGCCAGACGCTCGTCAATATCGCGGCGCGAAAGCTGCGGCGGCGACGGGATGACGACGAGGCCGAGCTTCATCGCCGCCAGTAGCGTGATCCAGAGCTCGACGACATTGCCGAGCAGAAGCAGCAGCCGGTCGCCGCGCTTCGCCCCCAAGCGGCGCAGGCCATTCGCGAGGCGCGAGGAGGCCTGCGACAAGTCGCGGAACGTGTAAGTCTCGGCGTCGCCAGCGAGGATCCTCAGCGCCGGGTGCGCGCCATGCGCCCCGCTGGCGAGCTCGCTATCGAACCAGTCGAGCGCCCAGTTGAAATGCTCGAGCCGCGGCCAGACGAAGGCGGCCTCGGCGAGCGCGTAATCGCCGCGCGCGGCGAGCAACAAGTCGCGAGCGGCGCGGAAGGCTTCTTTCGACATTGTTGCGTCAGGCTTCGTCGGGCCGCAGCGCCGGCATGGATCAGTCCGCCGGTCTGCGTTCGATCTGCACGCGATCGGGATAGAAGGCGAGATGATCCTTGATCGCCGCCGCCACGGGCTTGGGCTGCTCATAGGTCCAGACCGCGTTGGCGTCGGCCTCCTCGCCATCGCGCAAAGTGAAGTAATTGGCCTCGCCCTTGTAAGGGCAAGTCGTCTCGCGCGCGCTGCGCTCGAACAGTTTCATATTCGCGTCCGCGCGCGGAATGTAGAGAACCGGCGGATAATTCGCTTCGCTGAGCGCCAGCGCGTGCGTCGTGTCGGCGACGACGCGGCCGCGCCAGCGCACCACGACCCGGCCCGTCGCCGGCGCCGTCGTAATCGGATGATTGTCCGCCATTTCCATCTCCCTGACGAAAGCCCTCACATATTGGCGGGGATGAGAGAATTGAAGACGCCCTATCCCCTTCGCTTTTTCGGCGCGTAAGGGTTTTCGCCGCCCGAGCGCATCGACAGACGGATCGGCACGCCAAACAGATTGAAAGTCTCGCGCAGCCCGTTGACGAGGTAGCGCTTGTAGCTCTCGGGAATTTTCTCGACCTGAGCGCCGAACAGCACGAAAAACGGTGGCCGCGCTTTGGGCTGCGTCATGTAGCGGATTTTCACCCGCCGGCCGGAGACCGCCGGCGGCGGCGTCTCCTCGATGACCGGCGCGAGCCAGCGATTGAGCCGCCCGGTCGAAATCCGGATGTTCCAAATCTCGTGCGTCGCCACCACCGCCTCGAGCAGCCTGTCGATATGGGCGCCCGTCAGCCCCGACACCGGAATGACGCGCGCGCCGCGCAATTGCGGCAGCAGCCGATCGGCTTCGGCGCGCAGCGTTTGGGCCTTGGCGCTTTTATCCTCGATCAGATCCCATTTGTTGAGGCCGATCACCAGCGCCCGACCCTCGCGCTCGACCAGATCGGCGATCGTCAGATCCTGTTTCTCGAAAGGGATCGTCGCATCGAGCAGCACGACGACGACTTCGGCGAAGCGCACCGCCCGCAGCGCATCGGCAGTGGCGAGCTTCTCCAGCTTTTCGACGACGCGGGCGCGCCGGCGCAGGCCCGCCGTGTCGAAGAGCTTGAAGCGCCGACCGCGCCAGGTCGTCTCAATACTGATGCTGTCGCGCGTCAGCCCCGGCTCGGGGCCAGTCAGCAATCGCTCCTCGCCGAGAATGCGATTGAGCAGGGTCGACTTTCCGGCATTGGGGCGCCCGACAATGGCGATGCGCAGCGGCTTGGTCGGATCGGCCTCGTTGCCATCCTCTTCTTCGCCGAGCTTCAGCGGCGCCGGCTCGTCGTCCTCGGCGTCGGGGCCGGCGGATGCCGGCAGCACGGCGACCAGCGCGTCATAGAGATCGCTCAGGCCCTCGCCATGTTCGGCGGAAATCGGGATGGGTTCGCCAAGCCCGAGCGTGAAGGCCTCGATCACGCCGTCGCGCCCACCCTGCCCCTCGGCCTTGTTGGCGACCAGGATCACCGGCTTGCCGGCGCGGCGCACGGCCTGCGCGAAATGCCGGTCGCTTTGCGTCACGCCGGCGCGCGCGTCGATCAGGAACAGCACGGCGTCGCAGTCGACCAGCGCCGTTTCCGTCTGCGCTCGCATGCGCCCGGCGAGCGTCGCCCCCGCGCCTTCCTCGAGGCCCGCCGTGTCGACGATGGTGAAACTCAAATCGCCAAGCCGCGCCTCGCCCTCGCGGCGGTCGCGGGTGACGCCGGGCTGATCGTCGACCAGCGCCAGTTTTCGCCCGACCAGCCGGTTGAACAGCGTCGATTTGCCGACATTGGGGCGGCCGATGACGGCGACTTTCACGCTCATGGAGGCGCGCGTCGATCAGCGCTCACGGGCTTTGGCTCACTTCGTCGCGCGATTGGCGGCGACCAACCCGAGCAGGCTTTCCGCGGCGCGTTTCTCCGCCGTCGTCGCGTCGGGATCGGCGACCACGAGATCGAGCTGCTTGCCCGCCTCGTCGAAATTGCCCGCGTCGAGCGCCAGCACTCCAAGCGCAAGGCGCGCGGTATGGCGATAGACGCCATTGGGGGTCGCCAGCGCTTCCAAGGCCGGCTTTGCGCCCGGGTCGTTCAGATCCATGCGCAGCAGCGCCGCGCGGAGCTTCGCCGCCTCCTGGAACAGCGGCCCGGCGGAAGCGTCGGCGGCGAGCGCGTCATAGACCGCGACCGCGCCTTTGGGATCGGTCTTGCTCTGAACCGCCGCGCCGGCGAAACGCGCCAGCGTGCGATAGCCGCCCGGCGCATCGGCGGCGATCGCTGCGAGGGCCGCCTGGGCGTCGGCGCCCTTGTCGGCATGGTCGAGCGTCAGCGCCTGCTGGAAAGCGGCGCCGGCCGCCTGTTCCGCGGCGAGCTTGCGACCCTCGTAAAAACGGAAGCCGGCCGAAGCCAGGACGATCAGTACGGCCGCGCCGATGATGAGGTTTTGGTGTTTCTTCCAGAACTCGACCGCTTTGTCGCGGCGGACTTCCTCGTCAACTTCTTGAAAAATATCGCTCATGGTCTTGTAAGCTCGAAGGAGGCGCCCGCCGAACTCAGGGCGACGCCGCAGGGCGAGGCCGTTAGCACGTCGGCGACCCGAAAGCGAGGGAAGCGGCCAATCCGGGCGATTTGACGGGCGAACGCCGGTAAGACCGGGAATAAGGCCCGCCTCAGGCGAATTCCATGATCACGGCGTCGACCGCGAGCGACTCGCCCGGCTTGGCGAGGATCGTCTTCACGGTGGCGTCGCGTTCGGCGACCAGCAGATTTTCCATCTTCATCGCCTCGACGACGCAGAGCGCTTCGCCGAGCCTGACCTCCTGGCCTTCGCGCACCGCGATCGATTTGACGAGGCCGGGCATCGGGCAGAGCAGCGCGCTCGACCTCCCCGAACTTTGGCGGGCGATCATCAGCGCCGCCAGCGCCGCCTCGCGTTTGCTATAGACCCGCGCCTCGACGCCGACGCCGCAATGACTAAGGGCAAAACCATTGAGGATCGGCTTGACCTGCGCCGTCTTGCGCCGGCCATCGATCTCGCCGCGCCAGACCCTGTCGCCGGGAACCCAGGATGAGGCGACGCGCAATCGCCGGCCGTCGGTGAAGAGGACGCCGAGTTCTTCCGCATCGGGATCGATCTCGATGGCGATCTGCGCGTTGCCGAGCGTCACGATGCGCTTCTGATCGAGCCGCCCCAGAGCCGGGTCGCGCAATTGACCCGAAATGGCGCGTCGGCGCAGCTCGCAAACATGATCGATATGGGCGGCGATCGCGACAAGCGTGTCTTCGCTCTCGCCTGAGGCGGCGAGTGGCTTGAAACCATCGGGATATTCCTCGGCGATGAAGCCGGTCGAGAGCCGCCCGGCCCGCCAGCGCTCATGCTGCATCAGCGCGGCGAGGAACGGAATATTGTGGCGGACGCCGTCGATGACATAGACCTCCAACGCCTCGGCCTGCGCTTCGATCGCGCCGGCGCGGTCCCCGGCATGCGTGACGAGCTTGGCGATCAGCGGATCGTAATGGATCGAAATCTCGCTGCCTTCGCTGACGCCCGTATCATTGCGCAGCGTCACGCCCGCCGCGACGCCCTCGTTCGGCGGTCGGTACGTCGTCAGCCGCCCGGTCGAAGGCAGAAAGCCGCGCATCGGATCTTCGGCATAGACCCGGCTCTCGATCGCCCAGCCCTTGAGCGTCACGTCGCGCTGCGTCAGGCGCAGCGGCAGCCCGTAGGCGCTGCGGATCATCTCCTCGATCAGATCGACGCCGGCGACGAGTTCGGTCACCGGATGCTCGACCTGCAGGCGGGTGTTCATCTCGAGGAAATAGAAGC
>SSMV01000123.1 GCA_004799435.1 Bradyrhizobium sp.
TAGGCCGAGCCGGCCTGGCAAAGAGATCTCGAATGCCGTTCCAACCCATCGACAGCCGCCGGCTCTACGAACAAGTGGCCGATCAGATCGGCGATCTCATCCGCGCCGGCGAATTCGCGGCAGGCGGACGCCTGCCGGCCGAGCGCGATCTCGCCAAGACGCTGGGCGTCAGCCGCCCGGTCGTGCGCGAGGCGTTGGTTGCTCTCGAAATCGCCGGTCTCGTCGAAGTGCGCACTGGCTCGGGCGCCTTCGTGCTCGAGCGGCGTATCGAACCGCCGCCGCGCGTCAATGCGGGCGACGGTCCGACCGACATTCTCACCGCGCGCATGCTGATCGAAGGCGAGATCGCCGCGCTGGCGGCCGAGATCGCGTCGCGCGACGACGTCGCGAGGCTGGCGGCGTTCATCGATCAAATGACGGCCGATCACGACGCCGGGCGCCCCTGGAGCGCCGCCGACCTCGGCTTTCATGTCGCCATTGCGTCGGCGACCGGCAACGCCGCGCTGGCGACGGTGGTCGAGCGGCTATGGCAGGAGCAGCACGCGCCGGTCTTCTCGATTCTGTCGCAGCGCACGCATCTCGAGGCCAACTGGGCGGAGACGTTGCGCGGCCATCAGGCGATTCTCGCCGCGATCGGCGCGGGCAAGGCGGAAGACGCGCGAGAGGCGATGCGCGCTCACCTTCGTCAGGTGCTGGGCGTGGTGGTCGGCGACAACGGCGGCGAGCGCTACTGACGCTCTGTCGGCGCTGGCCTCATTCGGCCGGCGCTTCCATTCCCATCTCGAGCCGGGCCACGTCGACCGCGCCGGTGCGCGCGAGTTTGTTCCAGCCCTGGCGCGCACCGCGCAAGGCGGCGAGCACCACGGCGAAAGTCACGACATAGAGAAACGGCCGATAGAGAAAGCGCTGGATGATCACCACCCGGACTTCGCGCAACGGTCTCCTGTCGAGCCAGAAGGCGACCAGCGACGCGGTGAGATCGAGAGCCAGGAAGGTGAGATAGCCGACAACGACCGGCTCGTAGTCCTGCCTCAGCAGCATGAACGCCAGGACGACGGTGCCGATCGGCGAGAACAGCGGAAACATGAGCTGAAACACGGCGACGTTCGGCAGCCCGATCCAGCCGAGCGCGCCTTTGCCGAAGCAACCGCGATGTTTCCACATGCATTGCAACGTGCCGTAGCACCAGCGGAAGCGCTGGCGGAACAACGCTCTGATGTTCTCCGGCGCCTCGGTGATCGATTTGGCCATCGGCGCGTAGGTGATGCGTCCGCCCGCTCTGAGAATTGTCAGCGTGAGATCGGCGTCCTCGGTCAGCGTGTCGCCGGAATAGGCGCCGACTTCGAGCAAGGTGCTGCGCCGCCAGGCTCCGGTCGCGCCGGGAACGACCATGATGCAGTTCAGACTGTCGAAGGCGCGTCGGTCGTAGTTCTGCGAGGTGACATATTCGACCGACTGGAATGAGGTCAGCAGGTTGGAGATGTTGCCGACCTGCACGTTGCCGCACACCGCGTCGATCGCCGGGTCGGCGAGCGGCCTGACCAGATTCGAGACCGTTTCGCGCAGGATCAGCGTGTCGGCGTCGATGGTGATAAGAATCTCTTCCTCGGCCGCGCGCACCGCGCGGTTCAGCGCCGAGGCCTTGCCCGCGTTGCGCTGGCGCAGCAGCGAGACGCGCGGATCGCGAGCCGCCCAACCCTCGACGACGCTCGCCGTCTCGTCCGTGCTGCCGTCGTCGATCACCAGAATTCGCATCGCCTTATAGTCGCTGGCGAGCGCCGCCTCGATCGTGCGGCTGATCACCCGCTCTTCGTTGAAGGCGGGGATCAGCACGCAAACCGGAGGCTCGAAGGCCGACAGATCTTCCTTCGGGTGACGGCGCGATTGACGCGCGACGAGAACGCCAAGGAACAGGATGCGCAGGATCGCGACCGTCGTCATGATCGCGAACGAGAAGACCATCACGCCCGAACCATAGGTACTGGCCCAGCTCATTATGCGCGCGCCGGTCGACAGCATCCCCTCGCGCGGCGAGATTTCGGGGTTCAGCGTCGCGGCCGGAACCTCAAGAATGTCGCTGAGCGGCACGATCTCGTATCCGGCGTCCCGCAGCGCCGGAATCAGGCGGTCCAAAGCGTCGACGGTCTGATTGCGCATGCCGCCGGCGTCATGGAGCAGGATGATGCGGCCATCGCCGGCGGTCAGTTCCTTCATCACCTCGGCGTAGATCGCACTGGCGCCGGGCCGATCGTAATCCGCCGGGTCGACGTCGGCGCCGACGACGACATAGCCCATCCGGTCGACGTCCTGCAGCGGCTCGAGCTGCGCGGCCGTCGTCGGCGCGGAATCCGTATCGTAGGGCGGACGGAAGAGCAGCGTCGAACGCCCGGTCGCCGCCTCGATCTGCCGCTGTGCGGCGCTCAGCTCGGCCCACAGGCGTTCCTTCGAGATCGTCCGCAAGTCGGGATGCGAATAGGTGTGATTGCCGACAAGATGGCCGGCCTCAACCTCGGCGCGGGCAAGATCGGGAAAACGCTGCACCATCTCGCCGATCAGAAAGAACGTGGCCGGCGCATTGTATTTCGCCAGCACCTTCAGGATTTGCGGAGTCCAGGTCGGGTCGGGCCCGTCGTCGAAGGTCAGCGCGATCTTCTTGTCGGCGCGGTCGCCGAAGCGCTGCACCTTGAAGGAGCCCGGTAGCGTCTCATGCAGCGCCGAATCGATATAGCCATTCGCCACCACGATGTTGCGCCGGCCGTCATGGAGGCCCTCGCGCACGCGCAGGAGTTCGCCGTCGCCCTCGAGCCGGACCGTTTCGGCGCCCAGCGTGCGCGACAGCCGCTGCGGGTCGAATTCATTCGCGGCCGCCGCGCCGTAGAACGACCATAGCTGCGGCTCTTCGACGCCGGTGCGCCACAGCGCCGCGCCGCGCAGGCCGGCGCGCCGCGCATAGAGATACTCGTTCCACCCCGAGATCGCATCGAGCATCCACACGTCGTGGGCCTTGCCGTCCTCGTCGACATAGTGGAAGTGGCTGTTGACGTCCTCGCCGCCGGCGTCGATGCGCGCCTGGTGTTGCGCGGCGAGCGCCACCGCCTCGTCGAAGCTCAGCGACTCCGCCGTCGTGGCGCCCTGCGTCCAGTCGAAAGAATAGGCGCCGATGCCGGCGATCAGCTTGTCGGCCGGGATACGCTGCGTCGCCTGATCGAGACCCTTCTCAAACCATGGCCGCGAGGCGATCGGGCCCGGACCGCTGGTCGACCAATGCTCGTCATAGGCCATCAGCACGACGGCGTCGGCCAGACGGCCAATCGCCTCGTAATCATAGGCCTTGTTGCTCATCGGCAGATCGACGGTGACCTGAAATCCGCGCGCGTGCAGCGTGTCGGTCAACTGCTTCAGCCAGTCGACATAGGCGCTCTCGTCTTCTGGATGGAGGGTCTCGACGTCGATGTTGACGCCATCGGCGCCGGCGTCGGTGAGCGCGGTCAGGAGGTGATCGCGGAAGAGGGCCGCCGATCGCGCATTGCGCAGGAAGGCGCCAAGACCGTCTTCGAACCAGGCGCCCTCGGCGTTGATATTGGTCACCCGCGCCAGAACCTTGACGCCGGCGGCGTGCAATTCGCCGACGAGGTTGCGATCGACGTTGACGGCGAGCGCGCCGCTGGCGTCGCCGAAGCTGAGCCAGTCGGGAAAGACAATCTGCAGATTGGCGAGGTGAGCGCGCAGCGAGGCGACGCTCTGCGGATTGTCCTGCAGGACGAAGGCGGCGTTGAGGAAGCCGGGACCGCCAAGCGATTTCGCCGCGACCGGCGGCTCAGCCGCTTGCGCAGCCATGGCGGGCGCGCTCACGGAAGGAACTGCGGCGGGCTGAACCGGCGGCGCAACGGCGTCGGGCAGGCCGCCGAGCTTCTCGATCGCGACATCAGCGTCGTCGCTGACCTCCTGAAGCGCCGGCGGCAGCGCTGGCAACCCCGGGACCGCCAGAACGCTCACGACGATCAGCCCGGCTGTCGCCAGCGCCGCTGCGATCAGCGCCACGCCGGCAATTCCGACAAATCGCCCACGTCGAGCTGTGGGATCCTCAAAAATCATCGTTCCGTGCCCCGCTCGACCCGCTGCGGCGCACGCCGTTGATGCGTATTCTGGCGCAGGGATCGGCGTCCGTTGAGCAGAATTAGGGTGAACGGGGGCTGAACAGGTTCAGTTCAAGAGCGGGTCGCGTGAGCCCCGGCAGGGCGCTTTCTCCCGGTTTTCCGGGCCGTTCGCCCGTACGCGCGGCGGGGGCAGGTTGACTTCGCGGCTCTCAGCCCCTAATTCACGCCAGTCTTCGTCAGGTTTCGACCTCGTCGATAAGCCGACCGTCCGTGAGGGGGCGGCGGTCACCGTCCGGCGGCGCGATGCGCTCCCGGGCGCAATCGGCGTTTGGGCGGACCTCGCGAAGCGAATTGTGGAGCGGACCCCATGTTCGAGAGCCTTTCGGAAAAGCTCTCCGGCATATTGGACAAACTCACCGGCCGCGGCGCCCTCTCCGAGGAGGACGTCAACGCGGCGATGCGCGAGGTGCGCCGCGCGCTGATCGAGGCCGACGTCGCGCTCGATGTGGTGCGGTCGTTCATCGACCGCACGCGCGCCAAAGCCGTCGGCGCCGCCGTCATCAAGTCGGTCAAGCCCGGCCAGATGGTGGTCAAGATCGTCCATGATTCGCTGATCGAGATTTTGGGTGGCGAATCGCAGTCGATCGACCTCAATGCGCCGGCCCCGGTCGCGGTGATGCTGGTCGGCCTGCAGGGCGCGGGCAAGACGACCACCGCCGCCAAGATCGCCAAGCGTCTCGTCGAACGCAACAAGGCCAAGGTTCTGATGGCTTCGCTCGACGTCAAGCGGCCGGCGGCGCAGGAGCAGCTTGCAGTGCTCGGCCGTCAGATTGGCGTCGAGACCCTGCCGATCGTCGCCGGGCAGGATCCGGTCGCGATCGCGCGCCGCGCCGAGAGCGTCGCCCGCCTGCAGGGCTTCGATGTCGTGCTGCTCGACACCGCCGGGCGCACCCATATCGACGAGCCGCTGATGGCGGAAATGGCTCAGATTCGCGACGCCGCCCGCCCGCATGAGATCCTGCTGGTCGCCGACGCGCTGACTGGTCAGGACGCGGTCAATCTCGCCCGGAATTTCAACGATCGCGTCGGCCTGACCGGCATCGTGCTCACCCGGATGGACGGCGACGGGCGCGGCGGCGCGGCGCTGTCGATGCGCGCCATCGCCGGCAAGCCGATCAAGCTGATTGGCGTCGGCGAAAAGATGGACGCCCTGGAGGATTTCCATCCCCGCCGTCTCGCCGATCGCATCCTCGGCATGGGCGACATCGTCAGCCTGGTCGAGCGGGCGGCCGAGACGATCGACGCCGAGAAGGCGGCCAAAATGGCCGAGCGGATGCGCAAGGGCGTGTTCGATCTCGACGATTTCGGCCAGCAACTGGCGCAGATCGAAAAGCTCGGCGGCATGGGCGGCGTGATGGGCATGTTGCCGGGCGTCGCCAAGCTCAAGGACCAGATCGCCTCGGCCCATCTCGACGAGAAGGTCATCAAGCGCCAGCGCGCCGTCATTTCGTCGATGACGCCGAAGGAACGGCGCAATCCCGATCTTCTGAAAGCCTCGCGCAAGAAGCGGATCGCCGCCGGCGCCGGGGTCAGCGTCGAGATCGTCAATCGCCTGCTCAAGCAGCATCGCCAGATGGCCGACATGATGAAGTCGATGGGCGCATCGGCGGGAAAGCGCGGCATGATGGGCCAGCTCGGCCAGATGCTCGGCCTTGGTGGCGCCATGCCGACGCCGAGCCCCGAGGATGTCGCGGCGATGCAGAAATCGCTCGGCGGTCCGAGCGCGCCGCCGGGCATTCCGACGGCGCCGCCGCCCGGCGCCTTTTCGCTGCCGGCTCAATTTCCTGGCCTCTCCGGTCTCGGCGCCAAGCCCTCGGGACTGGGCGGCTTCAACCCCGGAAAGAAGAAATGAGTGCTCTCTCCCTTTTAAAGGGACGGGCGCTTGCACGACCAAACATAAAACCGAACGGAAAGTCTGAAAGGAAGAATCCAATGTCTCTGAAAATTCGTCTGTCGCGCGCCGGCGCCAAGAAGCGGCCGTTCTACCGTATCGTCGTCGCCGACGCGCGCATGCCGCGCGACGGTCGCTTCGTCGAGCGGATTGGCACTTTCGATCCCTTAAAGCCCAAGGAAGACACGGCCCGTCTGGTGCTCGACGCCGAGAAGGCCAAGGCTTGGCTCGCCAAGGGCGCGCAGCCGACCGATCGCGTGCTGCGGCTCTTGGACGGCCTCGGCCTCGCCAAGCGCGAAGCGCACAACAATCCGCAGAAGGCGCTGCCCAAGAAGAAGGCGCAGGAGCGCAGCGCTGCGGCGGCCGCCGCGGCCGAAAAGGCCGAAAAGGCCGAAGCCGCTCCGGCGAGTTGATCGCTCTTGCCCTCAATCGCCCGCCTCGTGCTGCTCGGCGTCTTCGGCGCCGCGCGGGGCGTGCGCGGCGAAGTCCGGGTCAAGTCCTACACCGCCGATCCGAAAGCGATCGGCGCCTATGGCGCACTGACCGACAAGAGCGGCGCCAAGATCTTCCGTTTTGAATCGCTGAAACCGCTGGGCGACGACATGCTGGCCGCGCAGATCGCCGGCGTCGCGACGCGCGAGGCGGCCGAAGCGCTGACGGGTGTCGAGATCTATGCGCGGCGCGATCAATTGCCGCCGCCGGCGGAAGATGAATTCTATTATGACGATCTCGTCGACCTGAAAGCGGAGACGCGCCTCGGCGTCGCGCTTGGTCGCGTCATGGGCTTACGCAATTTCGGCGCTGGCGACATTCTCGAGATTGCGCCAGAGGGCGGCGGCGAAACGATGCTGCTGCCCTTCGCCAAAGCCGTTGCGGTGGAGATCGATTTCGCCGGCGGCCGCATCGTCATCGAGCCGCCGCGCGAGATCGACGGCGAGCGTGAAGAGGAGCCTCAGACCGAGTGACGTTCGCCTCGCCGTCGTTGCGAGCGAAGCGAAGCAATTCAGCGATCCGACCGACGGCATGGATTGCTTCGTCGCTGCGCGCCTCGCAATGACGATACTCAGCTCGCGACGGTCTCGATCGCGTCGTAACCCTTGAGGCGGTAGACAATGAAGGACAAAGCCCAGGCGACGACAAAGACGCCGACGATCAGGCAGCCGATCGCGCCGAAATTATCGTTGAGCGCCCCGATCACGCCCCAGAAGCCGCCGCCATCGGTCAGGCCCAGTCGATCGCCAATCAGGTTCAGCGTCTCCAGGCCGCCGACCACGAGCGCGACGATCACCGAAGTCGCGGTGATCGTCAGGTTGTAATAGAGCTTGCGGATCGGCTTGACGAAGGCCCAGCCATAGGCGCCGAGCATCAGCACGCTGTCGGTCGTGTCGATCAGCGTCATGCCGGCGGTGAACAGAGCGGGAAAGACGAGGATCGACCAGATCGACAGGCCCTGCGCCGCCTGTGTCGCGGAGATGCCGAGCAGACCGATTTCGGTCGCCGTGTCGAAGCCGAGCCCGAATAGCACGCCGATGGGGTACATTTTCCAGCTCGCGTCCACCGCGCGGAAGAAGCGGCGAAACAGTCGGCCGAGCAATCCGCGATTGGCAAGGACGAGGTCGAGATCCTCCTCGGCGAAAGCGCCGCCGGCTTTCACCGTCAAGAACGCCCGATAGATCGAGATCAGAACGATCACATTCGCAGCGGCGATGGCGAAGAGGAACAGCGCCGAGACGATCGTTCCGGCCACGGCGCCGAAATTCGCCAAGCCGGCAAAGCGGCTCTGCAGCGCCGTCGCAGTCGCCGCCAGCCCGACTGACAGCGCCACGACCACGGTCGAGTGGCCAAGCGAAAAATAGAGGCCAACGCCGACGGGTCGCTGGCCGTCCTGCATCAGCCTGCGCGTCACATTGTCGATCGCCGCGATATGGTCGGCGTCGAAGGCGTGACGCAGGCCGAAACTATAGGCGAGCGCGGCAACGCCAAGCAGCGCCGGATAGGTGTGGAAGGCGACCGCCGCCCAGGCCCAGGCGACGAGATTGGCGCCGATGAGGCCCGCGTAGACGACGGCGATCCGGCGTCTCAGGCTGGGCTTTCCCTCCGCTGCGAAATTCGCGCTAACCGCGCTCATAATATTCCGCTTTCTTTTGGCGTCCGGCGCTCGTCCGGCTATGGCGCATCTGCTCATGCAAATGGCCGGCCAAGTTATGATTGAGGGATCGAGGCCGCGCAAACGCATGCCGGCGCCGCGAGCGATCCTGCGGCGCCGGGATCGCGATAGCTCGAGAGCCTAGCGCAGCAGCTTGAAAGCGTGCGGCGACCAGTCGCCTTTTCCGACGCCGGGAATGCACCACAACATGCACAAAGGTTCGATGGCGCGCGCCGCCTCGACCGCGCCCATGTCGGCGGTCTCCCAGCCGAATTCGTCGAGCAGCTTGGTCACGACCTGCTTGGCGTCGGCGTTGGCGCCGCAGATGAACATCGTCGGCTTGCCGCCGGCAAATTGCGGATCGACCATCTGCCCGGCGCCGACCGAGTTGAACGCCTTGACGAAATGCGCCTCTGGACAGGCTTTCTGCAGGCGCTCCATCAGGGAATCGCTGAAACTGGTGAAATAGGACAGCACGCCATTGACCGGCGGCCCGCCGCCGATCGGGTTGGTCGTGTCGATCACCGCTTTGCCGGCGAGCGGCGCGGCGCCGATCAGCTTCAGGGCGTCGAGCGCCGCGGCGCCGTGGACCGCGAGCACGACGAGCTCGCCGAAGGCGGCGGTCTGGGCGAAGTCGGCGATTTTCGCGCCAGGATTTTTCGCGGCCCAGTCCTTGAGCTTCGCCGGGTCGCGCGTGCCGACGGTCACCGCATGGCCGCGTTTGAGGAACCCGCTTGCGAGGGTCTGCCCGACCCCACCCGAACCGATAACGCCGATCTTCATGGATTGCCTCCCGAACTGGACGAGCCGCGGCGGCCCGCTGAGGCGGGATGTGGGGCGCGCGACCCGCAGGGGCAAGGCGGGCAGCGCCGCTTTGCGCGTCAGCTCAGGGCGCAGGCCGCCCCTTGGCGGGGCGAAAGCGATGACCGCATTTCAGGCAGGCGAAAACCATCTTTCCGCTGCCGATGAAGCCGGTCCAGATGTTCCAGCCGCGCTTTTCGCTTCTCAACTGATCGGAGCCGCATTTCGGGCAGGCGACTTTCGCGTCCGTCATTGTCATTTCTTGCCCTTCCGACCCAGTTTCGGCCGCCATAGCTCGCTTGCGCCCCACGTCAGCCCACATTATAACCCGGCCGCGTCGCTTGCGACGCTGTCGGAGTGTAGCGCAGCCTGGTAGCGCACCTCGTTCGGGACGAGGGGGTCGGAGGTTCGAATCCTCTCACTCCGACCAATTGCGTATCTATGATGTTGATTTACGCGCTTATTTATCTTTCACCTTAACGACAGTCCCCCAGACAGTCCCCCGAACGAGCGACAGGTCCCGGCGAGAGCACGGGTCGATCTCAATTCGTCTGCGGATCATTGCGAGCGGTCGAAGTCTGGCCCAGTGTCTCCACGCTCCGTACCTCCACAACTGCTCGCGAACGGGTGAGCGCGGCGAACTCTACGACCAAGCTCGCCGTTGCGCCGCCTGAGGCCGCTCTGGTCGTCGCCGCTCGTTCACGGCGTCACCGAGCGAAAGAGAAGCACGGACGTTTCTCAGGTGCGCGATGAGTTCGCTAACCGCCGACCGGCGATTTGATGCCGAATGCTCTATGCGCAAGCTTGAGCACGCCGATGCTAATCTCGACGGGCAGACAGGAACCCAGCTCACGCACGCCCTCGACGCCGGCGGCATTTCGTTCGACAAGATCGTCGAACCGTTCGATGCCGCGGGCGTGGTTTGCGGCGCTGTTCAGGGCTCGGCGTCGAAACTGCTTGGCGCACTCTGGGCGGCGCAGCTCTGTCACCCTCCCCGCGTCCCACCCTTCCCGAAGTCATCCAAGAACTCCGACACTGGCTCCACCCCGGAAACCAGCAAGTGATCCCGCGCGCGTGCACGCCACGTAGAGCAGATGCAATGATCGCTGAGGTTGTCGTCAGGGCGCGTCCATCGCTGTAGCTCTGCGGGTCAGGGCCAAGCCGCGACCGATCGACTCGGAGCTTTCCTGATGGTTGCTAATCCGCAGCCTTGTTTGGATTGATGAGGAACTTCTCGCCCGTGGCGCGCTTGTTGTACGCGGCGATCGTTTGAGGCTGAAGCGCCTCGTGTAGTGACACGACCTGCGTGTAGCTGCTGGCAAACGTCGTCTTGAGTTCGGCGGCGACCCGTTGACGCAGCTTCTGCCCGTCGACGGGTCCTATTTTCTGTAAGAACGGGAACAGCAGCCAGCCTCCGACGCCCCAGGCCATGCCGAAGCCCCGGCTCAGCTCGGTGGGGCGTATATCAAGGCCGCCGTAGATATAGACCTGCTTGTGAACTGTGGACCCATATCGACTATAGGCCTTGGCATTCCTGGTGGCGGCGGCTTCCATACAATTCAGCATTTGACTGGCGAGCTTACCGCCGCCGATCGCGTCGAACGCCAGTGTGGCCCCCGTTGCGACGAGAGCGCGGGTCAGGTCTTCCATGAAAGTTGGCGTGGTGGAATTGCATACGTAAGCCGCGCCGATGTTGCGCAGAATGCCTTCCTGTTCCGCAGTGCGAACGATGTTGACGAGGCCGATCCCGTCCTTGATGCAGACTCTATTGAGCATCTGCCCAAGGTTGGATGCCGCCGCCGTGTGCACCAGCGCCGAATGGCCCTCGCGACGCATCGTCTCGACCATGCCCAGCGCCGTGAGAGGATTGACGAAGCTCGATGCGCCATCGGAGGGCGTCGCACCATTCGGGAGGACAAGGCAATCGGCGACCTTGATGCACCGGTATTGCGCGTACATGGCGCCGCCAATCATCGCCACGGTCTTGCCGACCAGCGCACGGGCCGCGTCAGAAGCGCCCGCCTTGACGACCACCCCAGCACCCTCGTTGCCTACGGGCAGGGATGCGTCGAGGCGGCCAGCCATCGCTCTCATCATCGGGGCGGGGACCTTCGCCGTGACCACCGGGCTAACTTTTGTTCCCGACAGCGTGGCCGTCGACAAATCAGCTGCTCCCAGCAGGAGGCCGATGTCGGAGGGATTGATCGGAGCCGCCTCAACTCGAACCACAACTTCATCGGCCGCCGGTTCGGGCGTCGCGACATTCAGAAGCGACAATTCGAGCTCGCCGCTCTTCTTGATCAAAGAACGAAGCTGCAGGCCATTGCCTATGTTCTCGTCGGTCATTGCGTCGCTCTCCGGCCAGTTGCAGCTGCATACCCTGTCAGAGTGCACCGGGCTATCAGGAAAACCGGCGCTCGCGCCCGATGTATGTCGAAGGCACATTCTTAGCCGGCTGTCAGGGGCTGACCTGGCGCATCTGCGAGCCAGTCTTGGATGACGCCAGCGGCCTTCCTCGCGCGAGCCGGTAATCCCGCCGCCGATTCAGAGCGACTGCTTTTCTGCCGCTGCGGCCCCGCTAGCTGCGGCCCGTCGTTTCGTTGTGATCTTCGGCCGACATCACGCCCTTGAGCAACTCCACGAAGCGCGCGGCGGCGATCGGCAGCACCCGGCCGCGGCGCGCCGCGAGAATAAGTTTGGGCTGCTGCAGCGCGGGGTCGGCCAACGGGACCGCCATCATGTCGCCCGGCGGAATGAGCGCCTTGCCCGACCGGCGGCGGAACTGAAAACACACTCCGCGATTCATGCGGACGAAAGCCTTCATGGTTTCGACCGAGTTGGAGATGAGGCGCGGGTCGAGATCGAAATAGGCTTGGGCCAGCGCCTGCTCGATCAAGGCGCGACCGGCGAGCGTGGCGTCGCCAAGCGCCAGCGGGTAGGCAAGACAGTCGCGCAAGAGCAACTCGTCACGGTTGATGAGCGGATGATCGGCGACCATGAGCGCGCAGAGCGCCTGCTCGACCGTGGACACGATCGTGACGCTTTTCTTCGGGGGCGGATGATGTGTGAGTATGAGATCCACCTGATCGGCGATCAAAGCGGAAACAAGGTCGTCCGGCGCGCCGATTCGGACATGGAAGCGCACATTTGGATGCTTCGCCTGAAACTGCGTGATCGCCGACGGTAGAAGCTCGCCGGTCACCGATTCGACCGCGGCGATCCCGACCTGGCCCCGAACCAGACCGCGCAATTGTTCGACCTGCGACTCGACCGCCTTCAGTTCGGAAATCGCCTGCCGGGCATAGGCGAGAAACACTTCGCCCACCGCGGTTAACCGCACGCCGCGCGGCAGCCGCTCGAACAACTCGCTGCCCAGATCGAGCTCGAGATCGAGAATTTGCCGGTTTAGCGCCGACGAAGCGACGCTAAGCGCTTCCGCCGCTTTGCGAATTGAGCCGTGACGGGCCACGGCGTCGACATAAGTCAGAAGGCGCGGCGGGCGCAGCCGCTTGCGGCGGGTCGCGGTCGCCCGCTGGGCCGGCGGCGCGGCGGTTGTCTTGCCGCTCCGGGTCAGCCGCACGGATTTCTTCGCCATGTTTTCGGCCCCTCGTGGAAGCGCTGGTTCCCGCTGTTCTAAACGCAATTTGTGCGCGCGTGCGGATTTTCAGAGCGCTCCGATCCTAAATCGGTTCTAGTCGCGCTCAGTCGTCTCCGGCAATGATCGCGCTCTCGGCTCCTTGAGGAGGGTAGCAGCCATGCGCGTCCGAATGTTTTCGCTTCTCGCCTTGATCATTGCGCCCTTGCTCGTCGCGAGCGCGCGCGCCGACGAGGCCGTGACGGTGCGATTGAAATGGTTCAACCAGGCTCAGTTCGCCGGGTTCTATGTGGCGAAAGACAAGGGCATCTACAAAGCCGCCGGCCTCGACGTGAACGTCCAGCCTGGCGGCCCGGATTTTCCGGCAATCCAGATGATCGCCGGCGGCAACGAACAATTCGGCGTCACCGGCGCCGATCAGATATTGATCGCCCGCAGCAAGGGCGTTCCGGTCGTGGCGCTCGCAGTGATTTACCGGCGCAATCCCTTCGTGCTGTTCTCGCTGGCAAAGTCGGGCATCAAAACGCCGGCCGATTTCATTGGCAAAAAGGTCGGGGTGAAGATCGGCGGAAATGAAGAGCTGATCTATCGCGCCGTGATGGCCAAAGCCGGCGTTGACACGGCGAAAGTCACCGAAATCCCGGTGAAGTTCGACATCACGCCCTTGCTCGCCGGCGACATCGAGGTCTGGCCGGGGTACGTGATTAACGAAGTGCTGGCGGCAAAGGAAAAGGGCTTTGACGTCAATATTGTCGCGCCCGTGGACTATGGCGTCGACCTTTACGCCGACACCCTGTTCACCACCGAAAAGATGCTTAAGGAAAAGCCCGACGTTGTGAAAAGGTTCGTCGCCGCCACCCTGCAAGGCTGGAACGCGGCGATCGCCGCGCCGCAAGAGGCGGCGCAAATCACCGTCAAGTACGGCGACAAGTTGAGCTTCGACCACGAGCTTGCAATGATGAAGGCAAGCATTCCGCTGCTTAAGCCCGACGACAAGCCTGTGGGCTATATGGACGAAGCGGGCTGGAGCGCGGCGCAGAAGCTTCTGATCGCCGCCGGCTTCGAGAAAAACCCGGTCGACGTCAACGCCGCCTTTAGCGCGCCAGCGACGCAATGAACGCCATCGTGCTGTCGGAAACGCGGGGTCCGGCGATCATGCCGCCGGACCCCATCCTCTCGCTGGAGGATCTTTCGGTCGTCTTCGGCGACCTGGTCGCGATCAAAGCGTTGAGCTTAGCCGTCCGGCGGGGGGAGTTTGTTTCGCTCCTCGGCCCGAGCGGCTGCGGCAAGTCAACGTTACTCAAGGCGATCGCCGGTCTCGTGCCGCCGACCGGTGGAAAAATTGTACGGGCCTTCGCCAGCATGAGCGCGAGCTTCATGTTTCAGAAGCCTTTGTTGCTGCCTTGGCGCACCGCCCTCGACAACGTCCTTCTGCCAGTCGAGATCGAGCGCGGCGGCAATGCCGTGGACAGCAGCGACCGGCGCAATGCGGAGCGCATGCTGAACCTTGTCCAGCTTGGCGAATTCGCTGGCGCCTATCCGCATCAGCTGTCTGGCGGCATGCAGCAGCGTGTGGCGCTGGCTCGGGCGCTCATCTCCAATCCCGACGTGCTTCTGCTCGACGAGCCTTTCGGCGCGCTCGATGAATTGACCCGCGAAGTGCTCAACGAAGAGCTGATCCGCATCTGGCGGAGCATGGAGACGCGGCTTTCCACCGTGATCATGGTGACCCACTCGATTCCCGAGGCTGCCGCTATGTCCGACCGGGTGATCGTGTTCTCGCAGCGTCCCGCCAGGATTGTCGAGGATGTCCCAGTCGATGTCCCGCGGCCGCGCGAACCCGGAGACGTTCGCAGCGCGGCCTTTGTCCGACGCATTCGCGCGCTGATCAGGAGCGGCCGATGATCGCGCGAGCGGCGCCGCCGCTGGCTTTCGGCGCTCTGGCGATTGTCGTCTGGCAGGCGGCTGTCATGATCGGCAAAGTCCCGGAATACCTGTTGCCGTCGCCGACCGCCATCCTGGCCACTTTCGATCTCTCCCTCCTCAAACAGTTCGGCGTGACCTTCCTCGAAGCGCTGGCCGGCTTTCTGATCGCCAGCGTGCTCGCCTTTGCCGTCGCCACGCTGTTCGTGCGGTTTCACCTGCTTGAGGAAGGGCTGTTCCCGATCGCGATCGCGGTGAAAACAACGCCGATCGTGGCGATTGCGCCGCTGCTCGTCATTTGGCTGGGTACCGGCTGGTGGTCGAAAATCGTCGCCGCCGTACTCATTTGCTTTTTTCCGGTGCTGGTGAACGTCGTTAAAGGCCTTAAGGCCGCCGACGTCGAATATCTCGAATTGTTCAAGACTCTTGGCGCCAGCCGGTCGCAGGAATTCCGCAAGTTACGGGTGCCGTATTGTCTGCCTTATCTGTTCTCGGCGTTGAAGATTTCTTCCTCGCTTGCGGTGGTCGGCGCAATCGTCGGCGAGTTTGTCGGCGCCACCAAGGGGCTCGGCTATCTGATCATCATTTCTTCGGCTCATCTCGAAACCGCCACGCTCTTTTCGGCGATCATCGCCGCGGCCTTCGCTGGTATCGCGATGTTCTACGCCATCGGCTTTGCCGAGCGCCGACTGATCTTCTGGTCGAGCGGAGGCGGGGAGTGACCGCACGTTCGATTTCGGTGGATGTTATTCGTATTCCGACGAGCGGCCCTGGCGACGTGTCCGGACTGCAGACGCTGATCGAAGCCGGCAAGATCGTCCCATCCGAAATTCTTGCCGTGCTCGGCAAGACCGAAGGGAACGGCGGGGTCAACGACTTTACCCGTGAATACGCGGTCGCGGCGCTGCGCGAGGCGCTGGCGCCGCATCTGGGGCTGTCGCCGCGCGCGGTCGAAGAGAGAATTGCGTTCGTTATGTCGGGCGGCACTGAGGGCGTACTGAGTCCTCACCTTACGGTTTTCACGCGGAAACTATCGGCGAATGGCGCCGCCGGCGCGTCTGGGCGAGCGGCGGAGAGGATCGGCGCCAAGCGGCTCACCATCGGCATTGCGCATACCCGCGATTTTCTTCCCGAAGAAATTGGCCGCCAGGCGCAAATCGACGAGACGGCGCGCGCGGTCCATGAGGCGATGGAAGACGCGGGCATCGAGAGCCCGGATGACATTCATTTTGTCCAGATAAAGTGCCCGCTCCTGACCAGCGAGCGGATC
>SSMV01000124.1 GCA_004799435.1 Bradyrhizobium sp.
GAATCGAAATGGTCAGGGCTCCTCGCGTCGAGCGCGGCGCTTGTCTCTGTCGATCGCTCGCGCGCCAAGCCGGGTCAAGGCCCCGCGCAATTCGTCGTCGGCAATCGGTTCGGCGAGCGTGGCGGCGCGTTGGCGCGCCGCGTCGCTGGGGGCTGGCGTCACGCGCCGGGGCTTTTGCAATTGCGCCAGCGGCCCCTGGCGAAAGGCGATCCGGCCGATGCAGCGCCAGCCGAGATGAGCGTTGACGCGCGCCACGACAATCGGCGCGGCGTGCTGCGCCTCAAGCGCGAAGGCCGGATCGATACGCAGCACCAGCGTCGCCGGCGCAGCCTCGGCCGGATTTTGCTTGTCGCCGCGCGGCGGCCATTGAATCTGCACCGGCTGGGCGTAGCGGGCGACATCGGCGCCGACGATGGCCGGCCAATCGGCGATCAGGCTCATCTGGCCGAGCCCGCGCGCGGCGAGCGTCGGCTCGACGATGCCCTTGAGCAGCGAACCGACCTGGGCCGGCCGGGAGCGGCTCTTGTCGCCGGGCGGTTTCTTCGGCGCCCCGCCGCCGCTAACATCTCTCGCCATGGACGCCAATCTAGTCGCTCGCCGGCCTGCTTTGAAGCCGCCCCCGCTGTCGCGCCGGTTGCTTGCCTGGTGGGGCGAAAACCGCCGCGAACTGCCCTGGCGCACGGCCTCAGGCGCTGAGCCCGACCCCTATCGCGTCTGGCTGTCGGAAATCCTGCTGCAACAGACGACCGGCGCGGCGGCGGCGCCCTATTTCCTGCGCTTTATCGCGCGTTGGCCCGATGTGGCGGCGCTGGCCGCGGCCTCGCTCGACGAGGTGATCGAGACATTCGCCGGGCTCGGCTATTATGCCCGCGCCCGCAATCTCCATGCCGGCGCGCAGGAGATCGCGCGGCGCGGCGGGCGCTTTCCCGACACGGAAGAGGAATTGCGCGCCTTGCCGGGCGTCGGCGCCTATACGGCCGGGGCGATCGCCGCGATCGCCTTTGGCCGGCAGGCGGCGGCGGTCGACGGCAATGTCGCGCGCATTATCGCGCGACTGAAGGCGCTGGAGACGCCGATCGTAGCCGCCCGCAGCGAAATCGCGGCAATCGCGCAGGCGCTCGTTCCCGCCGACCGGCCGGGCGATTTCGCCGAAGCGCTGATGGATCTGGGCGCCATGATCTGCCGCCCGCGCGCGCCGCTATGCGGCCAATGTCCGCTGTCGCCGGACTGCGCGGCGGCGCGGGCGGGCGAGGCGGAAGCCTATCCGCGCCGTCGGCCCAAGAAAGCGCGGCCGGTCCGTCACGGCGCGGCCTATTTCGCCTTTCGCCGCGATGGCGCTTTTCTCGCCCGCCGCCGACCGCCCAAGGGGCTGCTTGGGGCGACGCTCGAATTGCCGGGGCCGCCGTGGCGAACGGCGGAGGTGGGCGGCGGCGATCACGCGCCGCCCTTTGTCGCCGACTGGCGGCGGATCGCTGGCGAGGTCGAACAGGTCTTCACTCACTTTACGCTGCGGCTGACGATCCACGTCGCCGCGATCGACGCAGCGCCAAGCGACCTCGCGGAGCTTTTCTGGGTCGGCGCCGAGGAAGCGCCGCGCGCCGGCTTTTCGAGCGTGATGCTGAAGGCGATCGCCCATGCGGGCGAGCTGGGCGGCGCGAAGCCGACTCAGTAGGCGTTCTTCTGGCTGAATACGACCAGCGCCGTCGCCAGCACGATTTTCATGTCGAGCCACAGCGACCAATTGTCGACGTAATAGAGATCGTGATCGAGGCGGGCCTGAATGTCCTCGTCATTGCGAATCTCGCCGCGCAGCCCATTGACCTGCGCCCAGCCGGTGACACCCGGCTTGACGTTGTGGCGGCGCGCGTAGCGGGCGATGCGCTCGACATAACGCTGATCATGGGCGAGCGCCTGCGGCCGCGGCCCGACGATCGACATGTCGCCGGCGAGCACATTGAGGAGCTGCGGCAACTCGTCGATGCTGAAGCGGCGGAGCAGCGCGCCGACACGGGTGATGCGCGGGTCGTCGCGTGTCGCCGCCTTGACCCGCGCGCCGTCTTCCAGCGCCCGCATCGTACGGAATTTGTAGATCAGGAACGGTTCCTGATTGAAGCCGTAGCGGGTCTGGCGAAACAGCACTGGGCCCGGCCCTTCCAGGCGAATGGCGAGGGCGACAAGCAGGAGCAGCGGCGCCAGCGCGACGAGGCCGAGGCCGGCGACAGCGATGTCGAAAGCGCGCTTTTCCGCCCGTTGCAAACGCGTCAGCGGCGGCCGCGTCAGTCCGAGGCTGGCCGTCGGCCCGAAACGCACCAATCGGGCTTCCTTGAATTGATCGAGGACCGCTTCGCCGCCGAGATGGATTTCGGCTGGCGTGCGCAGGAACGTGTCGACGGCCGCTTCGATGACGTCGGCGCGGGTCCACGGGATGGCGAGATAGACATCTTCCGGCCGCAGCATCCTGACCGTCGCCGCGGCGAGCGCGAGATCGTCGGCGAGCGAGGCGGAATTGTCGCGCAAGGCGATCGTCGCGGCGATGTGCATCCGGTCGGTGCGCGCCTCGACGCGCGGCGTGTGACGCGCGAGCGCGTCCTCAAATCCAACGACGACGACGCGCCGCGGCGCGATCAATCCGGCGCGTTCGGCCCGCTCGACCAGGACCGCCAGCAGGCGGCGCGCGCCAAACAGAGCGATCAGGCCGGTGACATAGAAGACGCCGACTGCGCCGCGCGAATAAAGCGCGCTGGTTCGCGTGGCGAAACCCAGCGCCAGCGCGCAGAGAAAGGCGAAGTTCCACGCCGACAGGCTGAGCGCGAACAGGCCGCCGCGTCGGGCGTAGACGTTGAGACTATATTGGCCGCGCTGGATCGCGACGGCGACAACGATGATTCCGACGACGAGGCCGACCGAAGTCGCCGCTTCGACTTCCGGCATGCGGCCAAGGGTCAGCAGCCGATAAAGCTGTGCCGACGCCGCTGCGGCGGCAAAAATCGCCAGCGCGTCGACAAGGGCGGCGGCGAAGGGGAAGCCGGCGAAGCGCTTGGCGCTATCGCGGGCCAATCCGCGCGCTGACGGGCGCGCCGGCGCTGTAGGCGAGCCGACGGCGCCTTTCGGGTCGGAACGGGTCGGCGCTTGTGCCATTCTAGGACAGAATCCCCGATCGAGGCGCGCGGAGGTCGCCGCCGCCCCTTCCGCGCAATCCATGTGCCATGGTTAACGCCGGGACGAAATGGTTTTGCAATCTTCATCGGCTATTCGAGGGAGGTGGGGCAGGGCGAAAGCCCGTTTTGCCCGGCCAACCGGCCTCCCGTCGTGGGAAACCAGGGCTTGCGGCGTCCGGCGGGGGTGGTTAAATCCGTTCCCGACTGGCTTGGGGCTCTTTATGGGCGGGCGCGGTCATTCCCGAAGTCCGATTGCCCCGCCAAGCTCGGCGAGGTCTTAACTTTTGACGTCGGGGCGCCCGGCGAGATCGAACTCTGTTTCAATGACCCGGATCGCCATCCGACCGAGATTTGAGGACCGCCTGCTGGCGAAGTTCGGTCACATCTCGACCTGGGTCTTCGATCTCGACAACACGCTCTATCCAGCCGATTGCGGATTGTGGCCCAAGATCAACGAGCGTGTGACCCTGTTCCTGATGGGCTACAGCGGGCTCGATGGGCTTTCGGCGCGCGGGCTGCAGCATTTTTATTATCAACGCCATGGCACGACGCTGCGCGGGCTGGTCGACGAGGGCCTCGTCGAAATCGAGGGCTTCCTCGATTTCGTTCATGACATCGACCGCTCGGGTTTGCGCCCCGACGCGCCTTTGGCGCGGGAGATCGGGCGCTTGCCCGGCCGCCGGCTGATTTTCACCAATGGTTCGCGCGACCACGCCTTGCGCACGATCGCTCATCTCGGCCTCGACGATCTCTTCGAGGACGCTTTCGACATTGTGGCGGCCGGCCTGACCCCCAAGCCGACGCCGCGCGCCTTTGAGGCCTTTTACGAACGCTATGGCGTCGACCCCGCCAGCGCGGCGATGTTCGAGGATATTTCCAAGAATCTCGTCGCGCCCAAGGCCCGCGGCATGACGACGACCCTGGTGACGCCGCCCGTCGGCGTCCTCGACCAGCGCGAAGCCTCCGACCGCGATGGGCGCGAGGCCGCCCATGTCGATTTCGTCACCGACGACCTCGTCGGCTTTCTGGCGCAAATCAACGCCGCGCTCGCCGCCGCGCGCGCGTCGCCGGCTGCCTAAAGCGCGAGGCGCCGGTCAATCTTGGCGGCGCCGCGCGGCCTTAAGAGAACGTTGAGCAATCTGGGACCAATTTCGAGCTTCGCCTGAGCCGAACCGAGAGCTCGTCTTGCCCGTCCCGTCTCTTTCGCAAGCCGGCGTCCAGCATATTCGCGTCGCCGAATTGCTGGGCGCCTTGAGCTATGCGCTCGACCTCACCGAGGGACAGCCGACGGGACATTGCATTCGCTGCTGCTGGATCGGGGTGAACATTGGCTATGAGCTTGGCCTCGACGCCACGGTCTTGTCGGACGTCTATTACACGATCCTGCTCAAGGATCTCGGCTGCAGCAGCAACGCGGCGCGCATCTGCCAATTGTATCTGACCGACGATCTGTCGTTCAAACACGACTATAAGCACATCGACGGCAGTCTGCCGCAGGCGCTGCGCTTCGTGCTGTCTCATACCGGCCTGAAGGCCGGATTGTCGGAACGCTTTCGCGCCATCCTGAACATCTTTCAGAATGGCGGCCAGATCTCGCGCGAATTGATCGACACGCGCTGCCATCGCGGCGCCGACATTGCGCGGAAAATGCATTTCTCTGAAGCCGTGGCGCTGGGCGTCCAATGCCTCGACGAGCATTGGGACGGCTCGGGCCAATCGAGCGGGACGCGCGGCGCCGATATCCTCGTCCAATCCCAGATCGCGCTTCTGGCGCAGGTCGTCGATGTTTTTCAATCGACCAGCGGCGCGCGAGCCGCGCGTCTCGAAGCCCGTCATCGCGCCGGAACCTGGTTCGATCCGCGACTGGTCGAGGCCTTCGAGCGCGCCGCAAGCCGGCCCTCCTTCTGGGAGACGCTCAATTCCGATGCCCTGCAAAAGACGGTCCTCGATTTGCCGCCGGGCCGCGACAGCGTAACGGCCGACGACGACTATCTCGACGACATCGCCGGCGCCTTCGCGCAAGTGATCGATTCAAAGAGCCCCTACACCAGCGGTCACAGCGAACGGGTGACGCTCTTCACCGACATGATCGCCGAACAATTGGCGCTGTCGGCCGAGCAGCGCCGCTGGCTCAAACGCGCCGCCTTGCTGCATGACATCGGCAAGCTCGGCGTGAGCAACGCCATTTTGGACAAGCCGGGCAAGCTCGACGAGGAAGAATGGGCGGCGATGAAACAGCACGCCGCAATGTCGGAAGCGATCCTCTCCCGCGTCGAAGCCTTCCGCGATCTGGCGCCGATCGCCGGCGCGCATCACGAGCGTCTGGACGGGAAGGGCTATCCGCGTGGATTGCGCGGCGACGAGATCGCGATCGAGACCCGCATCATCACGACGGCGGATATTTTCGACGCACTGACGGCGGAGCGGCCCTATCGCGCCGCCATGCCGATCTCCAAAGCGCTCGCCGTCATGACGGAGATGGTCGATACGGCGATCGATCCCCGCTGTTTCGCGGCGCTCAAACGCGCGATGGGCGTCATCGACGCGCGACTGGTCGCCTGAAGCGGTGCAGCGCGCACGCGCCGCTTCTCGGCGACCGCGACAGGTTAGAACAAATATCCCAGAGTTGGCGGCTAAGGGACTATCCGGGTCGGGATGGCTTGGCGGGAGCGCGGCGGCATGCGAAGCATAGCGGGGTTGGGCGTCCGGGCAGGCCCGGAACTTGCAAGCGCAATATCGCAACCGGCGAAGGACGGAAGGGGCGCGCCGCGAAATGTTGGACAGAGCAACGTCCGAAGCCGGCCCAATCCTGTCGCTGCGCGGCGTCACCAAACAATATCCGGGCTGTCTCGCCAATGACCACGTCGATCTGACGGTCGGCCGCAATGAGATTCACGCGCTGCTCGGCGAAAACGGCGCCGGCAAGAGCACATTGGTCAAGATCATCTATGGCGTAATGCGCCCCGACGCTGGCGAGATCGTCTGGCAAGGCGAGAAGGTGACGATCGAGAGCCCGGCCCATGCGCGCCGGCTCGGCATCGGCATGGTCTTCCAGCATTTCTCGCTGTTCGAGTCGCTCACCGTCGCCCAGAACATCGCGCTTGGCATCAATGATCCGGCCGAACGCGTCGGCCTGGAAAAACGGATCATCGAGACCTCGCGCGAATATGGCCTGCCGCTCGTCCCCGACCGCACCGTGCATGATCTCTCGGTCGGCGAACGCCAGCGCATCGAGATCGTGCGCTGCCTGTTACAGAACCCGCGGCTGCTGATCATGGACGAGCCGACGTCAGTGCTGACGCCGCAGGAGGCCGAGACCCTTTTCGCCACCTTGCGCCGGCTTGCCGCCGAGGGCTGCTCGATCCTCTACATCAGCCACAAGCTGGAGGAGATTCGCGCGCTCTGCGACACCGCGACGATCATGCGGCTCGGCCGCGTCGTCGCTCATTGCAATCCGCGCGAAAAATCGGCCAAGGAGCTCGCCGAGCTGATGATCGCGGCCGAGCTCGAGCCGCAGGCGCGCAGCCGGCGCGTCGTCGCCGACGCCGCGCCGCGTCTGGCGGTCGAAGCGCTCACCGTCGCTTCGCCAAATCCTTTCGGCGCCGATCTCAAGTCGATCAGCTTCTCGGTGCGGCCGGGCGAAATTCTCGGCATCGCCGGCATCGCCGGCAACGGCCAGAATGAGTTGATGGATGCGCTCTCGGGCGAAATCCCCACCGGACAGCCCGACGCGATTCGCATCGACGGAACGCCGGTCGGCCATATGGGCCCGCGCGAGCGGCGCGCGTTAGGGGGCTGTTTTGTACCCGAGGAGCGCAACGGCCACGGCGCCGTCGGCGCGATGACGCTGAGCGACAATGGCTTCCTGACCGCGGCGGCGCGCAAGTCGCTGGCGCGTTTCGGCTTCGTGCGTCATGGCCGGATTGCCGAATTCGCGCGTGACGTCATCGCGCGTTACGACGTCCGCACCACCGGCCCCAAGGCCCAGGCGCGGGCGCTGTCGGGCGGCAATTTGCAGAAATTCCTTGTCGGGCGCGAGATTTTGCAAGCGCCGACGGTTCTCGTGGTCAATCAGCCGACTTGGGGCGTCGACGCGGGCGCGGCGGCGGCGATCCATCGGGCGCTCGCCGAACTGGCGCAAAACGGCGCGGCGGTGGTGGTGATTTCGCAGGATCTCGACGAGATTTTCCTCGTCTGCGATCGTATCGCGGTGATCGCCGGCGGCCGCCTGTCGACGCCAATTCCCGTCGCCGAGGCGACGATCGAGCAGATCGGCCTGGTGATGGGCGGCACGCAGGCTAAGAGCGAGACGGCGCATGTTTGAACCGATCCGACTGGTTCCGCGCGGCCAGCCTTCGCCGTTCTGGACCTACGCCTCGCCGGCGCTGGCGATCGTGCTGACGGTGATCGTCAGCGGCGTGATGTTCTTCGCCATGGGCAAGTCGCCAGGCGCGGCGGTCTATACGTTTCTCGTCGCGCCATTGGTTCAAGCGGGCGGATTGTCGGCGCTGGCCGTCAAAGCGGCGCCGCTCATCATGATGGGGGCGGGGCTCGCACTCTGCTATCGCGCCTCCGTCTGGAACATCGGCTGCGAAGGACAGTTCACGCTCGGTGCGATCTGCGCTGGCGGCGTCGCGCTCGCCTGGCCCGATCTGCCCGCGCCGATCCTCTATCCCGCGGCGATGATCGCCGGGGTGGTCGGCGGCGCCGCGACGGCGGCGCTGTCGGCCTGGTTGCGCACGTCGCTCAACGTCAACGAGATCCTCTCGAGCCTGATGATGACTTACGTTGCGCAATATCTGCTGATCTACCTCGTCACCGGCCCGTGGCGGGATCCGCAGGGTTTCGGTTTTCCGCAGACGGCGATGTTCTCGGATTCGGCGACGACGCCGATCCTGATTCCCGGCTCCGGCGTTCATCTCGGTTGTCTGTTCGCGCCGCTGGCGGCGATCGCGGTCTGGGCGCTGATGTCCAAATCGACGCTCGGATTCCAGCTCAGGGTTGTGGGTGAAGCGCCGCGCGCCGCGCGTTTCGCCGGTTTCAGCGAAAAGCGGTTGATCTGGGTGGCGATGCTGGTCAGCGGTGGCCTCGCAGGTCTCGCCGGCATGTTCGAAGTCACCGGGCCGATCGGCCAGCTGACGCCGCAAATCTCGCCCGGCTACGGCTTCACCGCTGTCATCGTCGCCTTCCTCGGCCGCCTGCATCCGATCGGCGCAATCTTCGCCGGCCTCCTGCTGGCGCTGTCGTATCTTGGCGGCGACGCCGCGCAGATCGATCTCGGCCTGCCCAACGCCGTCACCGGCATTTTCCAGGGCGTGCTGCTGTTCTTGCTCCTCGCCTGCGACATTCTTATCCTCTATCGCCCGCGCCTCGCGCGGCCGAGCGGCGCCAACGCGGGGGCGGCGCGATGATCTTCTTTCTCACCAGTTTCGTCGTCAGTGTGATGGCGGCCTCGACCCCGCTGCTGCTGGCGGCCACCGGCGAGCTCGTCGCCGAGCGTTCCGGCGTGCTCAATCTTGGCGTCGAGGGTATGATGCTGGTTGGCGCGGTGACCGGTTTCATTGTCGGCCATTACACCGATAGCGCCGCGCTCGGCATTGTCGGCGCGACTTTCGGCGGGGCGGCCCTGTCGGCGGTCTTCGCCGTGCTGACGCTGACGCTGCTTAGCAATCAGACCGCGGCCGGTCTGGCGCTGACCATCTTTGGCCGCGGCTTCAGCTCGCTTGCCGGCGCGGCCTTTGTCGGCATCAAAGGGCCGGTGCTGCCCAGACTGTCGATTCCCGGTCTCTCCGATCTGTCGTTTTTCGGCCCGACGCTATTTGGACAGGACGCCTTGATCTATGGCTCCTTCATCATCCTGGCGATGGTCTGGTGGTTTCTCAATCGCAGCCACGCCGGCCTGATTCTGCGGGCGGTCGGCGACTCGCACGACGCCGCCCATGCGATCGGCTATTCGGTCACCCGCATCCGCTTCGGCGCGACTCTGTTCGGCGGCGCGATGGCGGGACTGGCGGGCGGCTATATGTCGCTCGCCTATAGCCCGCTCTGGGCGGAAAACATGACCGCCGGGCGCGGCTGGATCGCGCTGGCGCTGGTCGTCTTCGCGACCTGGCGGGCCGGCTGGCTACTTGTCGGCGCCTATCTTTTCGGCGCGATCATGTATCTCTCGCTCTACGTCCAGGGGCTCGGCGTGGCGATCCCCTCGGCGCTGATCTCGGCGCTGCCCTATATCGTCACCGTCGTCGTGCTGGCGCTCATCGCCCGCGACCGGCGGCGCATCCGGCTCAATCAACCTGCCTGCCTCGGCCGCTCCTTTGCCGCGGGGACCTGACATGTTTGCGCCGGCATTGGCTTTTTCGCCGGCGCGTCGCAGGATTGGGCGCCGGTCGATCGGCATTGCCGCTATGGCTTGGCCTGTGCTTTGCTTGGCGGACTGGCGCCTCCCGGGCTGGCGGGACGACGGCGGTGGACGAAAGCGAGCCGCCGAAGACTGAATAACATTGGGCCATGTGGACATTTTTTCGAGGAGTGAGGGCGATGGATCGTCGAACGTTTAATACTCTCTTGGGCGGCGGTCTGATCGCCGCCGCGACGCCGCTGTCGTTGCGCGGCGCGGCCGCCGCGGATCCGATCAAGGTCGGCTACGTCTATCTTGGCCCGGTCGGCGATTTCGGCTGGACCTATCAGCATGATGTGGGACGCAAGGAAGCGGACGCGCATTTCGGCGCCGCCCAGACGTCGGTCTATGTCGAGAACGTCCCGGAAGGCCCCGACGCTGAACACGTCTGCTCCGACCTCGCCGCCAAAGGCTGCAAGCTGATCTTCACCACGTCGTTCGGTTACATGAATTACACGCTCGCCGCCGCGAAGAAATTCCCGGCGGTCAAGTTCGAGCACGCCACCGGCTACAAGCGCGCCGACAATGTCTCGACCTACAATATTCGTTTCTACGAAGGCCGCTTCGTCCAGGGCGTCATCGCCGGCAAATTGTCGAAGAGCGGCGTCGCCGGCTATATCGGCTCGGTCGCGGTCCCCGAAGTGGTGCAGGGCGCCAACGCCTTCATGCTCGGTATGCGCAGCATCAATCCTCAGGCGAAACTGAAGTTGATCCTGATCAACTCTTGGTACGACCCTGGCAAGGAAGGCGACGCCGCCAAGGCGCTGATCGACCAGGGCTGCGACATCATCACGCAGCACACCGACTCGCCGACGCCGCTGCAGGTCGCCGAAAGCCGCGGCATTCTGGCCTTCGGCGAAGCCACCGACATGGCCAAATTCGCGCCCAAGGCGCAGCTCACCGCCAGCGTCAACGTCTGGGGCCCCTACTACATCAAGCGCATCCAGGACGTGATCGACGGAACCTGGAAGAGCGGCGACGTCTGGGGCGGTTTCAACGCCGGCATGCTGAAAATGGCGCCTTTCGCCAACATGCCCGACGACCTCAAGGCGCTCGCGCAACAGACGGTCGACGACATCTCGTCGGGCAAGAACAAGGTCTTCGTCGGCCCGCTCGTCGATCAGAGCGGCGCGACCAAACTTGCCGCCGGCCAGACGATGGACGACGGCACGCTTTCGGGCCTGCAGTGGCTGGTCCAGGGCATCGAGGGCAAGCTCGGCTGAGCCTCGATCGGCTGTATGCGAAACGGGCGCGGCCGATTGGCCGCGCCTATTTTTTTGCGCTCGCCCAGAAGTCGCTTTGCAGCGCCGCCGATTCGTCTTCGAGCAGCGGCCCGATCACCTCGACGCTGCGCTGGCCGGCGGCGAAGACGATGCGGCATGGCAGATCGAGCGTCGGATTTTCCTCATGCGCCCCGGTCGCCGCCTTGAGGCTCTTCTCGCTCTGGCCATAGACGAGACGACCGATTCCCGACCAATAGATCGCGCCAGCGCACATCGCGCAGGGCTCGGCCGAGCTATAGAGCGTGCAGCCGGCGAGGAAGCGCGCGCCACGGACCTTCGACGCCCAGCTCGCCAGCAGCCGCTCGGCATGCGCCGTCATGTCGCCGCCCTCGGCGCTGAAGCCATTGCCCTGCTCCTTGAGGATCGTCCCGTCCGGCCCGACCAAAATCGCGCCGAAAGGATGGTCGCCGCCGGCGCGCGCCCGTTTCGCCGTCGCAAAAGCGCGGCGCAGGTAGGTCTCGTGATCGAGGTCGGGTGGCGCTGTCATGGCGATGACGATCTCCGGCGAGGGAACGCGACCGTTGGAGGCGGGCGCGCTCGCCCAAGGATAGAAGTCCGTTAATGGCGGCTCAAGGAATTGCGAAAGAGGGTTTCGCGCTCGCTCTCGCTAAAAAATTTACCCTTGCATTCCATTCTGGCGCCAGCCGAGGCCGCGCCGGTCGAAGAGGGCGACATGACTGCGACGCTGAAGAGTTCCGTATTCGACGAACCCGACGCCGCCGATCCGAGGGACGGCCCGCGGCGGTTCAAATTCGCGCCGACCTTCATTATCGATCTCGCGGTCTCTCTGCTCTTTGTCGCTGCGATCCTGCCGCTGTGGGCGGTCGAGATCGACCGCATACCGGCGCTCAAGATGGCGCCGACCTTTGTCATCGGTGTGCTGATCCTCGCTTGCTACGCCGGCAAGGTTCTGGTCATTGCCCATCTCGACCGGCGTGGCGGCGACGCCCGCACCTATGTCAAATCCTCGGCGCTGGTGACGACGGGGCCCTACGGCTGGTCGCGCCACCCCACATACACGGTCGCGATGGTCCAGTTCCTGCTCTGGGCCGCGCTGGCGCTTTATCTGCAGGCCTTCGCGCCGTGGCGCTGGACACTGCTGGCGGCGGCCTTCGGTCTGCCGGCGCTGTTCTTTCTCGTCAACGACCGCATCGTCATGCCGAGCGAGGAAGCGATGCTGCGCGGTCTCCACCCGGAAGACTATGACGCCTATGCCGCGCATGTGCGCCGCTGGTTCGGCCGCAAATCAGGCTGAACGAGGGCTCAGCCGGCGTAGCGATTGGCGACGTCGCGCGAAATATGTTCGGCCTCGTCGAGGAAGCGCGTGATGATCTCGCGCGCCGTCGGCGTGCAGGCGCGATAGGTCAATTGATAGTCGCGAAAGCCGCGATTGAACGCGCCGGCTAAAGCATCCTTGCGCGTTTCGGTCGCGCCCTCGGTGTCGACCAGCGTGGAGAATTTCGCGCGAAAGGCGTCGCCGTCGCCGTCGCCGCAAAGATCGCGCAGATAGCTGAGCGCGCCGATGATTTCCGACAGGCGCAACAATTGCGGTTCATAAGGCGGCGGGACTTCCGGCGTCGTGGGAGTCGGGGTGGGGGCGGGCGCGGGCTTGGCGGCTACCGGTTTGGCGGGCGCCGCCGCCTGAGGGGTCGGGCTCGGCGGCGCAGCGGTCTGGGCGTCGGCCGGCGGGGCGGAAAAGAGCGGCGGCGCGGCAAAGAGCGGCGGGGCAGACCAAAAGAGCGCCGTTGCCCCCGCTAGAGCCGAAAGAAAGCGCCTCACCTCAGGCTCCTCTCGAGCTTCGCGGCCCTGGCGACCACCGCCGGCAGCGCCAGCGTCGTGGGATAATCGCCGATCGTTTCGGGGTCGATCCAGGCGACCTCGGCCGCTTCGGCGCCAATGCGCGCTTCGCCGCCGCGCCAGCGTCCGACAAAGGCGGCGACGACATAATGCTCGCGGACGCCAGCGCCATCGCGGGCGATCGGCTCGATATGATCGACGAAGGCGAGAATCTCCGCTTCCACGCCGACCTCTTCCCTCAGCTCGCGCAATGCGGCTTCGCGCAGCGTCTCGCCGATCTCGACAAGGCCGCCGGGCAACGAAAAAAGTCCCTCCATCGGCGCCTGCCCGCGTCTGGCGATCAGCAGCCGGCCGTCGCGAAACACTGCGATTGACGCGGCCAGCAGAGGACGTGCGGGGTAGGACCGCTCGTCGGCGCGCGATTGAGACTGGCGTGGAGTTGGGTTCATCCCGTGTTCCTGCGCGGCCGCTGCGACTTAAGGATAGAGCCGCTGGCGTCGCCAGGGCGCCGCGTCGCCGCTGCGTTCGAAGCGAACCCGGTCATGGAGGCGAAATTTGCCGTCCTGCCAGAATTCGATCTCGACCGGGCTCAGCCGATAGCCGCGCCAATAGTCGGGGCGGGGCACGTCCTGATCGACGAATTTCACGGTGAAATCGGCGACCGCCTGTTCCAGCCTGGCGCGCGATTCGAGCACTCGCGATTGCTGGCTCGCCCAGGCGCCGATGCGGCTATCGCGCGCGCGCGTGGCGAAATAGGCGTCCGCCTCCGCTTCCGTCATCGGCGTGACGGCGCCGCGAACCCTCACCTGACGGCGCAGCGACTTCCAGTGAAACAGCGCCGCCGCCTTGGGCGTCGCCGCGAGTTCGCGCCCTTTGGCGCTTTCGGCGTTGGTGTAGAAAACGAAGCCGCGCGCGTCCGCGCCTTTGCACAGCACCGCGCGGGCGTTGGGCAGGCCGTCGGGATCGACGCTGGCCAGGATCATCGCATCGGGGTCGTTGACTTCGCGCTTGGCTGCGTCGGCAAGCCACAGGGCGAACAGGGCGAAGGGGTCGTCGGCCTGGGTGAAGTCACCCGAACTTAACGCATTCAAGAGGATAATGCTCCGAATTGTCGGCAGTTCGCCCGGAACGAAATGATAATCCTTCCAACCCGTCAACGCGAAAGAAAATGTGGCGGGAGCCGACTAGCCCGCTCGGCGGCGCGCATGGCTTTGGGCGCAATCTGCCTTGCGCTCGCCGGCTGCTCGATCGCCATTCCTCTGCCGGGGCTGGTCGACGACGAACCGACCGGTTCGATCAAGCCCAAGGCGAGCGCCGCCGCTCTGTCGGCGGCCTATGATCCGCGCGACTGGCGTCTGGCCGAGCCGGCGCTCAGCACGGCGCTCAGAGCCAAGGATGGCGGAACGCGCGACCTGTGGTCCAATCCCGAAACCGGCGGCCACGGCGAATTTGTCGCCGTCGCCGGCGCCTTCACCCGCGACGGCCGCTCCTGCCGCGCCTTTGTCGCGCGGATCGCCGGCACCGCCGGAACGGACGACAAGACCCTGCAAGGCGTCGGCTGCCCGCGCGAGGGCGACGAAGCGGCGGTCTATGACGTGCAGCCCTGGACGGGCCTCTAGCCGCGCTCAAAGGGTCCGCGCGCCCGAGGATCGGCACTTGCGGCCGGTCGCGACCAAGCCCAAATAAGCAAGGAGACAATGGCGTCCGAGCCTTCGGGGCGGTCGCCCAGATTTGGGCTCATCATGCGCGACCCATATGAGGTGCTGGGGCTGGCGAAGTCGGCCAGCGCCGCGGAAATCAAGAGCACCTTCCGCAAGCTGGCGAAGAAATATCATCCTGACCAGAGCAAAGAGCCGCGCGCCAAGGAGCGGTTCGCGGAGATCGGTTCGGCCTATGAGATTGTCGGCGACGCCGCCAAGCGCGCCGCCTACGACCGGGGCGAGATCGACGCCGAAGGCAAGCCGCGCGCGCCGCAGTTCGAGGGCTTTGGCTTCGGTCCCGGAGCAGGAGCGCGCCCCGGCGCCGGTCCCGATTTCCGCAACTTCAACTTCAGTTTCGGCGACGAATCTGGCGGCCGCGCCGGGATGGAGGCCGATATCCTGTCCGAATTGTTTGGCGGCCGGGCCGGCGCTGCGCACGCCCGCGCGCCAAGCCGGGGCGAGGATGTGGCGGCCTCGCTCAGCGTGCCGCTGGCGCTTGCCGCGGCGGGCGGCTCGATGCGCGTCGCCTTGCCGACCGGCAAGACGCTGGACGTGGCGATTCCCGCCGGGGTCGAGGACGGCAAGTCGATCCGTCTGCGTGGCCAGGGGCGACCGGGTGCGCGAAACGGAACGGCGGGCGACGCGATCGTCACCATTCATTATGCGCCGCATCCCTTTTTCAAAGTCGAAGGCCGCGATCTGAAGCTCGATCTGCCGATTGCGCTATACGAGGCGGTGCTCGGCGCAAAAGTGCGCGTACCGACGCTCGGCGGCGAAGTCGAAATGTCGATCCCGCCCGGCGCCACTAGCGGCATGGTGCTGCGCCTGCGCGGCAAAGGCCTGCCGGCGGCGGGCGAAGCCGCGCCGGGCGATCTGCTGGCGACGCTGCGCATCGCGATGCCGCCGCGCGAGGACGGCGAGCTTGCGGCGCTCATGCGCCGCTGGCGCGACGAGCAGCCTTACGATCCGCGCGCCGGTCTCGGCCTCTAAGCGCGCCTGCGCGGCGGCGCGGTAAATCCCAAAAACAAAAAGCCTCCGGACGGCTCTGGGCGCGTCCGGAGGCTGGCGGTCGCTAGAGAAGGTCGCGGCGCGTTTCGCGCCGGCGCCTTACTTCGGCTTGGCGACGTGGTGATGATGATGATGGTGGTGGTGATGCCACCGGTGATGATGATGGTGGTGGTGGCAGTGATGATGATGGCGGCAGTGATGATGGTGATGATGCGCGGGTCCGGCGAGCGCGGGACCGGCGGCGGCGAGACCGACAACCATCGTAGCGGCGACAAGCAACTTCTTCAGCATTTGTTAAGACCTTGATTCGTCGAAGGCTCCGTGAGCGGAGTTCGCCGCCAATGTGCCTCTATGTCGATGAACCGAGCATGAATTGGCGCAGCGTCGACGCTGCGGACCGCGCGCTTCTCGACGCTCAGATCGCCGCCTCGGCGAAGACCGGATCGATGGCGCCGCGCCACGGACCCTTGAAGCGTTCGATCCACGCTTCCGCCGGCGTGCGTCGTTCGCCGACGATACGCTCGAGCGGTTCGAGGTAGCGCGTTTCGTCTTCTCCGTCGGCGTTGCGACGGGCGCGGTTCGCCAAGCCGCCGCGCGCGATGGCGAGCGCGTCGCGTGCGATGTCGCCAAGCAATCGACCGTCGATCGTCGCCGCAAGACCCAGACGCGGAACCTCGTCGCGCAGACGCTGCAGCGATTCGAAACTCCACATGCGCGTGAGGTCGCGCGCGGCGGCGAGCGCGCTTCGGTCGTAATAGATGCCGGCGCAGAAAGCGGCGAGGGCCAACATACGCTCGGGCGGTCCGACATCGGCGCCGCGCATCTCGAGATAGCGCTTCAATCGCACCTCGGGAAAGATCGTCGAAAGATGATTGGACCAGTCGGAGATCGTCGCGCGCGCGCCGGGCAGCGCCGCGAGCCGGCCGGCGAGCAGATCGCGGAAGCTCGCGCCGGCGACGTCGTGATAGACGCCGTCGCGCTTGACGAAATAGAGCGGCACGTCGAGCGCATAATCGACATAGCGCTCGAAGCCCATGCCGGATTCGAAGGCGAAGGCGAGCAGGCCGGTGCGCGCGGCGTCGGTGTCGCGCCAGACTTCCGAACGGGCCGAGAGGAAGCCGTTGAGCCGCCCCTCGGTGAAGGGCGAATTGGCGAAGAGGGCGGTGATCGTCGGTTGCAGCGCCAGCCCGACCCTGAGTTTGGCGACCATGTCGGCTTCGTCGGCGAAGTCGAGATTGGCCTGAGTCGTCGCGGTTCGATACATCATGTCGAGGCCGCGGCCGCCGACCTTGGGCATGTAGCGGGTCATGATGCGGTAACGGCTTTTCGGCATCGCCGGTATCTGGGCGAGCATCCATTTGGGACTGAAGCCCAGCGCGATGAAGCCGATCCCCAGCGCGCCGCCGACCTTATGCATGCAGTCGAGATGAGCTTCGATCTCCGCCCCGATTTGGTGGACGTCGGCCTGGACGCCGCCGGAAAGTTCGAACTGGCCGCCGGGTTCAAGCGAGATCGCGCCGCCGCCGGCCGGGTCAGCGAGGCCGATCAGCGAAGTCCCGTCTTCGATCGCCGTCCAGCCGAGCCGCGCCTTGGCGCCCTCGAGCAGCGCCCGGATGCCACGCTCGCCCTCATAGGGGACAGGCGACAGATCCGACGTGTAGAAAGGGATTTTTTCGTGCTCGACGCCGATTTGGAACGTTTCGGGCGGTTTGCCGCCCGAGGCCAGCCAGGCCGTCAAATCGTCGCGCGATTCGATAATCTTACCGTCGACGGTGTCGCGGGCCATAGGGGCTCCGGAAGAAAAGCGGGCGACAGCCGCGCCAAAGGACGAGCGGGGCAGTAGATAGGGGCCCCCGGGCGACAAAGCAATGAAGGGCCCGCCGCCCCCGCTACTTGGGCCTGACCGTCCTGGCCAGGCGGCCGACGACGACGAAACCCAGCCCGGTGGCGGCAAGGCCGAAAATCGCCGCGCCGACCCCGATGCCGATGATGGCGCCCTCGACGCCGCCCCAGCGGGCGCCGAGAATGACGCAGGGCACGGTGCCGAGCGTCGCGCGGCCCCAGTTGAACAGGGTCGCCAGAATCGGCTGACCGAGATTGTTGAACACCGTATTAGCGACGAACAGGCAGGTGATGAACAGCCAGGCCGAGACGCCGTAACGGCAGAAAAAGACGACGAAGCTGGCGGCGTCGCCGGTGACGTCGAACATCGCGGCGATCGCCGGCCCGGCGATGGCGAGCACCGCCCAGGCAAGCAGCGCATAGGAGACGGAGAGGATCAGCGCATCGGCATAGGCGCGCTGTACGCGGTCCATCAGCCGGGCGCCGAAGTTCTGTCCGAGGATCGGACCAATCGAGCCGGTCAAGGCGAAGACGACGCCGAAGGCGAGCGGAATGACGCGATCGATGACCGCGCCGCCAGTGACCGCGTCGACGCCGAAATCCGACCAGGCGCGGGTGACGTAAAGCGCGCCGACCGGCATGGCGAGATTGGCGAGAATCGCCGGCACGCCGATGCCCATCACCGGCGCGAAATCGGCGCGGATCGCTGCGAGCGTGGGCCGGGCGACCATATTGTGGACGCGGATCGCGCCATTGATCCCGACGGCCAGCATGACGAGGCGGGAAATCACGATCGCCCAGGCGGCGCCATAGACGCCAAGCCCGAAACCGAAGATCAGCAGCGGATCGGTGAAGGCCGTGATGACGCCGCCCGACAGCGTCACATACATGGCGCGACGCGCATCGCCGACGGCGCGCAGCGCGCCGGTGAACGCCATGGCGAGCGAGAAAGCGATGTTGGCCGGCATGGCGATGAGGAGGAAGCGGCTTGCGACCTCGGCCGGCTCGCCCTTCGCATGCAGGAGGAAGGTCAGCGCCGGGTCGCGCAGCAGCACCATGACGATCGCTAAGGCCGTCGCGATCGCCGTCGCGATCGCCAGGCCGGAGGCCGCCAGGCGCCGGGCGCGGTCGCGATTCCCCGCGCCGAGCGCCCGCGACACGGTGGCCGAAATGGCGATGGTGAGGCCGATCGACACCGACAGCGCGATGAATTGCAATTGGGTGGCGTAGCCGACGGCGGCCTTCAGGCTCTGCGAGCCGAGGCGCGCGACCCAGAAGAGCGACAGGAAATCGACGGCGAAGACCGCCACCAGCCCGATCGAGCCGGTCGCGGTCATGACCGCGACATGGCGCATGGTGGAGCCGCGCGTGAAGATCGGCGCGTCGTCGCGGGAGGCGGTGGCGGCGGTCATGGCGATCCGGGGGCGATGGGAGGAGCGCCTTTTAGTCGCTTCGGGCGCGTCTCGCCAGTCCAAATCGGCGCGGGCTTCCTCTGAAGCCCGCTTGACTTCGCCTTCGCGCCTTTTCAAGACAGCGGCGCCCTTATTCCCCCTGGACGCAATGACCGACAAGCCGCCGCTCCGCATTCTCCTCTGCTCCCCGCGCGGCTTCTGCGCCGGGGTGGTGCGAGCGATCGACGTCGTCGAAAAGGCGCTGCAGCTCTATGGCGCGCCCGTCTATGTGCGTCATGAAATCGTCCATAATAAATATGTCGTCGACTCGCTGCGCGCGAAGGGCGTCGTCTTCATCAAGGAGCTTGCTGAGGCGCCCGCCGGCGACCGGCCGGTGATTTTTTCCGCCCACGGGGTCGCCAAGGCGGTCCCGGCCGAGGCTGAGGCGCGCAAGCTCTTCACCATCGACGCCACCTGCCCGCTGGTGACCAAGGTGCATCGCGAAGCGCAGGCCCATTTCAAGCGCGGCCGCCACGTGCTGTTGATCGGTCATGCCGGTCATCCGGAAGTCGTCGGCACCATGGGGCAATTGCCGCCCGGCGCCGTGACGCTGGTCAGCTCGGCGGAAGAGGCCGCCTCGCTCGCCTTCGCGCCCGGCGCGCCGCTCGCCTTTGTGACCCAGACGACCTTGTCGGTCGACGACACGCGCGAGATCGTCAGCGCGTTGACGCGACGCTTTCCGACGATTCACGCGCCGCAGTTCGAGGACATTTGCTACGCAACCACCAATCGCCAGGAGGCAGTCAAACTCGCGGCGGCTTCCGTCGAGGCGGTGCTGGTGGTGGGGGCGGAAAATTCCTCCAATTCGCAGCGCCTGCGCGAGGTCGCCGAGCGCGCCGGCTGCGCGCTCGCCGTGCTCGCGCCCAATGTCGAGGCGATCGACTGGCGGCGCTTTGCCGGCGTCGCGTCCTTGGCGATCACCGCCGGCGCCTCGGCCCCGGAGATTCTGGTCGAGGAGATTATCGACGCTTTCGCCGAACGTTTCGACATCGCCGTCGAAACGCTGACGACGACCGAGGAGTCGATGTTCTTCCCTCTGCCGCGCAGCCTGCGCGAGGCGCAGGCGGGCTGAGCGGAGCATTTCGAGCGCATCATGGCCGTCTACACCGAAGTCACCGACGAAGCGCTGGAGACATATCTCGCCGGCTATGATCTCGGCCGCGTCCTGTCCTTCAAGGGCATCGCCGAGGGCGTCGAGAACTCCAACTATCTGCTGCGCGCCGAGGGCGGCCAGTTCATCCTGACGCTTTACGAAAAGCGGGTGCAGGAGAGCGATCTGCCCTTCTTCGTCGGCCTGATGGAGCACCTTGCGACGCGCGGCGTCGTCTGCCCGCAGCCGGTGCGGGCCAAGAACGGCGAGGCGCTCGGGCGACTGGCGGGACGCGCCGCGGCGATCGTCACCTTTCTCGACGGCGTTTGGCTGCGCCGGCCGCAGGCGCATCATTGCGGCCAGGTCGGCGAGGCGCTGGCGCGCATGCATGAGGCGGGCGCCGATTTCGCGCTCTCACGCGTCAATGCGCTGGACATTAACGGCTGGCCGCCGCTGGTCGCCGCCGCCGCGCCGCGCGCCGACGAGGTCGCGCCGGGTCTCAAAGATGAAATGACCCGCGAGCTCGCCGCGCTGCAAGCGATCTGGCCGAGCGGTCTTCCCGGCGGCGTCATCCATGCCGACCTCTTCCCCGACAATGTCTTCTTTCTCGGCGACCGGCTCTCCGGCCTGATCGACTTCTATTTCGCCTGCAATGATTCCTTCGCTTACGATCTCAGCGTCTGTCTCAACGCCTGGTGCTTCGAGCCCGACGGCCAGTTCAATGTCTCGAAGGGCATGGCGATGATCCACGGCTATGAGAAGCGCCGCCCGCTGCACCTCGCGGAAGTCGAGGCGCTGCCAATTCTCGCACGCGGCTCGGCGCTGCGCTTCATGCTGACCCGGCTGGTCGACTGGCTCAACGTGCCGCCGGGCGCCAAGGTGACGCCGAAAAACCCGCTCGAATATCTGACCAAGATGCGCTTTCACCAGCGCGTCGTCAGCGCGCGCGACTATGGCCGCCTGACATGAGCGAACGCGTCGTCGTCTTCACCGACGGGGCCTGTTCGGGCAATCCCGGTCCGGGCGGCTGGGGCGCGATCCTGATCTGGGGCGAGCGCGAGAAAACGCTGTGCGGCGGCGAGCCGCTGACGACCAACAATCGCATGGAGCTCACCGCCGCGATTATGGCGCTCGAAGCGCTCAGGCGCCCTTGCGCGGTCGAGCTGCACACCGACTCGCAATATTTGCGCAATGGCGTGACGCAATGGATCCACGGCTGGAAGCGCAACGGCTGGCGCACCGCCGACAAGAAGCCGGTGAAGAACGAAGAGCTTTGGCGCCGGCTCGACGAGGCGGCCACGCGTCATGAGGTCGACTGGCGCTGGGTGCGCGGTCACGCCGGCCATGACAGGAACGAACGCGCCGACGAACTGGCGCGAGAGGGCATGGCGCCCTTCATGCCGGCGAAGAAGAAGGCGGAGGGGTAGGAGAAGCTCTAACTACGCGGCCTCGCGGGCGCCCAAAGCTCAAATAGGGCGTCCCAGGTTTCTCGAACCTTTTCTATCTGCTGAGCGTCCGGTGGCTTTGCCGCTCGAAATCCAATTTGGGCTGGATAGCCTGTCCTCGCCGACACAACCATGAAGGTAATGTCAGGCCTCTTGCCTTCGGTTTCCTCTTTGCTCAGCTTGTCGAGAATAGGCTTCCAAGGCCCTCGCGTCGGGATACCCAGTGTGGCGCCAAGCTGCGTGTAGGTAAGCGGTTGCCTTCGCGCAGCGGCCTTTTGGAGTTCGCGACGGATTTCCGCCTGGCGATCTTCATATGGAATTTTTTCGGTCATGTGAGCGACCGCCGTTTTCCTAAATCTGCGCCAGGATATGCGCCGCGCTGGAGAGATCGGCTTTGCCCGGCGCTTCCTCGATGTTGAGCTGTTTGACGACGCCGTCCTCGATCAGCGCCGAATAGCGGCGCGAGCGGATGCCCATACCGCCGGGGGACGCGTCGTAATCGAGCCCGGCGGCCTTGGCGAAATCGGCGGCGCCGTCGGCGAGGAAATCGATATGGCCCTCGGCGCCGGTCGCCTTGGCCCAGACCGCGAGCACGTGATGATCATTGACCGAAGTCATGGCGATCGCATCGATCCCCTTGGCCTTGAACTTCGCCTCGTCGGCGATGAAGCCGGGCAGATGGTTCTTGTGGCAGGTGGGGGTGAAGGCGCCCGGCAATCCGAAGAGCACGATCTTGCGGCCGGCGAAATATTCTTGCGTCGTCACCGGCTTGGGACCGTCCGGCGTCACCATGCGAAAGGTGGCGTTGGGCAATTTGTCGCCGATCTTGATTGTCATCTTCGTCTCCGTGGGTCAGGGGTTCACTCTAGCGGCGGCGCGGGCCCGCGCAAACTCGCGCGATGCCGGTCAGGCTTTCGGCGCCAGGGTCAGCGTGAATTCGCGCGGACCTAAGCCGCCCGTCAGCGTCGCGCGGATGTCGACCGGCAAGGCGCCGTCGGCCGGCTTTTGTTGCAGTTGCAGAGCAAAGCAGGCGCGCCCATCGGACTGCGTCGCCGCCTTGCTCTCGACCCACCAGCCTGAAGGCGCTTCGATGAAGAGATCGCGCTCGGGCCCCGGCTCGGCCGGCGCGCAAAACCGCCATGTTCCTTCGCCCGACGCTGTGAACTCGCCGCCCGACTTGACGGCGTCGATCGCGCGCGGCGTCAGCGCACGCGCGGCGAGCAGTTCAGGCGCATAGGGGCTCTCGTCATTGGCCGGCAGCGTCAGCTTCAGCGTCGCCCGCGCCGGCAGGCAGAGCTTCTCGCAGACCGCATAGTCGAATCGCAGCGCCAGCTCGACCGGCTTGCTCGTATCAGTCGCGGCGACACGGATCGGGAAGACGACGCTGTCGCGATAGCCGAAAGCCTCCGAGCCGTCGGATTCCGCGATGCGCGTTGGCGCCGGATAATCGGCTTCGGCGCTGGCAAGATTGTGTGAGCCGGCAAAGTCGAAACGCGGCGGCGCGCCGGCGTCGCCGGGGTTGCGCCAATAGGTGATGGCGCCGGGCGCCAGACGCACCTCGACTCCCGCCTCGCCGGGAGCGCCGGCGACGAGCCGCGCCTCGGCTTTGAGCGTATGCGCCCAGTCGGACGCATAGTCGTCGGCCCGCGCGTCCGGACAGGCGAGCGCGACGGCGCAGGCGGCAATTGCCAGGATATAAGGCTGCATGGCGCGCATTTTCGCGCTCCCTCGCCCTAACCGCCAGAAAAATCGTCGTGAACGGCCCGTCGGCGCCGGCGATTTGCGCTTTCGCAGCCATTGACAGAGGGCTAGCATGCGAGCATGGGCCGATCCGCCGAAAAAACCTCCTGGCAGAGCTATGAAGGCCAATTCCTGATCGCCATGCCCAGCTTGCGCGACGGCCCCTTCGCGCGCTCGGTGGTCTATATTTGCGCCCATCGCGAAGATGGCGCGATGGGCATTATCATCAATCAGCGCGCCGTCGACCTCGATTTCTCGCGCCTGCTGGTGCAACTGCGCATCGTCGGCGAAGCCGAGGCGATCCGTCTGCCGGCGAGCGCCGGGCAAGTGCGGGTGTTGCGCGGCGGCCCGGTCGACACGGCGCGCGGCTTTGTTCTCCATTCGAGCGATTATCGCGTCGCCGACTCGACCGTCGAAGTCGGCGGCGACGTCTGTCTCACCGCCACGCTCGACATTCTCAAGGCGATCGCGCAAGGCGCGGGGCCAAGCCGCGCGGTGCTGGCGCTGGGCTACGCCGGCTGGGCGTCGGGCCAGTTGGAGAGCGAGATTCTCGCCAATGGCTGGCTGGTGTCGCCCGCCGATTCGCGACTGATCTTCGACGGCGATTTCGACGCCAAATATGATCGCGCGCTGGCGCGGCTCGGCGTCAATGTCGCCGGGCTGTCGTCAGAGGTCGGCCACGCCTGAGCGCTAGGCCGGCCAGGGCCGCGCATGGCCCGGCGTCACCTCATAGACATGGGCGCGCGAACCCAATTCGGCGAAGGCGGCGGGATCGGCGCCGGTGACGAAGACCTGACAGCCGACCCGCTCCAGCGCCGCAAAAAGCGCGGCGCGCCGGCGCGGATCGAAATGGGCGGTCGCTTCGTCGAGCAGCGCGAGCGGCGCGATGCCCGACATGTCGGCGACCAGACGCGCATGCGCCAGCGCCAGTCCGACCAGCAGCGCCTTCTGTTCGCCGGTCGAGGATTGCGCCGCCGGCGCGCCCTTGGGGCCATGCGAGACGGCGAGATCGCTGACATGCGGGCCGATCAGCGTGCGTCCCGCTGCCGTGTCGCGCCCGCGCGCTTCGCCGAGCAGCGCGCGATAGCGGTCCTCCACGGCAAGCGCCGGCTGATCGGCGGCCAGCGTCTCGAATTCGCCCTCCAGCGCCAGCGCCGCCCAGGGAAAAGGCGACGCGTCGTCGCGGTCGCGCGCGATTGTCGCTTTCAAGCGTTCGACGCATTCGCGCCTCGCCGCTGCGACGGCGACGGCGAGTTCGGCAGCCTCGCGCTCCAGCGCGTCCAGCCATTGGGCGTTGCGCGCGCCTTCTTCGAGCAGACGGTTGCGCCCGCGCAGCGCGCGCTCGAAGGCGGCGACACGCGCGCCATGCTGCGGGTCGATCGCCAGCACCAGGCGATCGAGAAAGCGCCGCCTCTCGCTCGCCGGTCCGGCAAAGAGGCCGTCCATCGCCGGCGTCAGCCAGACGACGCGCAGATAATCGGCGAAGGCGCGCGCCGAGGGCGCAGGGGCGCGATCGACGCGGATGCGCCGCTCGGCGGGGCGTTCGCCGTCGCCCGGCTCGAATCCGACGCCGAGCTGGCGGCTCGCCTCGCCATCCTCGATCTCGACCGAAATGGCGAAACCGCCCGGCCCGCCGATGCGCGCGCAGGCCGAGAATTCGGCGCGCCTTAAGCCCCGGCCGGGCGCGAAGAGCGACAGGGCCTCAAGCAGATTGGTCTTGCCGGCGCCGTTCTCGCCGCAAAGCACGATCAGCGCGCCTTCGAGCGGCAGATCGAGCGTGGCGTAGGAGCGGAAATCGCCGAGCATCAGGCGTCGCGCCATCGGGCGCCGGCGCGCCGCGGGCGGTTCGGGCGGGCTTTGCATCGGCGCCGATGTGCCACGTCCGCGTCCACGGCGAAAGAGGCGGCCCCGCTTGTTGGCGGGGCCGGCCTGTCGCATGCTCCCGCCGCCGAAAGCTTGGGGGAAAGCAATGGCGCCCTTTGAGGCCTTGATGCTCGTTCCGGGCATGGCGGAAGTGGTCGAGCCGCTGGGCAAGCGCTTGATCCTGCATCGCCTGTGGGAAGCGCCCGACCCGGAGGCGATGCTGCGCGAAGTCGGGCCGCGGGTGCGCGCAATCGTCTCCACCTGGCATCCGCCCCGCGTCGACGCCGCGCTGATGAGCCGCCTGCCCAAGCTGGAGATCGTCGTCAGCTTCGGCGTCGGCTACGACCATATCGACGCCGCCTGGGCCGGCGCGCATGGAATCACCGTCACCCATACGCCCGGCGTGCTCGACGACGATGTCGCCGATCTCGCCATGGCGCTGACGCTTGCCGCGACGCGCCGCCTGCCGCAGGCCGAGCGCTATTTGCGCGAGGGCCGCTGGGCGGACGCGCCGTTTCCGCTCGCCGCCTCGCTTGGCGGCCGCACCATGGGCATCCTCGGACTGGGCCGCATCGGCCGGCAGATCGCCAAGCGCGCCGAAGCCTTTGGGCTAACGATCGTCTATCACAACCGGCGCCGGCGCGACGATGCGCCCTACGCCTATCGCGCGACGCCGGTGGCGCTGGCGCAGGCCTGCGACATTCTGGTCGTCGCGGCGCCGGGCGGCGAGGGCACGCGACGCATCGTCAACGCTTCCGTGCTGGCGGCGCTGGGGCCGGACGGCGTGTTGATCAATGTCGCGCGCGGCTCGCTGGTCGACGAAGCGGCGCTGATCGCGGCGCTGCGGGAGCGAAAGATTCTCGCTGCCGGGCTCGACGTCTATGAAAACGAGCCCAATGTTCCCGAGGCGTTGCTGGCGCTCGACAATGTCGTGGCGCTGCCGCACGTCGGCTCGGGCACGCGGCGCACCCGCAAGGCGATGGCCGATCTCTTGGTCGGCAATCTTCTCTCATGGGTCGAAGGCAAGGGGCCGCTGACGCCGACGCCCGAGACGCCCTGGCCGCGCCCGCAAAATTGATCGGCGAAGCGCTTCTCCGTAGCGCGTGGAAGCGCTAGTCTGAGTGTGTTGGGGAGTCCTTCGGAGGCCCAAACATGCGAAAGACGCTTCTCGCGTTTCTCATTGTCGGCGGAGTGGCGCTTGTCGCTACGGCGTCGGCTTCGGCCTGTGGGAATCATTTGACGATGGCGCAGGGCGATCAGGACCAGCAGGCCCAGACCGCGCAGGCGCAGCAGCAGCAGCCGGTGCAATCGCAGAACGAGTGATCGTGCGTTCGGCCAATCGGACGGCGCGAGCTCCGGCCCGCGCCGTTTTTGCATCCGCCGTCAGGCCGCAGCGAGTTCGGTCGAAGGCAGAAGATTGACGATGTCGATCACGCCGATCAACCGCCCGTCCATCGCGATCACGCCGCGCAGATAGAGCTTGGCGGTCTCGGCGGCGATTTCCGGCGTCGGCTGGATCTTCTCGTCTTCGCAGGTGAAAATGTCGGAGACGCCGTCGACCAGCAGGCCGGCGACCGAATTGCCGACTTCGGCGACGATGATCGCGTGACGGGCGGTCGGCTGCGAGGGCGGAAAGCCGAGCCGCACCGCCAGATCGACGATCGGCAGCACCACGCCGCGCAGATTGACGACGCCGAGCACGAAGGGCGGCGCATGCGGCAAAGGCGTGGTGGTCGTCCAGCCACGAATCTCGCGCACGGCGGAGGTCGAGAGGCAGAACTGTTGTTCGCCGATATTGAAGGCGATGAGCTCGCTGCCCTTGGGGGAGCGGCTGCTGGTCGTGTCTTTCATACGCACACCTCGTTCCCGCTTAGGGCCTTTGGCCGCAAGCGGGGCGCTCTGCGCCGGCCGTCGGCGCGCCGAAACCCTGCCCCCGATCGGCCGTTTGAGGGCGATGAGCCCCGCCGGCCGACAAACACCCGCGCAGGGGGAATCACCCCGCGCATTTGCGTGATCCGCAGTGTGAGATTACGGGTTTAAGGGCGAGTTAAATGGGGGGATGTTTAAGGCCGTCGCACGCCGGGTTGGTCGGCCGAAGCCGCAAATTTTCTCGATGCCGCAAGAGGGTCAGGGGCCGAGAGGCTTATTTCGGCGGAAGGGCGACGTGATGGGGGCGCCTGCCCGCCGCGGATTAAATCCAGGGCCTAATGACAGGTTTCGGACGTCATAGGGGTTTGGGACCCGACTCTTTGCCGATGCTTCCGACTGTGAAAGAATCGAGAATTCGGGCGGGGTAAATCTTGTTCGAAAATCGGCGAGCTTCAGGAGCCGAGCCGACCATGACCGACAACTCGCTACTCAATGCGGTTGTGAATCCGTTCGTTGAGAGTGCAAGGCGTGACAGCTTTAACGGCGTGGTCGCGTCTACTCTCCTCCGTATTCAATCGATCCCTGACAAACTGCGAGCGTCACTATCTACGCTCATCCGTGGTAGCGAAATCACGGCGGTGTTCTCACGACATTCTGTGAATATGCATATTAAGCGGCTTCCGGACCCTACCGTCGAAGAGCAGTTAGAGCTCCTGATTAATGAACCATTGGAAACATTCTGCCTATATCCAACAGCATCGGCGATCGAAGCTCGTGTTGAGCTCTCTGCGTGGCAGGATCGTCCTTTCAGCAAGGCTCTCCTGCTTGCAGAACCACAGTTATCTTATCGCGCCTTCGATATGGGCGTGCTGGAGCGCTACGTTGCTGATCCACGCTATGACCTTCGCTTTGAGGATTATATGGGTTGGATGTCGGTCTCTAATGAATTTTTCGAAGACGCACAGCACCCCGAACGGGACAAGGTTTCTTTACAGAGCTTCGGTCTGGGATTTGACGATAAGCGCAACCCATACGTCGTCGTATATTTGCGCTACCTCGCCGGATTGTCGGCCGAGCATCAGCAATATTGGAACAGCTATTTAGCTGCCGGCGAGGTGCGCATTAGCCAGCCATATTTCCGTTCCAGCATCGAAGGTCAATTCTGGACAAATCGCTCCGTGCGCCACGCGATCGCCGAGGAAATGCGACTGATCCGCGCTCTTACCAAAGCGATCTGGGGACACAGCCTCTTCCGGGAGTCCCCTGACGGCGAAATTCCAATCGGGCTCACGACGTTTCTTCGCCCGACCGCGGAGAACTTCAACCGCTTCGTCTTGGCTTTAGACAAATTGCTATCAGACAGCATCGATGTGAAGTTCTTTGAGGGAAAGGTTCCGCTCGAAACCGAGATCGTCCGCCCTGACGGGAAGATCCTCGTAGAGAAAAAAGGGACGCTGAGACTACTGGAAGAATGGCTCCTTAAAGAGCTCGTTTGGAATGACCCCGCTGCCTTTCGCGAAATCATCGTTAAGCCGCTGCGCAGCGTCCGCCGCCTTCGTCAAACTCCCGCACACACTTTTACGCCAGATGCCTTTTCTGCAGACTACTACACGAATCGGAAGCAGTTATTGTGGAGCGTCTTCAATAGCCTTTCCAACATTCGTGCAACATTCGCAAAGCACCCGACCGCAGGCGATATCCAGATACCAGAGTGGCTCGACAATGGCCGGATCGATGTCTTCTGACATGCGCTTTCGGTCTCAACAGGCGTTACTCGAGAGGTGGCCACGCTCCAAGTTTCTACGGCTGCGCGCCACTAGATTGGATTGATTCCGAATGTCCGCCAGCGGCGCAAAGTGTGGCGATGCGAGCTGCGAGATGGAGCTTGGCGCCCCTGGCCGGAATCGAACACGCACCCCTTGCGGAACTCGATTTTGAGTCTAGTATTTACGACTTTCCTAAGATGGCTGGAGATTCCTCAAGTGCCGCCGTGCATTGAAAACAAAGAAATTATATGAGATGGTGATAGTTGGAGATATCTGGCGATAGGGAATCGGTGGTTCCCCCGTGGTTCCCGGCGGGTCAATCGGAGGCGAGCTTGGCATCGCGGAACATCACCAAACGGGTAGTGGATCAGCTTAAGACAACGGGGGCGGAATATTTTGTCTGGGATGGGAGTTTAAGCGGGTTCGGTGTGCGCGTTCGGGCGACGGGGTCAAAGAGCTTCATCGTCAAGTATCGCGCAGGCGTTGGCCGCAAGGCCCCTACGCGCCGGGTGACTCTCGCCAATGTCGGTAAGGTCACGCCTGACCAAGCGAGGGCGATGGCACGGCGAATCATTGGCGACGTCGCGCATGGCGGAGATCCAGCATCGGAGCGCTCCCGCAAGCGACGCGAGGCGACGATCCGCGAAGTCGCGGCACGCTATGTCGCTGAATACGTCCGAACCCATAACAAACCATCATGGGCGACTGAGGTTGAACTTCTCCTGAAAATCCACATTCTTCCGGCGTTCGGGGCAACGCGGATTGGCGACATTACGCGGGCTGACGTGAGTCGGTGGCATGCTGGCATGAGCGCGACACCTTACGGAGCAAATCGTTGCCTTGCTGTCCTTCGCAAAATGCTGAGTCTCGCGCACATGGAGTGGGAGTTACGACCAGACAACCCAGCCATCGGCGTAAGGCTCTTTCCCGAGAGGCGGCGCGAGAGGTTCTTTTCCGGACAGGAATTGCGCGCGATTGGTGAATGGATTGCTCAAGCTGAACGCGAAGGGGCGGAGCTCGCCCATTTCATTCTTGCGACGCGACTCTTGCTCCTGACGGGTATGCGCTTCGGCGAGGTCGCCGCGCTAAAATGGAGCGATATTGAATTGAGCGAAGGCACCATTCGGCTGCGGGATGCAAAAGCGGGCGCGCGAGTGGTTGCGCTCAATACGCAAGCGGTAGCGTTCCTGGCCAATGCGCGGCACGCTGACGGATGCTTCGTTTGTGGCCCAGGCGTCGGTGACATTCCGCTGACCAAAGGTAGCTATCACGCGTTTTGGCGAAGGTTATTGAGAGGGTCCGGAGTGACCAACGCTCGGCCGCATGACGCGCGCCACACGGTTGCAACGCTGGGCGCAATGGCGGGCGGCACGGCGTTCACGCTTCGCGATTTGCTCGGTCACAAGACTGTGGCCATGACAAGCGCATATGTCGCGCGAACAGTGGACCCGATTCGAGTTTTGTCGGAAGCTGTGGGGAACAAGGTCGCTGCGGCCTTGACGCCTTCCCGCGAATCGGCCGACGTCGTGCCACTCAAGCGCGCCCGCGTTCGGAGTTAGTGGCGGACGTATTCCGTTGGCTCTGCTGCGACCTCGTTGTGCTGCTAGCGGTGGTCCGGTTGGGTACGCCTGCGCCGCGTTGATGGCGGCGGCGCTAGCCAGGACGGCGTCTGTGGCGTCGCGGTGCACGCGACGGATGGTTACCCTGAGATGTTGAGGCGAGGCCGCGGGTCACGCCCGTGTTTGTCCGCTTTGCGACGTCATAAGGTGGGTCGCAATCAACATTCGCATCGCTTACACCATCGATGAATGGCCTCAGCTAAGTTCATATGCAAGATTGTACCAAGTAAACTGGTAACTCTCGTCGTTATTTACCTAACTAAACTTAGGCGAACGGCAAATTCAATGTCCAACGATGACCATCCGATACCTGAACAACCAGTTGTTCGCTTGACGCCGCAACCGCGTCGCACAATGACGCGTGAGGATGACAGACCTCTTATTGACGTCGGCGCGCTGGGGCGTAGGGGACGGGAATCCAGAGAAAAAGTGGTTCGTTTACGCTGCCGTGATTGGGGACTGAGTTCCAATGGGAAATACAAGCGTTTGAAAGAAATCTGCGACTCGGTTGAACTTTATTCCAAGGCATGGGACAGCCTGCGTCTTCAAGAGCGCATTTTGGAGCTTGCCGATTCTGTGCGGATTCAGGACCCACAGCGGGAAGAGATTGCACGTTGTGCATCAAATCTTCTGGAAGCACTGAAGGGATGGCGAATTCCAGACGAAAACTTCGATGGCATCCTCGAGGATCTGGCAAACAGAACCCGCACGAGAAGCGGACGCGGCGGCGATCATCGTTCCGGTAGGCGAACCTGGAAGTCCGACGTCCACTCCCGGATTGTTGACCTCTATCTCAATGCCCGTGCAGGGGCCGGATTCTCAGTAGACGGGCCAATGGAGCGGTTCGTTGCCGCCGTTTGCGAGCTGCTCGGCATCGAAGGAAAAACCCGTGAAGCCACGCGCGCCGAGTGTTATCGACTGAAGCGTCGGCAGGGAGCTCGTGGCCCCAACGAACCAGATGACGACGCGCCCGAGGGGAAAGGGAGCGGGCAAATCAATCTTTGAAATGACCATTTTGACCCGACAAGAAATAGGGCCTAGTTCGAGTGTCGCCCCGGAAATTTCCGGACCAACACAGTTGGCGACACATGGAAATCCAATTCCTCCGCCGTGCCGCTGCCGCGGCATATCTCTTGCGAAAATACGGCTTTGGCGCAGAGCGTACGCTCGCGAAAGGAGCGGTGACCGGCGACAGTCCGACCTACAGAAAGGCGGGCAGGATTGTTCTGTACACCCGCGACGCTTTGGACGAATGGGCGCAATCTAAGATTGGCGCTCCAAGGACATCTTCCTCGACTCGCGAGGTTTAGAGATGTCCAGGCAAGTCGAAAGCAAGCGGCCCCAAGGCACCGAGCCTAATGCAATCGCTGAGCTAAACGAGCTCGGGCGCTCGCTCTGGCGGGGTTCCCGCTCGCTTCCATCAGCAATTCGAATCGTCATTGCGAAATCTAGGCGGCGGAAAATTGCGTCGCGGCAGACAGGACTTATTGCGCCGAAGCGGACTGCAACGCGGTCCACAATCGAAAATGCTCTTAGAGCGAGCAACGATGTTCGACTGCGGCAAGCTTCTGTCAAGCGGGACTCGACAGGACTCAATTTTGGAAAATGGCGGAGAAATGCGGAGGCGCGCCGATGACCTGCCCGTTTTCGTTTCGCGAGCTGGCGCGCTCTCTCGGCGGTGAGGTCGTTGGCGCCGACGTGCTCGTGCCCGGGCCCGGCCATGGCGCACGCGACCAAAGCCAGAGCGTCAAGATCTCAGCATCGTCTCCCGACAGCTTCGTATGCCATTCCTTCGCGGGCGACGACTGGCGCAAGTGTCAGGACTGCGTCATCGCGCGGCTCGGTCTCGCCTTCAGCTTCGCAAGACCACGCAGCGTTGTCGAAGACGTCGCAGCCGCCCTCGGCGTACAAGTCGCACTCTTGACCCAGCCGACTCAGAAACGACTGGTCGGCATTGTGCCGAGGAAGATCGGAACGAAAAGCGCCGCTAGATCCGAAGCGATATGCCGATGGCCATCACTAGTGGGCCTGTTTGCCCGGGTCGCGGATGATGGGCGGGCTGAACGGGCGCTTATCGGGGTCGCCGGCCTTGTCAGAGCGCAGGGTTTGGGCTGATGGCGCGCATACGCACGATCAAGCCTGAGTTCCCGCAATCGGAGTCAATCGGGAAGGTCTCGCGCGACGCTCGGCTCTTGTTCATCCTGCTTTGGACGATCGCGGACGACGCTGGGCGCACGCGAGCCGCGCCCCGCATGCTCGCGAGCCTTCTTTTCCCCTTCGATGACGACGCGCCGGCTATGATTGAGGCGTGGTTGGGCGAGCTAGAGACGGTCGGTTGCGTTCGCCGGTATTCGGCCGAGGGTTCGGCGTACCTCGATATCCCCCAATGGATAAAACACCAAAAAATAGACAAGCCATCTCCCTCGCGCTTGCCGGAGTTCCTAGCTAGCCCGCCCGTTGTTGGCGCACATGTGCCACCTTCCGATCGCAATTTGTCGAATCTTCGCGAGCCCTCGCGAGCAACCGCCGAACCCTCGCGAGCCCTCCCGCCCGACCTAGGACCTAGGACCGATGACCTTGGACCTAGGACCGAGGACCAAGACAACAATTCGCTTCGCTCATTGTTGGCGCGCGACACGGCCGGGGACGCCGATATTGCCGAGGGGCGTGCCCGTATTGCAGCGCAGACGCCGCCTAAGTTCCACCGCGCAAAGAGCCGGACGCCGATAGCGGCCAACCAACAGCCGACGCCGACAGATGTCGCAGAGGCTTCGGGAGCGGGTCTCACGGAAGCTCTGTTTCGCGCCGAATGGCGAAAATTTCGCGACCATCATCTGTCGAAGGGCTCGCTTATGGCCGACTGGGCGGCGGCTTGGCGAACGTGGCTCGACCGCATGGGACAGTTTCAGCCCGTGAGGGCGCAACCTCAACAGCGGGGCGGTACAGGTGCAGCACTTGGGCGATTACACGACAAGATCATTGACTTCGGCGACCGACCAAAACTTTTGCTCGCCGGCAACGGCGACGATCCTAGCAACCCGACTCATCGGTTGCTATCGGCGCGATGAGGCGCACGACGCCGACACATTCGCGTCCGCCCTGGTTTTGACGCTGACGGATTTCCCCGAGGCCGTGGTTAGGCGCGTGACCGACCCGCGCACCGGGCTTGCTAGCCAAGTAAAATGGCTACCGTCGATCGCTGAGGTACGCGAGGCTTGCGAACAAATTATGCGGCCTATCCGCGAGGCAGCCGCTCGGCGCGCTCGGCGAACGGCCCCGCAAACTATTGATCGATCGAACAGGCCGACGCGGGACCAGTTGATCGAGAAATATCCGCACCTAGCGGCCGGCGCTCGGGACGCCCCGCGCGAGCCCGCAGGCGAGGGCAAGCCTATCCCGAATTATGCAGACAAGCCTTGCGTACTTTCCCCCGCCATGCTGGCCATCTTAATGGCGGCCGATAAATAGAGTCCGCCGCTCGATACATGCCGTCGTCTGATGACTTCCCAGGGCCCTGAAAGCCGCAGCGCCGGCTGAACTCATGGTGGCGAACGTGCGTAACGGCAGCTGCGGACGGGCAGTCCGCCGAGCGGCAAGGCGGCCAGGTCGACATCGACCAATTTGTCAGTGCGCAAGTCGGCGAATCGGAAGCGGTAGGGTTGAGCGGGCCGCCTTCCGACGACCGCGACGGCGATATGGTGCTGATCGGCGAGCGCTGCCAGCGCTCGGCCAATGAATGGGCGGGCGGCTGACTTGAGTCCCGGTCGAGTCTGGATTGTGTCTGGATTGCGGCGAGAGGACTTGTAGAGGAATCAAACGTGTCGATTATCGCCGACGTTCGCTTCAAGAAAGTGGCGAAGGGCCTGTTCGAGGGCCTGAACGCCGTCGAGGCGTCGCGCGAGGCGGCCTATAACGGCAAGGGCAGTTCGTTCGAATCCAACGCGCGCAAGCGCGCATCGCACCCAGGCATTCGCGCTCGTGTCGCCGAGCTGCAGGCCAACGCGGCGGGGCTGACAGCGTATCGCTAGAGTCGACTAGCCTGTGAGAGCGCAGACGAATGTTCGCGCCGCTGCCAAGAGCCGCGAGGGCTGCGCGCAGGCGTCCGGCGTGCCCCAGAGGCAGCGGAAGGGTCCAAGGTCTCTGCAGCCGCGAGATCGACCAAGCGGCGAAGGGAGGCGTCCATCCCCGCACGCCAACCAGCCTCGATGAATTCGTCGCGCCATCGCAGCAATTCGCGCGACGACGACCACTGTGAATCGGCTCGCAATATTGACCCGTTCGGCGTCCAACATTGACCCAGTCAGGCGTCGAAATCAGGAACGAATCTAGCGGCTTAAGAAGCAAGAGGTGGGTCCGTGTTGGACGCCGATTTGGAGTGGGCCCCTCGGGCCGGACAGGCGTCAGGCTGCGGATTGGACCGTGGGCCGGGCTTTCGAAAGATGGAAGCCCATGGTCAGACATCGTTCCCACAGCATCGAGTTCAAGCGCCAGGTCGCTCAGGAGTTTCTCGCCGGCGAGACGCTCCATGGGTTGGCGAAGCGCCACGACATCTCACGCAATCTGATCCGTCTCTGGGTCGAGAGATACCAGGCTGGCGTCTTCGACGAGGACGCGGCCGCCGCCGATCTGCTCGATCAATATGAGGCTCGGATCGCCGCTCTGGAGAGGCTGGTCGGCAAGCAGGCGCTGGAACTGGAGTTTCTAAAGGGGGCTCTGAAAAACGGACCCCGGCCGAACAGCGCGAGCACGTCCGCCGTTGTCGGCCCCCCGGTCTCGGCGTCGCCGAAGGATGCCGGCTGATGGGGATCTCGCGCTCAACCTACTACGAACCGCCGACTGCGGCGTGCGACGACACCGCAATCGTCGAGGCGATCGCCGCGATCTGCGACGAGTTCGAATGCTACGGCTGGCGGCGCGTTCGCGCCGAGCTGCGCCATCGCGGAATGATCGTCAATCACAAGAAGATCCGGCCACTGATGCGCGAGCACGACCTTCAGCCGCGCCGGCGACGCCGGTATGTCGCCACAACCGACAGCGATCACGATCAGCCGATCTATTCCAATCGAGCCAAAGACTTGATCGTCGACGGACCGAACCAGCTCTGGGTCGCCGACATCACCTATGTCGCCGTCGTCGAAGGCTTCGCCTATGTCGCGGTGATCCTCGACGCCTGGTCGCGCCGTGCCGTTGGCTACGCAATCAGTCGCTCGATCGACGTCCGCCTGACGCTGGCCGCGCTCGACGCCGCGATCGAGGGGCGAAAGCCTCCGCCGGGTTGCATCCACCATTCCGATCGCGGTTCGCAATATGCCGCTCAAGCCTACCGGGAAGCCTTGCTTCGGCGTGGCTTTGTCGGTTCGATGGGACGGCGCGGCAACCCGTACGACAACGCCAAAGCTGAGAGCTTCATGAAGACGCTCAAGGTCGAGGCCGTCTATCCCATGGCTTACGAGACGCTCGCCGATGTCGCCGAGGATCTTCCGCGCTTCATCGACGACGTCTACAATCGCCGTCGCCTACATTCCGCGCTGGACTACCTCAGCCCGCAACAGTTCGAGGATCGCAACCCCCGGCCCACGGTCCAATCCGCAGCCTGACGCCTGTCCGGCCCGAGGGGCCCACTCCAATTGGTGGGTCAAACGCAGAGCCGAAACACACTCAACGCCCGACTTCAATCAAAAAGCCTTGCCTTTACGCCCGCTCGTACCTCGCGGACGAAGGACGAGCGGCCGAGCCCATCAAGGACAGCAGGATAACCAGGGCCAAGCGCCCATGAGTTACCAATGCTGATCCTTGAGGGTTTTCGCTTGAAGTCGGGCGCTTCGCTCCACGACAACGGTTTTGGCGGACGCTTCCCCATCCGGACGATCGCTTTCCGCCGTGCCGGCTGTCCCACCACGACGCACGCTTCCCCGCCAGGTGAACAGCGATTGCATGGGCGAAACGACTTCAGTTCAAGAAATCATCGCGATCCTAGTCGGTGGCCGGCGTCAATTCGGGCGCAGTCGCCTCCCCCCTCTGCTTTGAATGTTAGCCACTTGGCGCTGTCGGCGTCGTTCGACCATCCCTTTGGGGGGCAATGATCTAGGCGTAGCGTGACGCTGCGGCCTAGAAATTTCGTGCAAACACGTTGCTCCAATGCCAGGCCAACGCCGCCTTTGCAGGTGCAAAGGCGGGGTCTGTTGGAGGCCGCAGGGTCTGGGCCACAAGCGGCGTAAGATGTCGATTCTCTCTCAGTGCGGCGACCTTGGGCGGGACCTCAATCCCGCCCGATTGGCCAACCCCAAACAGTCCCCTGTCGAATGCCCAGTGATGTGAACGGCAGAGGGCGAGGCCGTTCCTTGCGTCGTCCGCACCCTTTAAGCCGCGCGGCACGATGTGCGCCGCTTCGATTTCATAGAGGTCGCCCGCTGGGCTCCTGAACGCGTTTCCACAGGCTGCGCATCGGCACTGGTACAGATCAGTAACGCGCTGCTGGAAGGCCCGCGATCGGGCGATTCTCTTTGCTCTCGATTCTGTAAGAGCCGCAGCGTTGTCGAAGAGATCGAGGGGCCCGACCTCATGGGCCTCC